>JBKJOO010000191.1:0-6808 GCA_046595615.1 Mycobacteriales bacterium | reverse complement strand
GTGACGATAGCTGTTGCCATGACTTGCCCAGCGAGGTCGTAGCGCCGCTCCGGCAGGCTTACCTCGATCTCGCGAGAGGCGCGCCGGTACAGCTTCGCCGGGCGGCCAGCACCGGGCCCGCGGCGGCCAGGCGGGCGGGCGAACTCGACCTCGAGCAGCCCCTCCTCCTCGAGCTTGTCGAGGTTGAACTTCGCCACGTGGTGCGCGACTCCCACTGCCGTCGCGGCCTGCTCCCGGCCGACCGGCGCAGGCTGGTCCACGACGTAGAGGTACAGCGCCCGGCGTACCGGCTCGGCGAGCGCAGCAATGCTCGACACCCGTCTGTCGAAGTCCTCGGTGCTCACGGCCACGCTCCTGTACTGCGTCGGGAGAGAGATCTAACGGAGAGAAGCCTTGACGTTAGAAAAGCTCGGGTCTAACGTCCATTCTAATATCCGTTAGAGAGAAGGGCAACATCATGAGTGTCACCAGCACCCCCACCCCGACGGCAGTGACCGGAACTCTAACCAGGGGGGAGCAGATCAGGACTGACCCCACGTTCCAGGCGTTCTGGCTGCTGCGCATCGGGTTCACCGTCGCCCCGATCCTGTTCGGTGTCGACAAGTTCGCGCACGTGCTCACCAACTGGGACAAGTACCTGGCCCCGTGGGTCAACGACCTGGTCCCGGGGACAGCCCACCAGGCCATGTTCGCGGTCGGGGCGATCGAGATCGTGGCCGGTCTGGCGGTGTTGATCGTGCCGCGCTTCGGTGGCTACCTCGTGGCCGCGTGGCTGCTGGGCATCATCGTCAACTTGGTCAGCATCGGTGGCTACGGCGACGTCGCCTTGCGCGACTTCGGTCTGCTGCTCGCGGCGCTGACCCTGGCCCGGCTGGCGACCGCCTTCCCCACCGGGCGCCACCCGAGCCGTCGTTAGCAGCCGGCCGAGGAGCGGGGACCGGCGATGGCCACCGCGTTCGTCCTGTCAGGGGGCGGCAGCCTCGGTGCCGTGCAGGTCGGCATGCTGCAAGCCCTCACCGAGCGCGGCGAGACCCCGGACCTGCTCGTCGGCACGTCGGCTGGTGCCCTCAACGCCAGTTACCTGGCCGGCCATGGCACCAGCCGTGACTCCCTCGACATCCTGGCCGAATCCTGGGCCCGGATCCGGCGCCGCGACATCTTCCCGCTCAGCCCCCGGCGGCAGCTGCTGGCCCTGGCCGGGACCCGCGAATCGATCTTCTCCTCCGACAGGCTGCGCGCCTTGGTCAGCAAGAACCTGACCTACCGGCTGCTCGAAGACGCGCCGATCCCGGTCCATGTTGTGGCCACCAACCTGCTGTCCGGAGAGGAGGTTCTGATGTCGACCGGTGACGCGATCAGTGCCGTCCTGGCCAGCACCGCGATCCCCGGGCTGCTGCCCGCCGTGCGCCGTGACGGGCTGGTCCTCGTCGATGGCGGGCTGGCGAACAACGCGGCGATCTCCCAGGCCGTGGCCCTAGGCGCCGACCGCATCTTCGTCCTCCCCACCGGAGTGGCCTGCGCGCTGACCGCGCCTCCGGCGAGCCCGTTCGCCTCCGCCATGCAGGCCCTGAGCTTCCTCACCCAGCAACGAATGATCCACGACGTGACCGCTTTCGCCGAGCATGCCGAACTGCACGTCCTGCCGCCGCTTTGCCCGCTCGGCATCTCCTCCGCGGACTTCGGCCACGCCACCGAGCTCACCGAGCGGGCCCGCCGCGCCACCGGCAGCTGGCTCGACGACGGGGGCGACCAGCTCCCGCACCCCGAACGGTTCCTGTCCCTGCATCACCACAACCACGGCGACGCGCCCGCGACGCTGACCCAGCCTCCCGCACGTCCGCCAGGAGTATGACTGTGACCGCGACCAGCACCCCTGTCCAGGGCAGCTCCCACCGGCCGTCCCCCGACGGCGGAGGGCACCTGCGGCTCGTAAGCGACGCCGCCCCGGTCGACGTGCCCGCCGCTGAGGCAGCCGTTCGCGCGCTCCTGACCGCACTCGGCCAGGACCCCGATTCGGAGCACCTACGCGAGACCCCGCACCGGGTCGCCGCCGCCTACGCCGAGATGCTCACCCCGGAGGCGTTCACCCTCACCACGTTCGGCAACGACGAGGGCTACGACGAGCTCGTCCTGGCCCGGGACCTGCCGTTCCAGTCGCTGTGCGAGCACCACCTGCTGCCCTTCACCGGCGTTGCCCACATCGGCTACCTCCCGGGCAATCGCATCCTCGGTCTGTCCAAGCTGTCCCGGGTCCTGGACCGCTACGCCCGCAGCCTGCAGGTCCAGGAACAGCTCACCAAGCAGGTCGCCGACTGCCTCCACCAGAGCCTGCAACCCAAGGGCGTCGCCGTCGTGCTCGAAGCCGAGCACCAGTGCATGTCCCTACGCGGGGTACGCGCTCACGGCTCCCACACCGTCACCTCAGCCCTGCACGGGCTGCTCCGGGACAACGCCGCCACCCGCAGCGAGTTCTTCGCCCTCACCGGCGTCGGCCGCTGACACCACTACCCACCCCGATCTCTCCTCCTAGGAGTGCAGACAGGACCTCTTATGACCAACAAGACCATCGCGATCGTCGGCGCCAGCCTGGCCGGTGCGAAGGCCGCCGAGGCGCTGCGGACCCAGGGGTTCGCCGGGCGGATCCTCCTGATCGGCGAGGAACCCGTCCATCCCTACCAGCGGCCACCATTGTCCAAGGGCTACCTGTCCGGCCAAGCCGACCTCGACGACGTCTACCTGCACGGCACTTCCTGGTACAGCGAACAGGGCGTCGAGGTACGCACCTCCACGACCGTCACCGCGATCGACCCCGCCGCCCACCAGGTCGTCGTGGACGCCGGCGAACGCGTCGACTACCACCAGCTGCTGCTCACCACCGGCGCCAGCCCCCGGCGGCTGGACGTCCCCGGCGCCGGCCTTCACGGGGTCCACTACCTGCGCAGCCTCGCCGACACCGAGCTACTCAAGGCCGCTGCCGCGCAGGCGACTTCGGTTGCGGTCATCGGAGCCGGCTGGATCGGCGCCGAGGTCACCGCGTCGCTGCGAAGCCTAGGGCTGCCAGTGATGATGCTCGACACCGCGAGCGTGCCGCTGGAACGGGTACTCGGAGCTGAGGTCGGAGCGGTCTACCACGCTCTGCACAGCGAGCACGGCGTCACGATGCTCATGGGTCACGGCCTCGCGTCCCTGCACGGAACAGGCCGCGTCCAGGAGGTCCGTACCACGAACGGCCGCAGCATCCCTGCCGACCTTGTGGTCGTCGGCATCGGCGCCACCCCCCGCACCGAGCTCGCCAGCGCAGCGGGTCTCACCGTCGACAACGGCGTCGTCGTCGACGCACACCTGCGCACCAGCGCCCCCGACATCTTCGCGGCCGGCGACGCCGCCAACTGCTGGCACCCGCTGTTCAACAAGCACCTGAGGGTCGAGCACTGGGCCAACGCCCTCAACCAAGGGATCGCAGCGGCCCCGAACATGCTCGGCAACCCCACGGCGTACGAGCGGATCCCGTACTTCTTCTCCGACCAGTTCGAGCTCGGGATGGAGTACTCCGGCCACGCCCAGGCCGGGGACCAGGTCGTGTTCCGCGGTGACCCCGCCAGCCGCGAGTTCATCGCCTTCTGGCTCCACCAGGGTGCCGTCGTCGCCGGCATGAACGCGAACGTCTGGGACGTCACCACCCCCATCCAGCAGTTGATCCATGAACGCGCCGTCATCGACCCTGCCCGGCTCGCCGACCCCGACATCCCCCTCGAGGTGTTCCTGCGCGACTCGATCAGCTCATGAGCAGCTCCACCGCGCCCGTCCGCCACCGAGGAACCTGGCCTGCCATCCCACGTCCGGACCATGATCTCGGCCACTGCACGAGTCCTCGGCTTCGTGCGCGACCAGCTCGACGACAACCTCGCCGAGGCAGTCGACCAGCTCCAAGGCAAGTCCGCCGCTGACATTGCCGACGACGGCAGGTCCACGGCCAGATCCTGGCGATGGCCGACGCGCTCACCACCGGCATCGTCAGGCTTCTCCTGAAGTGGACTACCGCTCGGTCCCGAACCCTGGCACCGAAGCGGAGTCCTTGCCGGATGCACTCGCCGTTGCTTTCGAGCGCGGGCTCATCCTCGCCATCCGGGCCCGACGAGGACCCCGGCAGCCAAACGCGAGTCGAACCTCGACGCCACCGCTGGACGTCCCACCTGGCAGGACATCGGCGGCGACACCCCAGCCTGCGCGCCCGCACTGACCCAGCGGGTGCCTTACACCGAAGAAGGGAGGCGGCTATGTGCAAGGAATGCGGTTGCGAGAAGACCAGCACCCCACCCGTACCAACTGGTAGGTAGTAGCCGGAGCCGGTCGGGCGTCCCGCCATCCCCTTGGGACGTCCGACCTCCCAGCCTCCATACAACTCAGGGCGATTGACGTGACGTACCGGCTTCGGTTCAGGCCTGTGGTTCCCGCTCGAGTTGAGGTGTCACTGGATGGGGATGATCCCCGTGCGGCCGACACGGTCCATGAGGACCTTGGGATCCCGCGTGAGTGAACTCAGCGAGCGCCGGCGCTTAGAGAGCGGGAGACAGCTTCGACGCGGAAGCGGCCCGCCCGGCACTTACCAATTCGAGCAGCGCCTTTGGGCCCGCGAACACCTGTCCCGCTTTGTCGATCAAGATGACCTCCGATGCATCGCGGACGCCAGCTTCATGCCAATCCTGGTTCCAGGCTTGAATCCGCCGATACGCGCCGCTCGTGACAGGCCCGTGCGCCAACGTCACCGCATATCCCGACTGGGCCACCGGCCGGGCGGTCGACGTGCCCCGTCGCAAGGGCGCCGCGACAAGCCGCCGCAGCACCTCGGGATCACCGATGTCGTCCCCGTTCGCCCAATAAGCATTGAACAGGAGCTGGCGGACCTCATCGCCCACGCCCGCGTCGTTGGCCTCCGCAAATGCGGCGACCGTCGCCTGGGTGTTCGGGATGAACGTCCTGGGCCGGTACCTCACGGTCAGGTCCTCGCTGAGCAGCGGCCTGCACTCGAGCCACTCGGCTGCGAGGCACTGCTGCGCCGCCTCATCCAGTCGCAGGCCAGGGAAGGGAAGCCGGGGATGATGCTGGACTGCGCGCCACTCTACGGCGGCGTCAGTGCCGACAAGGGTATCGGCCAGGATACTGGCGAGGTAAGAGCGAAGATTGCTGAAGTCGCCGTACACGATCGTCCGTGGCTTGGTTGGATGGTATTGCGTGGAGTCGCACGGGGTACCCGGTTCCTCCGGATGCCGGTGTGGGGCTCGGCTGGGCGGGAGGTGCGGACCAGGGGCGCCCGCCACAGCTCGGGTGCGGGGATCGAGGGCGGCTTCCAGGTCCAGTCCGTGAGCGTGGCCCGGGACGGAAGCCTCCCGCTCGAAGTCCAGGCCAGCCGTTGCGGGACCGTCCGCACCAAGCGACGCTGGTTGGGCACAGTCCGGAACATCCAGGCCGGAGGTCGACAGTTCAGCCATCAGGAGTAACTCCCGCCTGTCACGAAGCCATCGCAGAACTGGCGCATCGGTCGCGCCGCCGTCAAACGCGATCCTGATGGCGCCATCGACCGCAGCCTCTGCGGCAGCGAAATCCCGCCGAACGTCAGTGAGCCGCGACGACGCCATGCGGGTACGTTGCAATTTCCCGGTCGTCGCCTTGACCTGTTCGATGGCTGAGCCGAGGGCGAGCTCATGGTCGTCAGCGGTCCTGTGACGGATCTTCATCAACTGATGCTGTTGCCCCGTTCAGCGGCACGCTAGGGCCCTTCGACCCTTCATGTACAGCCCTCGGTCCGGCGATCTGCATCGCGGGCCGGTCGTGTGGTCGTGGACACCATCGAAGTTGCAGGCGTCAACGATCTGATTCAGGACCCACTCGGGAGAATGGCGCGCACCACGGGGCACGCCGAGGCATCTGTCTATGTCGCCGAGGAGTCGAAAAGCTGGCTGGGGAGCCTCGTCAAGTCCCTCCCACGTCCGGGCTGAACTAGCGTCGGTCAGCTCCGGTGGAGGCCGACCGTCAAGAGTACGGCGGAGGCTTTGGTAGCTTCCAAGGAGTGGACCGCGTCGGGGACGATGAGCAGGTCACCGGGGGATCCTTCCCAAGTGCTGCCCCCGCCGGTGAGCTTCACGTGGCCGTGGAGCACGTGGACGGTGGCCTCGCCAGGGTTGGCGTGCTCCTCGAGGGACTGCCCGGCGGCAAGCGCGATGAGGGTCTGGCGTAGGACGTGCTCGTGGCCGCCGTACACGGTGTGGGAGCTGCGACCGCTGCTCGCGCTCTCGGCGACCAGTAGGTGTTCGCGGACCAGCGCTGTCAAGGACATCTTGTTCATAGGGATCCTCCTGTTGGGGTCTAGAGCGATTGCTTAAGCCGAAGAGCTCGTGGGCCGAAGGTGAGCGACTCGTCGTTCAAGTCAAACGCGAGCATCGTGAGGTGGTGACTCATCTGCTCGGCCGGGTGGGCGTTGTAGCCACAGCAGGGTTGGACCAGCGTTCCCGGTCGACCCGGACGAGGGGCGCGATGCCGTGTGTGACCGGACGGAACCTGCCCAGGGGAGGCGGTCGATGATGTCCTCTCCGATGGTGAGCTGGGTCCGGTAACTCACCGCGGAAGGGAGAGTGGGTGGTATCGGGAGCTGGGTCACGAGGCTGCCTGCGGCATCGCGTGAAGCGGTGCTGTCTGGGGTCGGAGGGTGCCGGTGAGGTCCTGGACCATGCGTCCGGCGATGCGGACCGCTTCGGACCTGGCGCGCTCGGCGGTCGGACCGGCGAACATCTCGGTCAGCGTCTGGTCCCAC
>JBKJOO010000135.1:0-8175 GCA_046595615.1 Mycobacteriales bacterium | reverse complement strand
CGCTCCAGGCCCGGGTGCCGGTTGTCCTGGCGGTCGTCGGCCTGCACAGTGATCCGGTCGCCGGCGCCGAGCACGGCGAGCTGACCGGTCTGCAGCGGTCGTCCCTCGGCCCCAACCCGGCCGCGGCCGGACAGCACGTACACGAGGGCGTTGAAGCGCGGCTCCCACGGCAGCGACAGCTGGGCACCGGGGGTGACCGACGCATGCACGAGCGAGATCGGGGTGCGCGTCGAACCCGGCCCGCGGTGTCCGGCGACGTCGCCGGCGATGACCCGGATGAGTGCGCCGCCGTCGGCCGACGCCAGCAGGAGGACCTCGCTGCCTTCGAGGTTCTGGTACGCCGGGGCCGTCATCTTGTCCCTGCCGGGCAGGTTGACCCACAGCTGGAAGCCGTGGAACGTGCCGCCGCTGACCACCAGCTCGGCCGGCGGCGTCTCGATGTGCAGGATGCCGCCGCCGGCGGTGATCCACTGGGTCGCCCCGTCGGTGATCATCCCGCCGCCGCCGTGGCTGTCCTGGTGCTGGAAGGCGCCGTCGATGATGTAGGTGACGGTCTCGAAGCCACGGTGCGGGTGCCAGTTGGTGCCCTTGGGCTCACCGGGTGCGTACTCCACCTCGCCCATCTGGTCCATCATGATGAACGGGTCGAGCACGCCCGCATCGACGCCCGCGAAGGCGCGCCGGACCGGGAAGCCCTCCCCCTCATGGCCCTGCGGCGCGGTCGTGACGGACCGCACGGGTCGCTCCACGTCGCCGAGTCCGGGGGCGGGCACCCGGCCGAGGGTGAGGGTATCGGCGGTGACAGCGGGCATGGTTGGCTCCAGAGCGAGGGTGTGGTTGCTGTTGCAACTATGTTGCCCAACCGGACCGTTGTCCACACCTTCCCACCGGTTCGTGTCACGCTGGCAGCATGTCCCGCCGCCTCCCCCTCGCCGGCCTCGCCCTGCTGCTGGTGCTCCCGCTGGCCATCGACACCGCCGGAGCCCAGGCGGCGCTGGCGACGCCGACCAAGGTGCTCACGATCGTGGAGGAGAACCACACCGAGGGTTCCGCGCTGCGCGGCATGCCGTGGCTGGCCTCGATGGCCCGCACCTACGGCTACGCCAACTCCTGGAAGGCAGTGACCCACCCGTCGCTCCCGAACTACCTGGCGCTCGCCGGCGGCTCGTCGTACGCCGTGACGAACGACGCCGGTCCGGCAGCGCACCCGATCGGCGGCCCGAGCGTGTTCGGACAGGCGCTGTCGCACGGCAAGTCCGCGAAGACCTACGCCGAGGGGATGTCGGGCACCTGCGGGACGACCGGCACCAGCCGGTACGCCGTGAAGCACAACCCCTGGGCCTATTTCGCCAGCGGGGCGGAGCGGCCCAACTGCCGCCGGTGGGATGTCCCGGCCGGCACCACGACCGGCGGCAACCTGCGGCACGACATCGACGCCGGCACGCTGCCCACCGTCGGCATGCTCGTGCCGGACCTGTGCCACGACGCGCACGACTGCTCGCTGGGCACTGCCGACAGTTGGCTCAGGAGTTGGCTCGCGGTTGTCATGCGCGGGCCGGACTACCGCGCTGGCCGGCTCGCGATCGTAGTGACCTTCGACGAGGACGACACGTCCGGGCCCAACACGGTGCTGACCGTCGTCATCTCGCCGCGCACCGCACATGTCGTGAGTTCGGCCGCGTTCTCGCACTACTCCTGGACGCGCTACGCCGCCGAGCTGTCAGGCACACCCCCGCTGCGCGCCGCCGCCACGGCCCGGTCGATCCGGAGCACCTTCCACATCTAGGGGATGCTTGCCGCTCCCGACCGAGGAGCTCGCCCGTGGACGCGCCCGTCCTGCGCTCGACCTGCGACCCCGGCAGCGAAGCGTTCGCGCGCAACGTCGCCACCACCCGGGCCCAGGTCGAGCAGCTGCGCAGCACCCTCGCCACGGCTGCGCTCGGCGGCCCCGAGCGCTCGCGCGAACGCCACGTCGCCAGGGGCAAGCTGCTGCCCCGCCAACGCGTCGACGCCCTGCTCGACCGCGGCAGCGCGTTCCTTGAGCTCAGTCCGCTTGCGGCGCACGGCATGTACGACGGGGAAGCTCCCGGGGCCGGCATCATCACCGGCATCGGGCGGGTGGCCGGCCGCGAGTGTGTGGTCGTCGCCAACGACGCCACCGTCAAGGGCGGCACCTACTACCCGATGACGGTCAAGAAGCACCTGCGCGCGCAGGAGGTCGCCCTGCAGAACCGGCTGCCTTGCCTGTATCTCGTCGATTCCGGCGGGGCGTTCCTGCCCAAGCAGGACGAGGTCTTCCCCGACCGGGAGCACTTCGGCCGGATCTTCTACAACCAGGCGACGATGAGCGCCCAGGGGATCGCCCAGATCGCGGCGGTGCTCGGCTCCTGCACGGCCGGCGGCGCCTACGTCCCGGCGATGAGCGACGAGGCGGTCATCGTCCGCGACCAGGGCACGATCTTCCTCGGCGGGCCGCCGCTGGTGAAGGCCGCGACCGGTGAGGTGGTCACCGCCGAGGAGCTCGGTGGCGGGCTGCTGCACAGCCGGACCTCCGGTGTCACCGACCACCTCGCCGACGACGACGCGCACGCGCTGCGGATCGTCCGCGCCATCGTCGGCACCCTCGCACCACGCGCGCCGCGGCCCTGGCAGGTCGAGCCGGCGGAGGAGCCGGCGCTCGACCCCGCAGAGCTGTACGGCGTCGTGCCGGCCGACCCCAGGACGCCGTACGACGTGCACGAGGTCGTGGGCCGGCTGGTCGACGGCAGCCGGTTCCACGAGTTCAAGGCGGAGTACGGCGCGACGTTGGTCTGCGGATTCGCCCGGATCCAGGGGCATCCGGTCGGCATCGTCGCCAAGAACGGTGTGCTGTTCAGCGAGTCGGCGTTGAAGGGCGCACACTTCGTCGAGCTGTGCGACCAACGGCAGGTGCCACTGGTGTTCCTGCAGAACATCACCGGTTTCATGGTCGGCCGCGAGTACGAAGCCGGCGGCATCGCCAAGCACGGCGCGAAGATGGTCACTGCCGTGGCGTGCGCCCGGGTGCCGAAGCTGACCGTGGTGATCGGCGGATCGTTCGGCGCCGGCAACTACTCGATGTGCGGGCGGGCCTACTCGCCGCGGCTGCTGTGGATGTGGCCGGGCGCGAGGATCTCGGTGATGGGCGGCGACCAAGCGGCGTCGGTGCTGTCGACGATCCGCCGGGATGCGATCGAGGCCGACGGCGGGACCTGGTCGACCGAGGCCGAGGAGGCCTTCAAGGAGCCGGTTCGGGCGCAGTACGAGGACCAGGGCAATCCCTACTACTCGACCGCGCGACTCTGGGACGACGGCGTCATCGACCCGCTCGACACCCGCACGGTCTTGGGCCTGGCCCTCTCGGCGGCCGCGAACGCCCCCCTGGAACCAGTTCGGTACGGCGTTTTCCGGATGTGACCAACGGGCGGGGCCACCCCTTCCTTGCGCAAAGATCATCCGGGGCTGGGGGCTGGGGGCGGCCGACCGACCGATGCGACCTGGCTCGGCCTAGGGTGCGGGTCGTGTTCGACACCGTGCTCGTGGCCAACCGCGGCGAGATCGCGGTGCGCGTGCTGCGGACGCTGCGAAGCATGGGGATCCGGTCGATCGCGGTCTACAGCGACGCCGATGTGGGGGCCCGGCACGCGCGCGAGGCCGACCTCGCCGTGCGGCTCGGTCCGGCGCCGGCCCGGGAGAGCTACCTGTCGATCGAGCGGGTGCTCGACGCGTGCCGTCGGACCGGTGCGCAGGCCGTCCACCCCGGCTACGGCTTCCTGGCCGAGAACGCCGACTTCGCCCGGGCCTGCGCGGCCGCCGGCGTCGTCTTCATCGGCCCGCCGGTGCACGCCGTACAGGTCATGGGCGACAAGATCCGTGCCAAGCAGGCGGTCTCGGCTGCCGGCGTGCCGGTCGTACCGGGGCGCACCGAGCCCGGGATGACCGACCCCGACCTCATCGCGGCCGCACTCGAGGTCGGCTACCCCGTCCTCGTGAAGCCGTCGGCCGGCGGCGGCGGCAAGGGCATGCGGATGGTCACCGAGCCGGCCGAATTGCCCGCGGCACTCGCGTCGGCCCGGCGCGAGGCGGCCTCGTCGTTCGGCGACGACACGCTGTTCCTCGAGCGGTTCGTGCTGCGACCACGGCACATCGAGGTGCAGGTCCTGGCCGACTCCCTCGGCACCACAGTGCATCTCGGTGAACGGGAGTGCAGCCTGCAGCGCCGGCACCAGAAAATCGTCGAGGAGGCGCCCTCGCCGCTGCTCGACGGGGCCACCCGCGCCCGGATCGGGGCCGCAGCCGTCGAGACCGCCCGCGCCGTCGGCTACACCGGCGCCGGCACGGTGGAGTTCATCGTGTCAGCCGAGGAGCCGGATGCCTTCTTCTTCATGGAGATGAACACCCGGCTGCAGGTCGAACACCCGGTCACCGAGCTGGTCACCGGCATCGACCTGGTCGAGCAGCAGGTGCGGGTGGCGGCGGGGCTGCCGTTGCCCTTCACCCAGGACGAGGTCGCGATGACCGGCCATGCGGTCGAGGTCCGCACCTATGCGGAGGACCCGGCGCGCGGCTTCCTGCCGACCGGGGGCACCGTCCTCCGGCTGGAAGAGCCCGCCGGGCAAGGGATCCGGGTCGACAGCGGTCTGCTGCCAGGCAGTGTCGTCGGTAGCCATTACGACCCGATGCTCAACAAGGTCATCGCCTGGGGCGCGGACCGGGCGACCGCGCTGGCCCGGCTCGACCGGGCGCTCGCCGATCAGGTGATGCTCGGCGTCGGTACCAACACCGCATTTCTGCGAGCGCTGCTGGCCCACCCCGACGTACAGGCCGGGCGGCTCGACACCGGTCTGGTGGAGAGGCATCTGGACGATCTGGTGACCGCCGAGGTGCCCTTCGAGGCGCTCGCGGCGTACGCCCAGCGCGAGCTTCTCGGTCTGGGTGGCCCCGATCCGTGGGACACGCCGACGGGATGGCGCCCGGCCGGTCCGGCGCCGCTCACGTGGCGGCTCGCCCTGCCCGGCGGCGGCACGGCCGAGCTGAGCCTGCTCGGCGACCAACTCGTCGTCGACGGTGCGGCCCCCCGCACCTGCACCGCGTTGCGTGACGGCCCTGACGTGCTGCTGACCGTCGACGGCACGACCAGCCGCTGGGCCACGGCCGCTGCCGGCGGGACCGTGTGGGTCGGCTCGGCCGGCGGGGCCTGGGCGCTGTCAGAGCAGGTCCGCACGCTGCGCGAGCAGGCGGCGGGTGCGCACGACGGCGAGGTCCGCAGTCCGATGCCCGGCAGCGTCATCGCGGTCCAGATCGCGCACGGCGAGCTGGTCACCGCCGGGCAGGCCCTCGTCCTGGTGGAGGCGATGAAGATGGAGCACACCCTGCTTGCGCCGTACGACGGCACCGCTCTGCTGCACGTCCGGCTCGGCGAGCAGGTTGCCGTCGACCAGTTGCTCGTCCAGGTCACGCCGTGACGCCACTCGCCGGGTTGCCCGCCCGGGTCACCGTCTACGAGGTCGGCCCACGCGACGGCTTGCAGAACGAGCGGACCGTCGTACCGGTCGAGGTCAAGGCGGAGTTCGTCCGAAGGCTGCTTGCGGCCGGGCTCCGGGCGGTGGAGACGACCAGCTTCGTGTCGCCGAAGTGGGTGCCGCAGCTCGCTGACGCCGAGCAGCTGCTGGCCGAGCTGGGACCGGCGCCGGCTGGGCTGCGGCTGCCGGTGCTCGTGCCCAACAGCAAGGGCCTCGACCGGGCGATCGCCGCCGGGGTGCGCGAGATCGCCGTCTTCGCCAGCGCGACCGAGGCGTTCGCGAGCAGGAACCTCAACCGCACCGTGGCCGAGTCGTTGGCGATGTTCCGTCCCGTCGTCGGCCGCGCCCGCGCCGAGGGTCTGGCGGTGCGCGGTTACCTGTCGATGTGCTTCGGCGACCCGTGGGAGGGCCCGGTCGAACCAGCCGTCGTCGCCGGGCATGCGCGCACACTGTTCGACATGGGCATCGGCGAACTCTCGCTCGGCGACACGATCGGCGTCGCCACCCCTGGGCAGGTGGTGGCGGTGCTCGACGCGCTGGCCCAGCAGGGGGTCACGGCCGACCGGCTGGCCGTGCACTTCCACGACACCTACGGTCAAGCCCTCGCCAACACGCTGATCGCCCTGCAACACGGTGTCACCGTCGTCGACGCCGCTGCCGGCGGCCTCGGCGGCTGCCCCTACGCCGAGAGCGCCACCGGCAACCTGGCCACCGAGGACCTGCTGTGGCAGCTGCACGGCCTCGGGATCGACACTGGCGTCGACCTCACCGCGTTGGTGGCGACGAGCACCTGGATGGCCGGGCAGCTCGGCCGGCCCAGCCCGTCCCGCGTCGTACAAGCACTGCAGATCAAGGAGACATGATGCTCGACACCCGGCTCACCGATGAGCAGCAGTCGCTTCGCAAGACCGTCGAGGAGTTCGCTCGTGAGGTGGTCGCGCCCGTCTCCTACCACCACGACGCCACCCGGACCTTCCCGTACGACGTCGTCCGGCAGATGGGCGAGATGGGGCTGTTCGGGCTGCCATTCCCTGAGCAGTACGGCGGGATGGGCGGCGACTACTTCGCACTCTGCCTGGCCCTCGAGGAGCTCGGCCGGGTCGACCAGTCCGTCGCGATCACCCTCGAGGCGGGGGTGTCGCTCGGCGCCATGCCGGTCTTTCGCTTCGGGACCGAGGCCCAGAAACAGCAGTGGCTCCCGTCGCTGACCTCGGGCGCGGCGATCGGCGCCTTCGGCCTCACCGAGCCCGGCGCGGGCAGCGACGCGGGTGGCACGCGCACCACCGCCGTGCTTGAGGACGGCCAGTGGCGGATCAACGGCAGCAAGGCCTTCATCACCAACAGCGGGACGACCATCACCTCGCTGGTGACCGTCACCGCGGTCACCGGGCGGACCAGTTCCGGTCAGCAGGAGATCAGCTCGATCCTGGTTCCGGTACCCACCGACGGCTTCACCGCTGGCCCGGCGTACGACAAGGTTGGGTGGCACGCCTCCGACACCCACCCGCTCTCCTTCGACGACGTGCGGGTGCCCGAGGCCAACCTGCTGGGCGAGCGCGGGCGCGGCTACGCCGGCTTCCTGCACATCCTGGACGAGGGGCGGATCGCGATCGCCGCGCTGTCGGTCGGCGCCGCGCAGGGGTGCGTCGATGAGAGCGTGAAGTACGCCAAGGAGCGGGAGGCGTTCGGTCGGCCGATCGGCCAGCACCAGGGCATCGCGTTCAAGATCGCCCGGATGGAGGCGCGCGCCCACGTCGCCCGCACCTGCTACTACGACGCGGCCGCCAAGATGCTGGCTGGGCTGCCGTTCAAGAAAGAGGCCTCGATCGCCAAACTGGTGGCCGGGGAGGCGGCGATGGACAACGCCCGCGACGCCACGCAGGTGCACGGTGGGTACGGGTTCATCAACGACTACCCGGTAGCGCGGCATTACCGGGACTCCAAGATCCTCGAGGTCGGCGAGGGCACCACCGAGGTACAGCTGATGCTGATCGCCCGCGGCCTCGGCCTCTAGCCGGCCGGTCGTCCGGCGCCCGGAACCACGGCCCACGGTCGTGACCAGCCCGGCTGCCCGCGGTCGTGACCAGAACAGCAGGGAAGCGGACGGGCGTCCATCGCACGCACGCCTACCGCACGTAGGTGGCGGCCTGGATCGGCGTCGCTTTGCTGCTGTTGTGGTCGTTGTGCGGGCGCACCCCGGCCAGCGGTGCCGCAGCAGACCCAGGAGTTGTTCACAGGGGCCCGGTGGATCCGCCTGCCGACGCGGCACCCTGCTCGCCATGGACACAGGTGCCAACGAGTTCGAGGGCCCGTGGGCGATCAGCCGGGCCGAGCTGGCCAGGGCCGGCCTCACCGCAGGCCGATTGAGATCCCTCTTGGCTCGGGGCGCGCTCGTCCGTATCCGCCGAGGGGTGTATGCGTCCGCAGCCCTGACGCTGCGGCGACAGCACCTGCTGTCCGGCGGCCGCACTGACCCGGCGTACGTCGAGCAGGTCCGCGCGGCGCTGCTCGCACTCGGTGGGTCGGCGGCAGCTGCGGGGCGGACCGCCGCTGGCCCGCGACGGCCGGGTCAGGTGAGCAGGGCCTCCAGCGGCCCGGTCGAGAGCACCACCAGCTGCTGGGTGGCCCGGGTCAA
>JBKJOO010000397.1:0-14214 GCA_046595615.1 Mycobacteriales bacterium | reverse complement strand
CGCCCACGGCTCGACCAGCCCCGCTGGCGGCGGGCCCGCCGCGGCGTCGCGCCCGTGAGCGGTCCCGTCACGGTCGAGGTCGCCGGCCTGCCGAACCAGCCGGCGGTGCTCGCCGAGTTGGTGGCCGACGGCGTGCCGGCAAAGATCATCTCCAGGGACGCATCGCTGTGGGGTCCGGACGCCGAGCCGGAGGCCGCTGTCCGGCTCGGCTGGCTCGACGCGGTGGAACGCGCTCGGCCGCTGCTGCCCGAGCTCGAAGCCCTGCGCGCCGAGCTGGCCGGCGAGGGCGTCACCCGGGTGGTGCTGTGCGGCATGGGTGGGTCGTCGCTCGCGCCAGAGGTCATCTGCCGCTCTGCCGGTGTCGCCCTGACGGTCCTGGACTCGACCCACCCCGACCAGGTCCGCGCCGCGCTGACCGGCGACCTCGCCGGCACGGTCGTCGTGGTGTCCAGCAAGAGCGGTGGCACGCTGGAGACCGACAGCCAGCGGCGGGCCTTCGTCCAGGCGTTCAGCGCGGCCGGGATCGACCCGGCCCGCCGGATCGTGGTGGTGACCGACCCCGGCTCGCCGTTCGCGGGGCTCGCGCAGCAGGAGGGCTACCGGGCGGTCTTCCTCGCCGACCCCGACGTCGGTGGCCGCTACAGCGCGCTGACGGCGTTCGGGCTCGTCCCCTGCGCGCTGGCCGGCGCCGACGTCGACCGCCTCGTCGCCGACGCCGCGGCGCTCGCCCCGACCCTCGGCGCGGACGACGGACCGGCCCTGCTGCTCGCGAGCGCGCTCGGCGCCGGTGGCCTCGCCGGCCGCGACAAGGTCGTGCTCGACGCCGCCGGCAGTGAGCTGCTCGGCTTCGGCGACTGGGCCGAGCAGCTCATCGCCGAGTCGACCGGCAAGCACGGCAAGGGGCTGCTCCCGGTCGTCGTCGGGAGCGACGCCCCGGAGCTCGCCCAGCCCGCAGCCGACGTGCACGTCGTACGGATCGGCGGCCCGGTCCCAGCCGCCGGGACTGCCGTCAGCGGTCCGCTCGGCGCTCAGTTCCTCGGCTGGGAGTACGCCGTCGCGGTGGCCGGCCGGGTCCTCGGCATCGACCCGTTCGACCAGCCCGACGTGGAGAGCGCCAAGAAGGCCGCCCGGGGCCTGCTCGACACCCGGCCCGGGCCCGACCCGGCCGCCTTCGTCGACGGCGCCGTCGAGGTCCGCGGCACCGCCGGCCTGCTCGACGGCGCCAGCACCCTCGAGCAAGCCGTTGCGGCGCTGCTCGCGACCCTCGACCCGAAGGGCTACCTGTCCGTGATGGCCTATCTCGACCGGCAGCGGGACGCTGCACTCATCAGCGTCCGCGCAGCACTGTCCCGGCGTACCGGCCGGCCGGTGACCTTCGGGTGGGGGCCGCGCTTCCTGCACTCGACCGGACAGTTCCACAAGGGCGGCCCGGCCATCGGCTCGTTCCTGCAACTCACCGGCGCCGTCACCGAGGACCTGGCGATCCCGGACCGGCCGTTCACCTTCGGCGAGCTGATCACCGCGCAGGCCTCCGGCGACGCGACCGTGCTGGCCGAGCACGGCCGGCCGGTCCTGCGACTGCACCTGAGCTCCCTCGCCGGTCTCGGCCAGGTCGTGACGGCGCTGTCGTGAGCAGCAACCCGCTGCGCGGCCCGCGCGACCGCCGGCTTCCGCGAGTGCCGACCCCGTGCGCGCTGGTGGTCTTCGGCGTGACCGGTGACCTGGCCCGCAAGAAGCTCATCCCGGCCGTCTACGACCTCGCCAACCGCGGGTTGCTCCCGCCCGGGTTCGTGTTGCTCGGCTTCGCCCGGCGTGACTGGGGCGACGGGGAGTTCGAGCAGATCGCCAAGGCGGCCGCCCGCAAGGGGGCGCGGACGGAGTTCCGCGAAGAGGTCTGGCAACGCCTGTCCGAGGCCACCAAGTTCCTGCCCGGGTCGTTCGACGACGACGCGGCCTTCGACCAACTCGCCCAGATGCTCAAGGATCTCGACGCGAGCCACGGCACGGGCGGCAACGCCGCGTTTTACCTGTCGATCCCGCCGAACGCCTTTCCCACCGTGCTCAAGCAGATGCAGCGCACCGGCATGGCCGACAACCGCGAGACGCAGAGCTGGCGCCGGGTGGTCGTCGAGAAGCCGTTCGGTCACGACCTGCCGAGCGGCATCGCGCTCAACGAGCTCGTCGATGAGGTCTTCACGGCCCAGGACGTCTTCCGGATCGACCACTACCTCGGCAAGGAGACGGTCCAGAACCTGCTGGCCCTGCGTTTTGCCAACACCCTGTTCGAGCCGATCTGGAACGCCCACCACATCGACTCGGTGCAGATCACGATGGCCGAGGACGTCGGGATCGGCACGCGTGCCGCGTTCTACGAGGAGACCGGCGCGGCCCGCGACGTGCTGCAGAACCACCTGCTGCAGCTGCTCGCCCTGACCGCGATGGACGAGCCGGTCAACTTCGACGCCGAGTCGCTGCGCACCGAGAAGCGCAAGGTCCTCGGGGCGATCTGCCTGCCCAAAGACCTCGCCCGGTACGCCGTACGCGGGCAGTACGACCACGGTTGGCTGGCCGGCGAACGGGCCCAGGCCTACCGCGCCGAGGACGGCGTCGCCGCTGACTCGCGCACCGAGACCTACGCCGCGGTCCGCCTCGACGTCGACACCAGGCGGTGGGCCGGCGTGCCGTTCTACCTGCGCACCGGCAAGCGGCTCCCCCGCCGGGTCACCGAGATCGGCATCGTGTTCCGCAAGGCGCCGCACCTGCCGTTCAGCCGGTCCGACACCGAGGAGCTGGGCGCCAATCAGCTCGTCGTGCGCGTGCAGCCCGATGAGGGCGTGACGCTGCGGTTCGGTTCGAAGGTCCCGGGCACGACGATGGAGGTCCGTGACGTCGCGATGGACTTTCTCTACGGCGAGGCATTCACCGAGAACTCGCCCGAGGCCTACGAACGCCTCCTGCTCGATGTGCTGCTCGGCGACGCGTCGCTGTTCCCGCGGAACGAAGAGGTCGAGGAGAGCTGGCGGGTGATCGATCCGATCGAGGAGCTGTGGCGCAACGCCGGCGACGGGCCGGAGCGCTACCGGGCCGGTGAGTGGGGCCCTCGTGGCGCCGACGAGATGCTGGCCCGCGACGGCCGGCAGTGGCGGCGACCGTGACGACCCGACCGCGCAGGTGGGCATGACGATGACGGCACCACGCCGGAGGCGGGCATGACGGCACCACGCCGGAGGCGGGCATGACGACACTGTGGGACACGACCGGCACCGACGTCGTCAAAGCGCTGGCCGCAGAGCGGCGGCAGGCCGGGTCGGTGTCGTCCGGCCTCGCGCTGACCCTGGTCGTGGTGGTCGACGAGAAGCACGTCGCCGAGGCGGAGGCGGCGTCGACCAAGGCCGCGGCGCAGCATCCCTGCCGGCTGCTGATCGTGGTCCGCCGGCGACCGGATGCGCCGGAGCCGCGGCTCGACGCCGAGGTCCTGATCGGGGGGCGCCTCGGGCCCGGCGAGGCGGTCGTGATGCGGATGTACGGCCGGCTCGCCCTGCACGCGGAGTCGGTCGTGCTGCCGCTGCTCGCACCGGATGCACCGGTCGTCACCTGGTGGTACGGCGACCCGCCGCAGCTGATCGCCCACGACCCGCTGGGGGTGATCGCCGACCGGCGGATCACCGACTCGGTGGCCGCGGCCGACCCGGCCGCGGCGCTGCACCAGCGGGCCGTCGACTACGCCCCGGGCGACACCGACCTGGCCTGGGCGCGCACGACCCTGTGGCGCAGCCTGTGTGCCTCGGCGTACGACTCCATCGACGGTCGGCCGGAGTCCGGGTCGGTGTCGGGCGAGGCCGGCAATCCCTCCCGGTCACTGCTGGCCGGGTGGCTGTCCTCGCGGCTCGGTGTCGACATCCCGGTCTCCGACAGCGCCGGGCCCGGCGTGACCGAGGTCGAGCTGGTGCTGTCCGACGCGACGATCGGCATCTCGCGTACCGACGGCCGGACGGCCGTGCTCTCCCGAAGTGAGCAACCCGACCGGGCCATGCCGCTGCCCCGCCGCGAGCTGGGTGACCTGCTCGCCGAGGAGTTGCGGCGGCTGGATGCTGACGAGGCCTACGCCGAGGCTCTCGGTGCCGCGACCGGACTCAGCGGGCTGTCCGAGCGCTCGTCGGTGCGGTCGCACGTCTGGCAGGACCCAGCCAACATGGACGCCCTCGACCCCGCGATGACGATCCTGTGACCGCGCCTGCGCCTGTCGTCGTCGTGTCGCGCGACCCGGGCGTGCTCGCCGCAGCTGTCGCCGCCCGGCTGGTCACCCGGCTCGTCGACGCGCAGGCCCTGCGTGGCACCGCGTCGGTCGTGCTGACCGGCGGCAGCATCGGCATCGACGCCCTGCGTTCGCTCGCCGAGGCGCCGGCCAGGCACGCGGTGGACTGGCAGCGGGTCGAGGTGTGGTGGGGCGATGAGCGGTTCGTCGCCGCCGACGACCCGCAGCGCAACGACCGACAGGCCCGGGCGGCGCTGTTGGACGGCCTCGATCTTGATCCGGCGCGGGTCCATCCGATGGGGGCGCTCGGCGGCCCGGACGGTGACGACGCCGACGCCGCAGCGGCCCGCTATGCCGATGAGTTGCTGGCCGGGGGCGACACCGTCCCGTCGTTCGACGTGCTGCTGCTCGGGATGGGGCCCGAGGGCCACATCGCGTCGATCTTCCCGGAGTCCCCGGCGGCGTACGACGAGCGGCCGGTGCTGGCCGTGCATGGCTGTCCGAAGCCGCCGCCGACCCGCATCTCGATGGGCTTCGCAGCGATCGGCCGGGCCCGGGAGGTGTGGCTGGTGGTGGCCGGGGCGGACAAGGCCCCGGCAGTCACCGTCGCGCTGAGCGGCGCCGGCCGGGTGCAGATCCCGGCAGCAGGCGGGGTCGGGCGCGCCCAGACGCTCTGGCTGCTCGACGAGGGAGCCGCCTCGCAGTTGCCGCGCGACCTGCGGCGGCTGTAGCGGGGTGCGGTCACGGGCCAGGAGCGGACTCCGCGGGCCCGGCGTACCGGTCAGCGCGTCCGGATTGTCCGCTTACCTGGAGCCCGCTGGTGCTCTTTGCGCACTTCACCGTCACCCATCCCAGCAGCCGCGAGGACCGTGGGGCTGTTTGTCGACCAGCCCGTCAACCCTCGAGACGGTACGGCGGGGCACGGCGCCAGCCAGCCGGCACAGGCCGGTCCGACCACTCCGACTACTTGCCGCGCAGCTTGGCGAGGGCCTCGGCCAAAATGGCCTCGCCGTCTTCCTGGTTACGCCGCTCCCGGACGTAGGCCAGATGCGTCTTGTACGGCTCGGTCTTGTGCGGGGCCGGCGGATGATCTTTGTCGCGGCCGGCCGGGTAGCCGCAGCGCGGGCAGTCCCAGGTGTCGGGTACCGCGGCGTCCTCGGCGAACGACGGGCGGGTCTCGTGCTTGTTGGCGCACCAGAAGGCGATCCGCCGGCGAGGCGCCGCCTCGCCGCGCTCGGCCTCACCCATCGGGCCGGCGCCGACCCTGCTGCCACGAATCGCGTTGCCGCCTGCCACGGGTACTCCTTGCGGTTCGTCGTACGTGCGAGTGGACGAAGTCTAGGTCAGGTCTGCTTGAGCAGGAGCCCCAGCGCGATGATGCAGACCGCCCACACGAGCCCGCAGATGATGGTCAGCCGGTCGAGGTTCTTCTCCACGACGGCGCTGCCGCCGAGTGAGGACGAGACGCCGCCGCCGAACATGTTGGACAGGCCGCCGCCCTTCCCCTTGTGCAACAGGACGAGCACGATCATCAGGGCACTGGCCACGATCAGGACGATCGACAGGAAGGTCACCATCAGACGATCACGCGCTCCTCAGCGAAGTGGCAGGCCACCTGGTGGCCCGGTGCGAGCTGCAGCAGCGGCGGCTCGATCTGCTTGCAGATGTCCTGAGCTTTCCAGCACCGCGTGTGGAACCGACAGGCGGGGGGTGGATCGAGCGGGCTGGGCACGTCGCCGGTGAGCAGGATCCGCTCGCGTTTGTGCGCCCGGGTGGGGTCCGGCACCGGCACCGCCGACAGCAGCGCGTGGGTGTACGGGTGCATCGGGTGCTCGTAGAGCGCGGCCCGGTCGGCAATCTCGACGATCTTGCCGAGGTACATCACCGCCACCCGGTCGGAGATGTGCCGGACCACCGACAGGTCGTGCGCGATGAAGACATAGGTGAGTCCAAGCTCGTCCTGCAGGTCGTCGAGCAGGTTGATGACCTGCGCCTGGATCGACACGTCGAGCGCCGACACCGGCTCGTCGCAGATCAGCATCTTGGGCTTGAGCGCGATCGCCCGGGCGATCCCGATGCGTTGGCGCTGGCCGCCCGAAAATTCATGTGGGTAACGGTTGTAGTGCTCCGGATTGAGCCCGACGAGGGCGAGCAGGTCCTGGACGGCGCGCTTGGTGCCGTGCTCGGTCTGCACGCCCTGCAGCTTGAACGGCGCCGCGACGATCGTGCCGACGGTGTGCCGCGGATTCAACGAGGAGTACGGGTCCTGGAAGACCAGCTGTACATCGCGCCGAAGTGGCCGCATCCGGCGCTGCGACAGGTGGGTGATGTCGTTGCCGTCGAACACGATGCTGCCGCCGGTCGGCTCCTCGAGCCGGGTGAGCAGCCGGCCGGTGGTCGTCTTGCCGCAACCGGACTCCCCGACCAGGCCGAGGGTGGTGCCCTGGTCGACGGCGAAGTCGAGCCCGTCGACCGCCTTGACCGCCGCGACCTGGCGCCGGAGCAGGCCGCGCAGCACCGGGAACTCCTTGCGCAGTCCGGTCACCCTCAGCAGCGGCTCGGCGGTGGTCACAGCCGTGGCCGGATCTGGTCGGCCCAGAGCTGGCGGCGGTTCGCCGGTTCGAGGTGGCACGCCACCTGGTGGCCGGGCGAGCACGGCAGCAACGCCGGGACCTCGGTGGTGCAGCGACCAGCGTTCCGCTGGGCGAAGGCGCAACGGGGCGAGAAGGCGCACCCCGGGGGGACGTCGATCAGGCTTGGTGGGCTGCCCGGGATGGGCACGAGGCGGTCCTGCCGGTCGCGGTCCAGCCGGGGCATCGAGCTCAGCAGCCCCCAGGTGTAGGGATGCTCGGCCCGCGCGAACAGCTCAGCGGTGTCGGCGTGCTCGACCGGTTTCCCGGCGTACATCACCAGGATGTCGTCGGCGACCTCGGCCACGACGCCGAGGTCGTGGGTGATGACGATGACCGCCGAGTCGAACTCACGCTGCAGGTCGCTGATCAGGTCCAGGATCTGCGCCTGCACCGTCACGTCCAATGCCGTGGTCGGCTCGTCGGCGATGAGCAGGTCAGGATTGCAGGACAGCGCCATCGCGATCATCGCCCGCTGTCGCATGCCGCCGGAGAACTGGTGCGGATGGTCGTCCACCCGGGGCGCCGGGCGGGGGATGCCGACCCGGCCGAGCAGGTCGATGGCGTGCGCGCGGGCGAGCTTCTTGCTCACGTCGTTGTGCACCCGATAGGCCTCGATGATCTGCGCGCCGATCGTGTAGAACGGGTGCAGCGACGACATCGGGTCCTGGAAAATCATCGCCATTTTCTTGCCGCGCAGCCGCCGCACCTGCTCTGCCGGGGCGGCCACCAGTTCCTCCCCGTCGAGCCAGATCTCGCCGGTCGTGACGGCCCGGCCACCCTTGTGCAGGCCCAGGATGCCCAGACTCGTGACGCTCTTGCCCGAACCCGACTCGCCGACGATGCCCAGGGTGCGGCCGCGCTCGAGGCTGAACGACACGCCGTCGACCGACTTCACCAGGCCGTCGTCGGTCGGGAAGTGGATGCGCAGGTCCCGCACCTCCAGGAAGGCGCGCTGGGTCACAGCCGGACCCGTGGATCGATCACGGCGTACAGGATGTCGACGGCAAGATTGGCCACGACGATGAACAGCGCACCCACCATGACGACGCCGAGGACCTTCGGCAGGTCGTTGTTAACGGTCGCATCGACGGCGTACTTGCCGATGCCGGGCAGCGAAAAGGTGCTCTCGGTCAGGATGGCGCCGCCAAGCAGCAGCCCGAGGTCGAGCCCGAAGATCGTCAGGATCGGGGTCAGGGCCGAGCGCAACCCGTGCCGGAGCACGACGGTGCGCTCGGGCAAGCCTTTGGCCCGAGCCGTCCTGATGTAGTCCTCGTCCATCGTCTCGAGCATGCCCGCCCGGGTGAGCCGGGCGTACCCGGCGGCGTACAGGAAGGCCAACGTGATCCAGGGCAGCAGCAGGTCGTAGGCCCACATCGCCGGGTCGTCGGTGATCCCGACGTAGCTGCCACCGGACGCGGTGATGCCCAGGCCGTAGCTGAAGAAGGCCAAGCTCGCGAGCCCGGTGAAGAAGATCGGCAGCGAGACGCCGGCGAGCGCCACGCCCATGGCCGCGCGGTCGAAGATGCTCCCGCGACGAAGGGCCGACAGCACCCCGACCCCAACGCCGAACACCACCCACAGCACTGCGGCCCCGACCGCCAGCGAGATCGTGACCGGCAACCGGTCCAGCAACTCGGGCAGCACCGGGTTCTGGGTGATGAAGGAGTAGCCGAGGCAGGGCGCCGGGCAGTGCTCGGTGGACGGCCCGTAGTTGTAGTCCGCGCCGACCAGGACGCCCTTGGCGAACCGGCCGTACTGCACGTAAAGCGGGTCGGTGAACCCGAGCCGTTTGGCGGCGGCGTCCACCGCTGCGGCGTCGGCGGTCCGGCCGACGTAGCGCGAGGCCAGGTCCTGCGGGGTCGCCCCGGCGAGCCTCGGGACGAGGAAGAAGATGGAGAACACGACGATGCTGATGACGACGATCAGCAGCATGGCTGCGAGCACACGGCGGAGAACGTAGGTGAGCACGGACATCCTCTTGCGACGACCGGTCGGGCTCGCGTGTGGCGCGGGCCCGACCGGTGCTGGTCAGCCGGTTACTTGACGCCCATCGAGACGTAGTCGTACATCTGGAAGCCGTCCGAGATGAAGACGTTGCTCAGCGCCTTCGGCCGGAACAGCAACCCGCGGGCCCAGACGCCCGGCAGGATCACCGCGTCCTGCATGACGCGGCGGTCGATGCCGGCCCACAGCTTGTTGCGCTTGGCGGTATCGGTCTCCAGCAGCGCGGCGTCGAGCAGTTTGTCGACGTCGGGGATCGCCACGCTGATGTTCGACGAGCCACCGGTCGCCCGGATGACCCGGCTGTCGACGATCTGCTGCAGGAAGCCGAACCCGTCCGGCCAGTCTGCGCCCCAGCCGTTGGTGAGCAGGCCGAGCTTGTTGTTCTTGGCGTAGCTGGGCTTGCCGGCGTAGAGGGAGAAGTAGTCCTTCTGCGGGAACGGCTTGAGGGTCACCTTGATGCCGACCTTGGCCAGCGACTGCTGCAGGCCCTCGGCGGTGGCCTTCTCCTTCGGCCGCTCGGCCCGGTAGGCGAAGTTGGTGGAGAACCCGCCGGGCTGGCCGCACTGGGTCAGCTCGTCCTTGGCTTTGGTGAAGTCGCCCTTGTTGTCCGCGCCGGCCGGGTAGAGGTCGAACTTCTCCTCGCCCGGGATCAGCGGCGGCATCAGGCCGGTGGCGATGTCGCCGCCGGGGGGGCCACCGTAGGCGTTCTGGTAGGCCAACTTGTCCGAGGCGTACTCGACCGCCTTGCGGCAGTGGATGTTGTCGAGCGGCGCCACGTTGGGGTTGATCGAGGTATACCAGAGCCGCGCGACGGCAGCCGAGTCGCCCTGCTTCTTCAGCGTCGGGTCGGCCAGGATCCGGCCCTGGGCGGCCGGCTGGACGCCTGAGCCAGCGACATCGACGTCGAGATCGCCTGCGATCAGCCGGTTGTCGATGTCATCAGCATTGACATTTAACGCAACCTCGATCTTGTCCGGCAGTGCCTTGCGGTAAGGGTCGGTCGCCGGATCCCACTGCTCGTTGCGCACCAGGGTGAAGTTCTTGCCGAGGTTGTTGGTCGCGAACTTGTAGGGACCGGAGGAGACGACGTGCTCCTTGTACTTCGCGCCGGTGTCCTTGGCCGCCGGCACCGGCATCGTGCCGGGCTGCATGGCGAAGTAGTCGAACCCGCTGAACGGCTTGGTGAGGTGGAAGACCACCGTCGTGTCATCGGGTGTGTCGACCGCCTTGAGACCGAGCTTGTCCGGGGTCTTGTCCTTGTACGGGCTCGTATAGCCCTGCAGGTCAAGGAAGTCATTCATGTACGTCGGGCCGTCCGGGAACGTCGTCTTGTCCAGTGCCCGCTCCACGGCGTATTTCACGTCCTTGGAGGTGATCGGCGAACCGTCCTCGAACTTCAGGCCCTTGCGCAGCGTGTAGGTCCAGGTCTTGGCGTTGTCGCTGGGCTTGCCGAGCGAGGTAGCGAGGTCCGGCACCAGTTGGGTGCCCTCACTGCCGGGGCCCGGCTTGAACATCACCAGCGAGCGACCGTAGAGCCGGATGAAGTTCCAGGAGTAGGCGTAGTAGGTGTCGGCCGGGTCGAGGGAGTCCCAGTCACCGGCATTGGCCAGCCGCAGCGTGCCGCCCTTGGTGGCCGAGGCGTTGAAGACCTTGCCGACGCCGGCGTTGTAGGAGGGTGCGTTGTCCGACCCACCGGCTGTCTTGGTCGGACTGTTGCTGCCGCCACAGGCGGTGACGCCAATGGTCAGGGCCGCGACGGCGGCGACCGTCGAAACTGCGCGGGTTCTTCTCATGTGCTGGTGCACCCCTCGTTGTGTGGCGGATGGAACCGATGGCAGCGGTCAGCGGGCGCGCGGGTCGAGGGCGTCGCGCAGGCCGTCACCGAGCAGGTTGAACGACAAGACGGTGACGAAGATCGCCAGGCCAGGGATGATCATGAAATACGGCGCGATCGTGTAGTAGTGCACCGCGTCCGACAACATGCCGCCCCAGGTCGCGGTCGGCGGGCGGATCCCGACGCCGAGGAAAGACAAGGCCGCTTCGAACAAGATGTTGGTCGGGATCAGCAGGGTCGAGTAGACCAGGATCGGCGCCGCGAGATTGGGCAGCAGCTCGCGCACGATGATGTACGGCGGGCGAGCGCCCAGCGTCCGGGCGGCGTCGACGAACGCCCGCTCGCGCAGCGACAGCGTCTGGCCGCGGATGATCCGGCCGATGTATGGCCAGTTGAAGAAACCGATGATGAAGATCAGCAGGCCCAGCCGCAGCACATCACCCTGCACACCGAAGGCCTGGTCGGGGACGACACCGGCGAGGGCGATCGCGAACAGCAGCAGTGGGAAGGCCAGGAAGGTGTCCATGGTGCGGCTGATCACGGTGTCGACCCAGCCGCCGAAGTAGCCCGCGGTCACCCCGAGCACCACCCCGATGACGACCGACAAGACGGTGGCGAGAAAGGCCACCAGCAACGAGATCCGGGAGCCGTAGACGATCCGGCTGAACAGGTCGCGGCCGTTGACCGGCTCCAGGCCGAGCAGGAAGTCGGTGCTCATCCCGCCGCGCGGCGTGCGTGGCACCTGCAGGGAGGGGTCGATGAGCTCCTGGTGGAACTCGTTCGGCGGGTGCCCGAACAGCCCGACGATGAACGGGGCCAGCAGCGCCACCGCGACGAGCAGCACGACGACGAGAGCGCCGGCGATCGCGACCTTGTCGCGCTTGAGCCTGGTCCAGGCGATCCGGCCGAGCGAGCGGCCTTCGATCGACGCGCGGCCGGCACCGGCGAGGACGGCCTCGGGGGTCGCGCTGGCGGCCGAGGCGTCGACGTCGAGCGGAGCCGTCAAGTCGGGCCTTTCCTGCGCGGTTCGGCGGTCCGTCCGACGGCCCTGGGTGGGGGCCGCACGACGGAAACACCCGGGTGTGGCGGGACTGTACGGCGGCTGCTTCCGCCCGGAAAGCATCAGGTGGCGCCGCGGACAGATCGTGACCTCCCGGTGACCTCGACGGGCCTTGGCTCAGCCGCTGTGTGTCGGGTAGGTCACGATCCGGGCGAACTCCTCGGCGTCGATCGAGGCCCCGCCAACCAACGCCCCGTCGACGTCGGGCTGCTGCATGAGCGCTGCGACATTGCCCGCCTTGACCGAACCGCCGTAGAGCACCCGGACCCCCTCGGCGACCGGACCCGTTGCAAGCTCGGCGAGCCGGGCCCGGAGTGCGGCGCAGACCTCCTGCGCGTCCTGCGGCGTGGCGACCTGGCCGGTCCCGATGGCCCAGACCGGTTCGTAGGCGATCACCAGGGTCTCGAGCTGTTGGGCTGGCACCCCGTCCAGCGCCTTCTCGAGCTGGTCGCAGCAGTGCGCCACGTGGCCCTTCGCCTCGCGGACCGGGAGGCCCTCGCCGACGCACAGGATCGGCACCAGGGCGTGCCGGCCGGCGGCCAGCACCTTGTCGCGGACGACGTCGTCGCCCTCGCCGTGCTGCTCGCGTCGCTCGCTGTGCCCGACGACGACGTAGCTGCAGCCGAGCTTGGCCAGCATCGCCCCGCTGATGTCGCCGGTATGGGCACCGTGGTCATACGGCGAGAGGTCCTGCCCGCCGTACGCGATCCGGAGCCGGTCACCATCGATGAGGGTCTGCACGCTGCGCAGATCGATGAACGGCGGCAGGACGGCGACCTCGACCGCGTCGAAGTCCTTATCCGACAGGCTGAACGACAACTTCTGCACCAGGGCGATGGCCTCGAGGTGGTTGAGGTTCATCTTCCAGTTACCGGCCATCAGCGGCTTACGCATCGAGGACCTCCAGGCCCGGCAGCGTCTTGCCCTCCAGGTGCTCCAGGGACGCCCCTCCCCCGGTGCTGATGTGGGTGAAGCGGGCCTCGTCGATGCCGAGCGCCCGGACGGCCGCGGCGCTGTCACCACCACCCACCACGGTCAGCGCGTCATCGAGCGACGCGATCGCCTCGGCGACGCCGCGGGTCCCGGCGGCGTAGGGCGCCAGCTCGAACACGCCCATCGGGCCGTTCCAGAACACCGTCTTGGCGCCCTGCAGCCGCTGGCCGAACAGCTCGACCGACCGCGGTCCGATGTCGAGCCCCATCCGGTCCGCCGGGATCGCGGTCGCATCCACCACGTCGTACGACGCATCCGCGGCGAAGCGGTCGGCCGCGACGATGTCGACCGGCAGCACGATCTTGCCCGAGGCGAGCAGGATCCGGCACTGCTCGAGCAGCTGCTCCTCGAGCAGGGACGTCCCCACCCCGTGACCCTGCGCCTTGAGGAAGGTGAAGCACATCCCGCCGCCGATCAGCAGCTCGTCCACCTTGGGCAGCAGCGCCTCGATGACCTGGATCTTGTCACTGACCTTGGAGCCACCGAGCACCACCACATAGGGCCGCGCCGGGTCGACCTCGAGCCGGCGCAGCACGTCGACCTCGGTCGCGACCAGCGGGCCGGCCGCGTGCGGGAGCCGCTCGGCGACGTCGTACACGCTGGCGTGCTTGCGGTGCACCGCGCCGAACGCGTCATCGACATAGAGGTCGGCAAAGTCGGCCAGCCGGTCGGCGAACGCGCCCCGCACGGCGTCGTCCTTGCTGGTCTCGGCCGACTCGAACCGGACGTTCTCCAGCAGCACGATCGCGCCGTCCACCAGTTCGGCGACGGCGGCCTGCGCGTCCGGGCCGACGACATCGCCCGCCAGGCGGACCGGTTTGCCGAGCAGTTCGCCGAGCCGCTCCGCCACGGGCGCCAAGCTGTACGCCGGGTCGGGCGTCCCACCCGGTCGGCCGAGATGCGCGATCACGACAACCCGGGCGCCCTGCTGCACGAGCCAGGTCAGCAGCGGCAGCGAGGCGACGATGCGGCCGTCGTCGGTGATCCGGCCGTCCTCCAACGGGACGTTGAGGTCCGACCGGACCAGCACCCTGTTCCCGGTGACGTCGAGGTCGAGCGCCGCTCTCAAGAGAGTCGCGAGCCGACGAGCGCCGTCAGGTCGGCGAGCCGGTTGGAGTAGCCCCACTCGTTGTCGTACCAGCCGACGATCTTGACCTGGCTGCCCTGCGCCATCGTCAGCAGCGAGTCGAAGGTGCACGACGCGGGGCTGGTCACGATGTCCGAGGAGACGATCGGGTCATCTGTGTAGACGAGATAGCCCTTGAGGCCGGCCTCGCTGGCGGCCTTGAACGCGGCGTTGACCTCGTCGCGGCTGGCCGCCTTCGTCAGCGTCACCACCAGGTCGGTGACCGACCCGGTCGGGACCGGGACGCGCATCGCGAAGCCGTCGAGCTTGCCCTTGAGCTCGGGCAGCACCAGGGCGGTCGCCTTGGCG
>JBKJOO010000014.1:0-25207 GCA_046595615.1 Mycobacteriales bacterium | reverse complement strand
GCTCTCACCCAGACCGATGGGTGAGAGCACCTTGGCGCAGCGGGCGCCTCGGCGGGCGCGCTTGACCGAAGATGACCCACGGTGACCAGTCAGCAGGCCGCGGGGAGTTCCACTGTGACCACGAGGCCACCATCCGGTCGGGCGCTGGCGGTCGCCGTTCCGCCGTGAGCGGCCGCGACGGCCCGGACGATCGACAGCCCCAGCCCGGCGCCACGTCGAGCGGTGCGGGCCGTCCCGTGCCGCCGGAACGGCAACCACAGGTCGTCGACCTCGCCGGTCGGCACGACCGGACCGGAGTTGGCGACCTGCAGCCGGGCCCGGCCGTCGACGACCCCGATGTCGACCCGCACCCAGCCACCGTCGACGTTGTGCCGCACGGCGTTCTCCACCAGGTTGCCGGCCAGGCGTTCCAGCAGCGGCCGGTCACCACGCACGACCGCCGGCGCGTACGACGTCCCGATCTGCAGGTGTCGCAAGGCGATCTCGGCCGACACGGCCGCCACCGCGAGCCGGGCGGCTTCGGCGAGCGCGACCGGCTCGGGGTTGGGCAGCGACTCGGCGGTCGACCGGTCACTGCGGGCCAGCAGCAGCAGGCTGTCGACGAGCCGGTCGGCACGCTCGGTCGCGTCGCGGACGACGACCGCCGCGGCCCGCAGGTCGGCCACCGAGGCGTCCGGGTCGGCCAGGGCCACCTCCACCTCGGTCCGCATCACCGCCAGCGGGGTCCGCAGCTCGTGGCTCGCGTCGGCCACGAAACGCCGCTGCCCGTCAAAGGACGTCTCGAGCCGGTCGAGCATCGCGTCGAAGACGTCGGCGAGCTCCTTGAGCTCGTCGGCGGGCCCAGGCAGGTCGATCCGCTCGTCGAGCCGCTCGGCGGACAGCCGCCGGGCCGTGGCGGTGATCGCCTGCAGCGGCCGCAGCACCTGCCCGGCCAGGACATAGGCGACGCTGACACCGACCGCACCGAGCAGCAGCAGCGCGACGAAGCCCTTGCGCAGCAGCGTTCCGAGCGCGTCCACCCGAAGCGAGTTCTGCAGCGCGTCGACCGTCACGAACCGGCCGTCGTCGAGCAGGAAGCCCACATCCTTGGGCACCGGCAGCCGCCCGGCGTCAAGGGCCCGGCCGACCAGCACGTAGGACAGCCCCAGCAGCAGCACCCCGACCGCGATCGCCACCGCGCCGTAGACGAGCGCGAGCCGCCACCGCAGCGTCGTCCGGGTCGGCGTCGGCAGCCGGCGGGTCACGGCCCCACCCGGTAGCCCGAGCCGATCGAGGTGTGCACCACCGGCGGCGCACCGAGCTTGCGGCGCAGCGTCATCACGGTGACCCGCACGATGGTCGAGGTCGGGTCGGCGTACTCGTCCCAGACCCGCTCGAGCAACTCCTCGCCCGACACGACTGCCCCGTCGGCGCGCAGCAGTGTCTCGAGCACCCCGAACTCCTTGCGGGTCAGGTCCAGCTCGACCCCGCCCCGCGCGGCCGTACGCCGGGCCGGGTCGAGCGCGAGTCCTCCCGGCCCGTGCAGCACCGGGGCCGAGGGCGGGGTGGCCCGGCGACCGAGCGCCCGCACCCTTGAGACCAGCTCGGCGAAGGCGAACGGCTTCCCGAGATAATCGTCGGCGCCGAGGTCGAGCCCGGCGATCCGGTCGGCGAGCCCACCGGCGGCGGTGAGCATCAGCACCCGCGTCAGCGACTGCTCGCGGGCGAGCCGCCGGCAGACGTCGTCGCCGGACCGGCCGGGCAGGTCGCGGTCGAGCACGACCACGTCGTACCGGGTGATCATCGCCTTCTCGAGGCCAAGGTCGCCGTCGTAGGCGACGTCGACGGCCCAGCCCTCCCTGCGCAGCCCGCGGGCAACCGCGTCGGCCAGCGGCACCTCATCCTCGACGACCAGCACCCGCACCCGGGTCACGCTAGATGAGCACCCGTGTGGCCGGTGTGAGTCACCCGGCTGGCCCTCTCTGTCACGTGCTGGCCGCGGGTAGCGTGGTCAGGTGCATCCGCCGACACCTGTCGAGTTGCGCCGCGGCGTCCTCGCGGTGTCGGTCCTTCGTGATCTCGACATCGAACCGGCGCCGCTCGGCGTCACCCTGACCGGGCCGCCGGAGGTCTGGGTGCCGTGGGGTGAGTGCCGCCGGGCCCTCGCCGGCCAGGACCCGGAGGCCGCCGAGGGCCGCGACCGGCTGGCCCGATGGCTGTTGGCCAGGCGCTGGGCCGCCGACCTCACCGGTGCGGCGCTGCTGACGAGGTTGCGACCGGTCGGCCTGCCGGTCGAGCATGCGCTCCACCCGGGCCTGGACTGGGTGCAGGTCCGGGTCCTCGGCGGCGCCCTGGACCTCGGGCTCGGCGCCGTCGGCCTCGACCCGGACGAGCCGGACACCGTCGTGCTCCTTCCCCCGCCACTGCTCGACGCCTGCGGCCTGGACGCCGACCACCGGTGGCCCGATGCGCTCGGCTATCTGGAGCGGATGGGTGGCGTCGCCGCCGAGCGGCTGGCCACCGATGCCAAGGGGCTGCTCAAGCCGATCGGCGACTGCGACGTCGTCACGTTGCTGGGTGCACGGAGCCTGCGCACGGCCATCGCGCACGCGGCCGGCGGCATGGGCGCGGTCGTCGCACCGATGCGCCGCCGGGGCTGGACCCGACTGTCCCTCATCGACCCGGCATTCGGGCCGGCCGCGGCTGCCGCGACCGCGCCGTCGGAGCGCGGGTTCAGTCGGCCGCTGCTGGTGACCGCCGACGAGCTCGCACTGGCCGCCGAGGGTGGCCGGCCCGAGGAGCTCGTCCTGCGGTCACCGGCGGTGGACGAACCCTGGGTCCGGGACATGCTGTACCGCTGAGCGGATCGCGTCTGGGAGACTGAGGTCCCGTGCCCCCTTCCCGCCAGCTGGTGCTGGCCTCCGCGTCACCGGCCCGCCTGCGCCTGCTCCAGGGCGCCGGCCTGGACCCTTCGGTCGTCGTCAGCGGGGTCGACGAGTCGACGATGACCGGCGGCGATCCGCGCGCCCTGGTCCAATCCCTCGCCGAGGCGAAGGCGGGCGCGGTCGCCGCGACGGTCGGTGACGCCTTGGTCCTGGGTTGCGACTCCCTGCTCGAGCTCGACGGCGAGGCGCTCGGCAAGCCGCGGTCGGCCGGTCACGCGGTCGCCCGTTGGCAGCACATGCGCGGCCGGTCCGGGATCCTGCTGACCGGTCACTGCCTCATCGACACGGCGACCGGTGAGCGGGCCGGGGAGGTTGCCGCAACGACGGTGCATTTCGGCCGACCGAGCGACGACGAGATCACCGCCTACGTCGCAACCGGCGAGCCGCTGCACGTCGCCGGCGCCTTCACCCTGGACGGCCGATCGGGCCCGTTCATCGACGGCATCGATGGCGACCCGGGCAACGTCCTCGGCCTGTCGCTCCCACTCCTGCGCGGCCTACTCGACCGGCTCGGCGTTCGCCTGGTGGATCTGTGGTGCTGAAGGTCGGGCCGCTCGCGGTCGAGCCGCCGGTCGTGCTCGCCCCGATGGCCGGCGTCACCAACGCGGCCTTCCGGCGGCTGTGCCGGTCGTTCGGCGCCGGGCTCTACGTCAGCGAGATGGTGTCGGCGCGGGCCCTGCTCGAGGGCAACGACAAGACGAACGCGATGATCACCTTCGCCGCCGACGAGCAGGTGCGCAGCGTCCAGCTGTACGGCGTGGACCCGCGGGTCGTGGGCGAGGCGGTGCGGCGGGTGGTCGACCTGGGCGTACACCACATCGACCTCAACACCGGTTGTCCCTCGCCGAAGGTGACCCGCCGCGGCGGTGGGGCGGCGCTGCCGGCGCACCCGGTGCTCTTTGCCTCGATCGTGGCGGCCGCGGTGCGCGCCGCCGGCTCGGTGCCGGTCACCGTCAAGATGCGCAAGGGACTCGACGACGCCACGCTGACCTATCTCGAGGCCGGCCGGGCGGCTGCTGATGCGGGCGCCGCTGCAGTCGCCCTGCACGCCCGGACAGCTGAGCAGCTCTACTCCGGGCGGGCCGACTGGGCGGCCATCGCCACCCTCAAGCAGGCGCTGCCCGGGACCCCGGTGCTCGGCAACGGTGACGTGTGGGCGGCGCCGGATGCGCTCCGCATGATGGCCGAGACCGGCTGCGACGGGGTCGTTGTCGGTCGTGGCTGCTTGGGCAAGCCGTGGCTGTTCCGCGACCTCGCCGACGCATTCGCCGGCCGCCCTGCGCAAAGATCATCCGCCCTCGGCTCGGTTGCGATGATCATGAAGCGGCACGCCCGGCTGCTCGTCGAGCACTTCGCCGACGAGGCGCACGGCGTGCGCGACTTCCGCAAGCACACCGGCTGGTATCTCACCGGCTACCCGGCCGGCGGCGAGATACGCCGGCGACTCGCCCTCTCGGCGACCCTGGCCGAGCTCGACGGGCTGCTCGACCAGCTCGACCCGACCGCCGAGTTGCCCCCCGGCTCGGAACAGCTGCCGCGCGGACACCTGCAGGGCCCCAAACAGGTCAGCCTGCCGGAGGGCTGGCTGGCATCCCGGCTGGATCCGACGCCCCCGGATGGGGCCGACCGGGCCTTCGGCGGCTGAGCCCTGCCCCGGCGTACCGACAGCTGCCGGAGCGAACGACCACAACAGCAGCGAAGTCGCGCACCGATGTCCTGATGATCATGGCGCGCCGCCCCAGGGCTCAGGCGGTGCGCTCGGCGGAGTCCATCGCCGGTTCGAGCCGGGCGATCGCCTCAACGATGCGGCGGGCCACTTCCTGTGCAGTCAGGCCGATCTCGGCGTGCACCTGGGCCCGCGTGCCGTGGTCGAGGAACCGTCGTGGGATGCCGATCTCGCGAGTCGGGACGTCGATGTCGGCATCCCGCAGGGCCTGCGACACCACCGAGCCGACCCCGCCGGTACGACCGTTGTCCTCCACGGTGACGACCAAGCGGTAGCCGCGGGCCAGTTCGACGAGCTCGGGCGCCACCGGGGTGACCCAGCGCGGGTCGACGACCGTGACCCCGATCCCCTGGTCCCCGACCCGACCCGCGACCTCGAGCGCCACCCGGGCCATCGCGCCGACGGCAACCAGCAGCACGTCGTCGCCGTCGGCCCGGCGCAGGACGTCGACGGTGCCCCGCCGCTCGATCGCCGCGATGTCGTCGCCGACCGCGCCCTTGGGGAAGCGCACCACGGTCGGCCCATCATCGATGGCCAGCGCCTCACGGAGCTCCTCGCGCAGGGTGGGCTCGTCGCGGGGCGCCGCGATCCGGATGCCGGGCACGACCTGCAGGATCGACAGGTCCCACATGCCGTTGTGCGAGGCGCCGTCCTCACCGGTGATCCCGGCCCGGTCGAGCACGAACGTCACCGGCAGCCGGTGCAGCGCAACGTCCATCAGGGCCTGGTCGAACGCCCGGTTGAGGAAGGTGGCGTAGAGGCAGACGACCGGATGCATCCCGCCGACCGCGAGGCCGGCGGCGGAGGTCACGGCGTGCTGCTCGGCGATGCCGACGTCGATGGTGCGGTCCGGATAGGCCTGTGAGAACCGCTGCAGACCGACCGGTTGCAGCATCGCGGCCGTGATCGCGACGACGTCTGGCCGGTCCTCGCCGACGGCCACGATCTCGTCGGAGAACACGTTGGTCCACGACCGGGCGGCCGGGGTGAGCCCCTTGCCGGTGAGCGGATCGGTACCGACCCCGACGCTGTGCAGGCAGTCGGCCTCGTCGTCGACCGCCGGCTGATAGCCGTACCCCTTCACCGTCACCGCGTGCACGATGACCGGCCCGCCGAAGTCCCTGGCCCGGCGGAGGGCCGACTCCATCGCCTGCTCGTCGTGGCCGTCGATCGGCCCGACGTACTTCAGGCCAAGGTCCTCGAACAGCACCTGCGGCTGCAGGAAGTCCTTGATGCCACGCTTGAGCCCGTGCAGCGCCTCATAGATCGGCGGCCCGATGAGCGGGGTGCGCGACAGCGCCGCCTTGACCACGTCGAGGGTCTGCTCGTACTGCGGGGTCATCCGCAGCGACGCGAGATGCTCGGCCAGTCCGCCGATCGTGGGTGAGTAGGAGCGGCCGTTGTCGTTGACGACGACGACGACCGGGCGGTGCGAGGCGGCGATGTTGTTGAGCGCCTCCCAGCACATGCCGCCGGTCAGCGCGCCGTCGCCGACCACCGCGACGACGGACCGCTTCTCGCCGCGCAGGGCGTAGGCCTTGCTCATGCCGTCCGCGTACGACAGGGCGGTCGAGGCGTGTGAGTTCTCGATGACGTCGTGCTCGGACTCGCTGCGGCTCGGGTAGCCCGAGAGCCCGCCGCGCTTGCGAAGGGTGTCGAACCCGCCCTGCCGACCGGTCACAATCTTGTGGACGTAGGCCTGGTGGCCGGTGTCCCAGAGCACCTTGTCGCGGGGTGAGTCGAAGACCCGGTGGATCGCAAGGGTGATCTCGACGACCCCGAGCGACGGGCCCAGGTGACCACCGGTGCGCGACACCTTCTCGATCATGAAGTCGCGGATTTCCGCGGCCAGCAGGGGCAGGTCGCCCGGCGCGAGCCGCTTGAGGTCAGCCGGACCGTGGACGGTCTCCAGCAGGCTCACACAGGCTCCTCGGGGTCGGTTGTCGTGGCAAAGCGTAGTCCGGACCACGCCAATCAGCCGTTCGTACGCCGGGGCCGTGCGGCTCGCCTACAACCGCGGGACATAGCGCTCGCCGCGCAGGGCCGCCTCGACGAGGGCAACCTGTCGGCCGGTCTGGACGAGCCGCCGACCCTCCCGGTCGTAGGCACTGATGGCCGCCTCGACCACATCGGGTGGCACGACGCCCTTGAGGTCGGCCCGCAGCGTGCGCAACCCCTCGCGGGCGGCCGCGACCGCCGCAGTCACATGGCCGGCGGCGAAGCGGGCCAGCACCACAGGGTGCCGGCGCAGGACCTCGTGCGCGCGGTAGTCCGGCGGGCAGAGGTCGTACAGCCACGCGACGGCGCTGCGCTCCCAGTCGGGCGCCTGCGGGGGCAGGACACCCGGCGGCCAGCCCGGCGGGACGAGATCACTCACGAGACCACGGTAGGAGATCAAGCCGGCGGCTGAACCCGCCGATGAGCCCAGCATGGACGATCTCGTCGATGAACACGTGGGGCGGTTGCGCGCGTCCGTCCTGGCGCTCAAGGCCCCGCAGGCCGCCAAGCGCGCCCCGGCACCGACCTCCTCGGTCTACGGGCGCGCCGCCGCGGCACTGCCGGGCGACGTCCAGGCCGCCAGCAGCCAGCAGGTGCTCGCTGCCCGCTTTCGCAACGTCGAGACCTCCGCGCTGGTGTCGGGGACGTCGATGGCACTGGTGATCCTGCCGACCGCCGGTCCGGTGCCGCCGGACCTGCGCCGGAGCATGTCGCTGCTGGTGGCTGCCGGGGCGGTCGTCGTCATCCTCGGCCCGGACATGCCGCGGGATGTCCCGTCCGACCGCTCGCGTCCCCTGACGGTTCCGTTGCGGGTGGACGACGCGCTGGCGAACGAGTGGGCGATCCTGGCCTGCGGTCCGGCCAAGCGGGTCGCCTTCCTCGCCCGCCGCCAGGACGACGAGCGGTGGATGTGGCTGCTGACCCGCGATGCGGTCGCGGTGTTCCGCGCCGGCACCGCCATCTTGGAGCGGGTGCCCTTCCTCGGGCTGCGCGTCCCACCGCTGCAACGCTGACGCAGGCCACACCAGCCGCTCCGGGTGCGACGATCGAAGCCGGTCGAGGAGGGACTGTGCGGCTACAGCTGATCGTCAATCCCGCGGCCGGTCGCGGCCGGGCGGTGCGGGTGCTGCCCGCGGTCCAGGGTGCGCTGGTCGCCCACGACGTCGTCGTCACGCCGACCCGCTCGCTCGCGCACGCCGACGAACTCGTGGCGGCAGCTGTCGCTGACGGTCGGCTCCCGGTGGCCTTCGGCGGTGACGGCATCGTCGGCCGGGTCGCGGAGGCGGCCGCCGCGCTCGACGCGCTGATGGGCGCACTCCCCGGCGGCCGCGGCAACGACTTCTGCCGCTCCGTCGGCATCCCGTTGGACCCGGTCGCGGCCTGCGCCGTGCTCGACCGCGGGACGGCCCAGCCGCTCGACCTCGGCGAGGTCCGATCGGCCACCGGCCGACGCGCCTTCATCGGGATCGCCTCGATCGGCTTCGACAGCGACGTCCAGGAACGGGCGCTGGCCGCCCGCCTGCCGCTCGGCCGGCTCGTCTATCTCGCCGCCACCCTCGCCAGCATCGCGACCTGGCGGCCAGCCACCTTCACCTGCACCGTCGACGGCGCGCCCCTCGTCATCGACGGCTGGTCGGTCGCCGTCGCCAACACCGGCATGTACGGCGGGGGGATGCGGCTGGCTCCGAACGCCTCCGCGTCCGACGGCCGGCTCGATGTCGTGACGACGTCCGCGACGAGCCGGCGCAGCTTCCTCGCCACCCTCCCCAAGGTCTTCAACGGCACCCACGTCCACGATCCGTCGGTCGGCCTGGTCCGGGCGACGACCGTCGGGCTCGACGCCGACCGGCCGTTCCGCGTCTTCGCCGACGGCGACCCGGTCGGCACGCTGCCGTGCACGGTCACCGTCCGCCCCGCCGCCGTGCGGGTCCTGCTGCCGGCCTAGCGACCCGGTGGCTCGAGGATCGCCACCAGCTCGACGTGCTCGGTCATCGGGAACAGGTCGAAGGCCCGGAGCGACGGCATCGTCCAGCCGGCCTCGAGGAACACCCGCAGGTCTCGGGCGAACGACGCGGGATCGCAGGCCACGTAGGCGATCCGGCGGGGCTGGAGCCCAACGAGCGCTGACGACAGCGCCAGGCCGGCGCCGGCGCGCGGCGGGTCGAGCACGACCAGCCCGGGACGCCCGACGCGGGAGACGACCAACTCGGCGTCGACGGCGGCGGTCCGCACCTTGACCCAGGCCAGGTCGGCGGTGTTGCGCAGGGCGTCGGCGCAGGCCCGCGACTCGCCCTCGACGGCCAGCACCGAGCCGGTCGGCCCGACCGCCACGCCGAGCAGGGCCGCGAACAGCCCTACCCCGGCGTACAGGTCGACGACCCGGTCGCCGGGCGCGGGTGCGAGACCGTCGAGCACGGCCTGCGCCAGCGCGGTCGCGGCGCCCGGGTGGACCTGCCAGAACACCCCGGCCGCCACCTCGAACGACCGGCCGAGGACCGGCACCCGCACCCCGTGCGGCGTGCGCAGCGGCCGGCCGTTGAGCACCAGCCCGGCCTCGACCGGGGGCAAGGGATCGGGGCGACCTCGCACCGACAGCACGGTCTGCCCGGCCAGCGAGAACGCCTCGACCGCAGACACTCCCGGCCAGGTCGCGGCCAGCGGGAGCTGCGCACCCTCGGTCGCGATGAGGCAGCGGTCGACGAGCTCGAGCTCGCGGGACCGGTGCCGGTGCAGCCCGACGCGCCCCGCACCGTCGACCGCCCACTGCACCCGGGTGCGCCAGCGGAGGCCGTCCGGTGCACCGGGCACCTGCTCCACCGTCACGTCGTACGACGTCCCGGCGAGCCGGCGCAGCTGCTCGGCGATCAGGGCTGCCTTGAGCGCGCGTTGTTCGGGCACCGCGACATGCTGGTAGTCGCACCCGCCGCAGCGACCCGGTCCGGCGAACGGGCACGGCGGCGGTACCCGGTGCGGTGAGGCGCGGAGCACCTCGACGGCGTCGGCGCGAAGGAACGACGTGGTGGTCGCGGTGACGACCGCGCGGACCCGCTCCCCCGGCAGCGCATGCCGGACAAAGACCACCCGGCCGTCGTCGGCGCGGGCGACGCAGGCCCCACCGGCCGCGGGGGCGCCGATCTCGAGCTCGAGCGGGTCCGGGGTCACTCGCCGGTGCGGGTGGTGGCGACCGGGTCCACGGCCTTGCGGCTGTCACCCGGCGACAGACGGTCGTCCTCGTCCCGACGCCGGTCCGAAGACTGCAGCTGGTAGGCGACCGAGGTCACCATGACGCCGGGCTGGAACAGCAGCCGCCCCTTGAGCCGGAGGGCGCTTTGATTGTGCAGCAACTGCTCCCACCAGTGCCCGACGACGTACTCGGGGATGAACACGGTCACCACGTCACGGGGCGAGTCGAGGCGGATCCGCTTGACGTATTCAAGGATCGGCCGGGTGATCTCGCGGTAGGGGGAATCCAGGACCGTGAGCGGGACGTCCAGACCCCGCTTGTCCCAGGCCTCCTGGAGGGCGCGCGCCTCGTCGGGGTCGACCGACACCGTCAGCGCGGTGAGGTCGTGCGGCCGGGTCGCCTTCGCGTAGGCCAGCGCCCGCAGGGTGGGGCTGTGGATCTTCGACACGAGCACGATCGCGTGGTTGCGGCTCGGCAGGGCCGGGTTCTCGTCCTCCGGCACGAGCTCGCGGCTGACCCGGTCGTAGTGCTTCTTGATGGCCCGCATCAGCAGGTAGAGCACAGCCATGGCGGCGATGGCGATCCACGCGCCGCGAGTGAACTTGGTGACCAGCACGATGACGAGCACCGTCCCGGTCATCACGAGCCCGAAGGCGTTGATCACGCGCGCGCGTTTCATCCGGCCCCGCGCGGCGGTGTCCTGCTCGAGCCGCAGCAGCCGCGTCCAGTGCCGCACCATCCCGGTCTGGGACACCGTGAACGACACGAACACCCCGACGATGTACAGCTGGATGAGCCGGGTGACCTGCGCGTCGAAGGCGACGATCAGCACGATCGCGAAACCGGCGAGCAGCACGATGCCGTTGCTGTAGGCCAGCCGGTCACCCCGGGTGTGCAGCTGCCGTGGCAGGTAGCCGTCCTTGGCCAGGATCGAGCCGAGCACCGGAAAGCCGTTGAAGGCGGTGTTGGCCGCGAGGATCAGGATCACGCCGGTCGTCGCCACGGTCAGGTAGAAACCGATGGGGAAGGTGTCGAAGACGCTGTGCGCGAGTTGGCTGATGACGGTCTGCTGGGTGTACCCGGCGCCGACCGGGCGGCCGCCGAGCAGCAGCTGCTTGGCCGGGTTCTCGGCGTAGCGCAGGTGCATGAGGTTGCCGAGCGCGATGATCCCGGTCAGCATCGTGACGGCGATCGTGCCCATCAGCAGCAGCGTCGTCGCGGCGTTCTTGCTCTTGGGCTCCTTGAACGCCGGGACGCCGTTGCTGATGGCCTCGACCCCGGTCAGCGCGGCGCAGCCCGACGAGAACGCCCGCAGCAGCAGGAATCCGGCCGCGAGCCCGGCGAACCCGGTGGTGTACTGCCCCTCCGGCTTGATCGTGTAGCGGGCACTCTCGGCCAGCGGCAGATGGCCGAAGAAGTACCTCGCCAGCCCAAAGATCGTCATCCCGACAATCATGATCATGAAGCTGTACGTCGGAATGGCGAACGCGCCGCCGGACTCCTTGACCCCGCGCAGATTGATCGCCATCAAGATCAGCACCAGCGCGACGGCGACGATCGCCTCGTTGCCCCGCACGAAACCGATTGCGGACGCGGCGTTCTGCACGCCGGAGCTCACCGACACCGCGACCGTCAGCACGTAATCGACGAGCAGTGCGGCGGCAACGGTCAGGCCGAACTTCGGCCCGAGGTTGGTGTTGGCGACCTCGTAGTCGCCGCCGCCGCTGGGATAGGCCCGGACGTTCTGCCGGTACGACGCGACAACGGTGAGCATGACCGCGACGACGACCAGCCCGATCTTCCAGGAGTAGGAATAGGCCGCGAGGCCGGCCACCGACAGGGTGATGAAGATCTCGTCCGGGGCGTAGGCGACAGAGGACAGCGCGTCACTGGCGAAGACCGGCAGGGCGATCTTCTTCGACAGCAGGGTCTCGCCGAGCCGGTTGCTCGCCAATGCCCGGCCGATGAAGACGCGCTTGAGGAGGTCACCGGCTGAAGGCACGGCGCCGAGCCTACGGCCGGTCGCGACCGACCTCGCGCATGGCGCCGCGTGTAGCGTGCCGTCCGGTCCTGCTGCCGGTGGGACGGCTGCGGACAGGGGCTCCAGTGCATGTCGTGATCATGGGTTGTGGTCGGGTCGGCTCGGCCCTCGCGAAGGGCCTGGAAGCCGGCGGCCACTCGATCGCGATCATCGACCAGGACGCCAACGCCTTCCGCCGGCTCTCGCCGGACCTGGTCGGCGAACGGGTCACCGGGGTCGGCTTCGATCGCGACACCCTCGTCGAGGCCGGCATCGAGCGGGCCGGCGCCTTCGCGGCCGTCAGCTCCGGCGACAACTCGAACATCATCGCGGCCCGGGTCGCCCGGGAGACCTTCGGCATCGAGAACGTCGTCGCGCGCATCTACGACCCCCAGCGTGCCGAGGTCTACCAGAAGCTGGGCATCCCGACCGTCGCCACCGTGCGCTGGACCGCCGACCAGGTGATCCGCCGGCTGATCCCGGAGGGTCTTCTCTCGGAGTGGCGCGACCCGAGTGGCCACGTCGTGCTCGCCGAGATCGCCGTCGCACCGGCGTGGGTCGGGCATCGGGTGACCCAGCTGGAGGCGCAGAGCGGGGCGCGGGTGTCGCTGCTCACCCGGCTCGGCGACGGCATCCTGCCGGACGCCCAGACCGTGGTGCAGGACGGCGACCTGGTGCACGCGACGATGCTGTGGACCGACCATGACAAGGTGGTCGCGGTGTTCGCGAAGGGGCCGACCGAGGGAGGGTCGCACTGATGCGCGTCGCTATCGCGGGGGCCGGCAACGTCGGCCGCTCCATCGCCAGCGAGTTGGTCGGCAACGGCCACACCGTGCTGCTCATCGAACGCGAGCAGCGGGCCCTCAAGGTCGAGACCGTGCCGGGCGCGGAGTGGCTGCAGGGTGACGCCTGCGAGGTGGACAGCCTCGTGCAGGCCCGACTGCACGAGTGCGACGTCGTCGTTGCCGCCACCGGTGACGACAAGGTCAACCTGGTGCTCAGCCTGCTGGCCAAGACCGAGTTCGGGGTCGACCGGGTTGTCGCCCGGGTCAACCATCCCAAGAACGAGTGGCTGTTCAACGAGTCCTGGGGCGTCGACGTCAGCGTGTCGAGCCCGCGCCTGCTGGCCGCAGTGGTCGAGGAGGCGGTCAGCGTCGGTGACCTCGTCCGGCTGCTGACCTTCCGGCAGGGCCAGGCCAACCTGGTCGAGCTCACCCTTGCGCCGGACGCGAACATCGTCGGCAAGACCGTCGGGTCCGTCACCTGGCCGGCTGACAGCGCGCTGGTGGCGATCCTGCGGGAAGGTCGGGTGATCGTGCCGACCCCCGACAATGCCCTCGAGGCGGGCGATGAGCTGCTGCTCGTCGCGACGACCGAAGTCGAGGCCGAGCTCGACGCGTTGCTCTCCGACGAGGTGTAGCCACCAAGGCCCGCCGAGGCCGGCTCGTGCTGGATCACGCCGCGAATCGCCAGGCGCGTCGCGGCCCGATCCTGCACCAGCCGACCCAAGGACCGGGCTTACGGCTGAGCGTCCAACTCGGGGACGTCGGCCCGCTTGACCAGGAACACCGTGAGCAGGGCTGAGGAGATGATGAGCGGCCACTTCACCGCGTTGACGATGATGAGCAGCGTGCCCGGGTGGTCGCCAGGGCGCGAATAGAAAAAGGCCGCGACGCCCGCCCGGATGAAGAACGACCCGGCCCAGGCGGCGGTGGACAGCACGCAGGCCCGGCGCAGGGCAGGCAGCTCGCGCCAGGCCGCATAGCGCGGGTCGAAGGCGGCCAGGGCGAGGGCGACCGCGGGACGGCGGACGAGCAGGGAGATGACGAAGGCGACCCCGCTCCCCGCGGTAAGCAGGATCCCGGGGAGGAAGAATCCCTTGCCCGTGCCGGTACTTCGCGCGATGAGCACGGCGAGCAGCAGCCCGAAAAAGCCACTGCCGGCCTGCTGGAGCGACTCGCCCCGGGTCTTGCGCAGGACCACCACGACCAGCCCGGCGGCGACCGCCGCGGCGATGGCCGCGTTGAGGCTCGCGAACAGCCGCACGACGACGAAGACGGTGGCCGGCAGGGAACTGTCGAAGAGCCCTTTGACGCCGCCGAAGGCCTCGACCAAGGTGCCGGCCGACACCTCCTTGCGAACCGGCTCAGCCACCGGTGGGGCGCAACTCGTACGACGGGTTGTAGAGGGTCGGCCGACCATCTCGCCGGGTGAGCCGGCCGTGCGCGACCAGCGCCCGGCCCGGGTTAATACCGCGGATCCGCCATCGGCCGAGCCAGACAAGCGTGACGGTGCCGGACCCGTCGTACAACTCGGCCTCCAGGGTCGGGACACCGGCCAGGGGTCGCAGCATGACGGCCCGCAGGGTGCCGGCGATCCGGACGGGCGCGCCCACCGAGCACATCGCGACAGCCGTCGCGCCGGCGGAGGCGACGTCGGTCTGCAGCGAGGCGCTCTCCAGCACGTCGGTGTCGGCGGTGAGCCGGGTCAGCGCCCGTTTGAAGCGGCCGGGCTGCCTGTCGTCCATGCCGTGAGCCTAGACCGCGGTCGACGGCAACAGCCGGGCGAACCAGCCCGCGACGACCCCGTAGGAGCCGGTGACCAGGGCCAGCCCCAGCACCAGGAGCACGGCCGAACCGACCAGCGAGACACCCCTGCTGGCTCGGGTCAGGCTTCGCGCGAGACCCGGTGAGGCCGCGACCGCGAGCGCCGCGAAGACGAACGGTACGCCGAGTCCGAGCGCGTAGGCGGCCAGCAGCAGTGCCCCGGTACCGGCGCCACCCGAGGTCGCCGCGAAGGCGAGCACCGTGCCGAGAAAGGGTCCGACGCAGGGCGTGAACGCCGTCCCGAAGACCACCCCGAGCAGCAGCGGGGCGGCCCAGCTCTGCGACCGGGCGAGCCGCGCCTTGGCCCCGTCCGGCGAGCGTTGCAGCCGGGACAGCAGCCCGAGCCTGGATTCGAGCAGCAGGGCGACCGCGAGCAGCAGGACGAGCACGCCGCCGGCCCGCTGGACGGGACCACCGGCCTGTCGCACGGCCGACCCGGCGCCGCCGGCGAGCGCGCCCAGCGCGACGAACACCGAGGTGAAACCGACGACGTAGAGCAGCGACCCGCGAACGAGACGGCCGCCCTGCTCGTCCGGCGGCACCCCGGCGGATGAGCCGCTCAGCACCCCGACGTAGGCCGGCAGCAGCGGGATCGTGCACGGGGCGAGGAAGGACACGATGCCGCTGCCGACCGCGACGAGCAGGGCGAGGAGCACCTCAGCCGCCGTAGGTGAAGGTGAACAGCCGCGCCCCAGCAGAGCGCGCGGTGAGCCGCAGGATCCCGTCGCCGACGGCCGGGCCGGTGAGCAGCGGTAGAGGTCGTCGCGCCCGATCGTCACGACCGTACGGCCGGCGACCTCGCGCAGCGCGCTCCCCCGCCGCGCCGTCGGCACCGGCCGGCCGTCGAGGGTCACCTCGACCGTCACCGGCCCGCCGGACGGCGCCGCGGTGGCGTACACGTCCTTGGCGTGGAAGCGCTGGGTCACCGAGGCGCCCGCGCCGAGCTGCAACGACTCGGCCTCGCCGGTGACGGTGCCGGCCAGGGCCAGCAGGTCGCGGCCGGCCAATCGGTCGCGTCGGACGAGCGTCCGGCCGGCCGGGACGGCCTTGCCGCCGACGACGTAGCGCGCACCGCGCTCAGCGCCAAAATACGTCTCGGGCGTGAGGTCGGCGCCGGGCAACTCCAGCTGAACGACCTGGCCGATCCTGCCACCGACCCGGCGGCCGTCCTCGGCCAGCACGCTGCGCACGGCCGCCTGGACCTCGTCATCACCACCCTCACCGAAGTGCGCGTAGCGGACCTTGCCGGTGGTGTCGATGAGATAGTCGGCCGGCCAGTACTGGTTGCCGAACGCATTCCAGGTCGCCATCTCGGGATCCTCCGCGACCGGCCAGGTGACGCCGAGCCGCTGGACCGCCTTCGCCACGTTGTCGTGGTCCTTCTCGAACCCGAACTCCGGGCTGTGCACCCCCAGCACGGTCAGCCCCGCCCCGGCGTACGTCGTGGAAAGGGCTCGCAGGAACGGGAAGGTGCGCCGGCAGTTGATGCAGGTATAGGTCCAGAAATCCACCAGGACGACCTTGTGCTGAGCCCGCAGGCCGGCCAGGGTGACCGGCGCGGTGTTGTCGAAGTCCTTGACGCCGACCAACTCCGGGGCGCTCTGGCTCCGGTCCGCGGCGAGCACGCCGGTCGCCGGGGCACCGGTCGCCGCGGCGAGCACCCCCGGTTTGTGCGCGAGCTGGACCGCGACCACGGAGGCCACCACGGCGAGCACGGCCACGATCGCGGCCGCGACGGCGGCACGACGGGGGGTCACCCGTCGGTCCTGGTCACAGTCTCATCTTCGGCGCCCCTAGGCCTTCGGATCACCCGCCGCAGGTGACATCCCGGTGACGGTCAGCGCGTCTCGGTGATCTCCGGGCCGCGTTCGGGCAACTCGAGCCCGACCGGGTCACCCGGCTGCGGGATCTGGACCTCCTTAGGGAGCGCCAGCGCGAGCGGATCGCGGACCGCCATCGGGTCGCTGCCGCGGACGACGACGACGTCGCGCAGGGCCGCCTCGACCGGACCGGCCTGGTCGGGGTCGACCGCAGCCGGGCCGGTGACCAGACCCCGCAGGAACCACCGCGGTCCGTCGACGCCCAGGAAGCGCGCCGGGGCGATCACGACGCCCCCGCCATCGATCTCGGTCGGGACGCCGGCCTGCAGCTCGGTGCCGAAGGGCCCGTCGGCCTCCTCGGCGTGGCCCCCGCCCTCGCGCAGCGCGTCCTGGATCTCGGTCCGGACCTCGTCCCAGATGCCGGCGCTGCGGGGCGCCGCGAAGGCGTTGAGCTGCAGCGCGGACTCACCGAAGACGAGCGTGGCGGCGACGACCTCGCCCTCGGGGCTCACGTCGACCCGTACCTCGGCGTCCGCGGGCACCGGGACGTGCAGGCCGCCGAGCTCGAGCCGGGGCCGCTCGGGGTCCTGCGGTGCGTCGGCGAGGTCCCACGGTCCCCGCGGCCGGTTCGGCGGCTCGAGCCTGGCCTGCTGCAGCTGCTGGGTGTCGAGCTCGGCGAGCAGCATGGCGTCCTCCGCCGCGCGGTCGGTCGGGTCCAGGTCGTCCTCGAACGACTCCTCGTCGACCTCGCTTGCCTCGCCGTCCTTCTTGCGCCGACCGAACACCTTACGCACCTCCCGCTGAGTGGCCCCCTGTGGACCCGTGCCCGCCCGCACCACGCTCGGACGCCGGCAGCTCGCCGGTCTCGCGCCACTGCACCTGCTCCACCTGCTGCACCACGAGCTGGGCGATCCGGTCCAACCGGCGCAGCCGGACCGTCTCGCGCGGGTCGTGGTTGACCAGGACGACCTTGAGCTCACCCCGGTAGCCAGCGTCAATCGTCCCAGGCGCGTTCACCAGCCCGACGCCGTGGTCGACCGCGAGGCCCGACCGCGGGTGCACGAAGCCGGCAAAGCCGACGGGCAGCGCGATGGCGATGCCGGTCGGCACCAGCGCGCGCTCGCCCGGGCCCAGCTCGACGTCGACGGTCGTCACGAGGTCGCAGCCGGCGTCACCCGCTTTGGCGTACGACGGGAGCGGGACCGCCGGGTCGAGCCGTCGAACGGCGACGTCCACCACGTGCTGCACCTCCCGTGGCTCGTCCGGACCGGGCACCGACGCTACCCGCGACGTACCGTCGGCAGCACTCACACACACCTGGAGCAGCGCCGTGGGCAAGAGCGTCGTCGTCACGGGGGCCAACAGCGGTATCGGCCTGGTCACCTGCCTGGAGCTGGCCGGCGCCGGTTGGGACGTCATCGGCACCGCGCGGAATGCGGCCAAGACCGACCGGTTGCACGAGGTCGCCGAGACCAAGGGCGTCACTGTCCGCAGCGTCATCTGCGACGTCGACGACGCCTCGTCGTGCGAGCGGGCCTTCGGTGAGATCGCCGCGATGACGGGCGGTGGGCCGTGGGCGGTGGTCAACAACGCCGGGTTCGCGCAGTCCGGCGCCGTCGAGGACGTCAGCGACACCCTCGTCCGGGCGCAATTGGAGACCAACGTCGTCGCCCCGATCCGGATCGCCCGGCTCGTCCTGCCCGGCATGCGCGAGCGCGGCGAGGGTCGGATCGTCAACATCAGCTCGGTCGCCGGACGGCTGTCGACGCCGCTGATGGGGTGGTACTGCGCGAGCAAGCACGCCCTCGAGGCGGTCACCGACGCGCTGCGGATGGAGGTCGAGGCCGACGGCATCCGGGTGGTGCTCGTCGAGCCGGGGATGTTCGGCACCGACATCTGGTCGGCGGCGCAGACCGGCGGGTTTCCGGAACCGAGCAACCCGCGCTATGCCGCGGCGTACGCCCGGGGGGAGGCGATGTCGTCGCGGTCGCACAAGCTCCCCGACCCGGTCTGGGTGGCCCGGACCGTCCGGATCGCGCTGTCCAACCCGGTGCCGCTGGCCCGCTACGTGGTTGGGGTCGACGCGGCCGGCGGCATCCTGGCCGAGACCCTCGTGCCGACCGCGCTGACCGACTACCTCAAGGCGGTCGGGGCCGGCCTGAAATCGCTGCCGGTCAAGTTGCCGTTCCTGTCGTGAGCGCCGGCGCGTCCTACGACGAGCGCCTCGTCGTCCCGTGGTGGTGGTGGCCTGTCGGGCTCGCGATCGCTGTCCTCGGCGCCGCCGAGGTCCATGGCGGCGCAAGCGGTCCGCTCCGTTCGGTCCTGCCGTACGTCGTACTGCCCGGGCTCACCACGCTGGTGCTGACCGTGTCGTCGCGCTCGCGGGTCCGGCTGGCCGACGGCGTCCTGCACGTCCCCGGGGCGCGGGTCCCGGTGACGGCGCTCGGTGAAGTCACCCCACTCGATGCGACCGGGGTGCGCCGCTGGCTCGGCCCGCTGGCCCACCGGTGGGCCTTCGTCGCGCTGCGGCCGTGGCTGCAGTCGGCCGTGCGGCTCGAGCTCGCCGACCCGGCCGACGACACGCCCTACTGGCTGATCGGGACGCGCCGACCGGCTGAGCTCGTGGCCGCCCTGGAGCAGGCCCGGGTGAGCCCCTGAACGTGTCCCGCCGCCGATGCTGGGCAGGCTCCCCTGACAGGACGCCGGACGACGGGAAACGAGGGCTGAGCGCGATGGCAGCGGTGGCGAAGGTCGGGTGGAAGGTCGTCGGCATGGCGACCGGGCTGGCGGCGGCGAAGGCCACCCGCAAGGCGTTGGACGTGGGGTGGAGCAAGACCCGCGGTGGGGACCCGCCGCGCAACCCTGCCTCGCGGGAGACCGACTGGAGCGAGGCCATCGCCTGGGCCGTCGCCAGCGGAATCGCGCTCGGCCTCGCCCGGCTGCTCGCGGCCCGTGGCACCGCCAAGCTCTGGGAAAAGGCGACCGGCTCGCTCCCACCCGGCCTCGAGACGGTGGGCGCGTGAGTCGTTGACAACCTCAGGAGACGGCCCCCTGCGTCGTACGCTGGACCCGTGAAGGAGACCTGCTCGTCGCGTCCTCGGGGTCCCGAGGAGGTCGAGCTGCTCCTGACGTTGCTGGACCTGATGCGCCAGCACTTCGGGACGGTCGCCGCCGTGCACGACCTCACGCCCCAGCAGGCCGTCACGCTGCACCACCTCGACGACGGCGGGCGGCCGATGCGCGAGCTGGCCAGCCTGCTTCGCTGCGACGCCAGCAACATCACGGGCATCGCCGACCGGCTCGAGGCGGCCGGGCTCGTCGAGCGCCGCACGTCCAGTACCGACCGCCGGGTGAAGGCCCTCGTGCCGACCGCGACCGGACGACGGATCCGGGAGGAACTGGCTGGGCAACTCCGCGAGCTGCCGCCCCCGATCGCCGTGCTGTCGATGGACGAACGGCGCACCCTGGTGGGACTGCTCCGCCGGATGACCGCACCGACGGCGTGACGCTGATCGCCCCAGCGCCCGGCGCCGAGCTCGACGCCCTGCTGTCCGGCCGGCTGCGCCGGGCGCTGGCCGGCAGCGTGCTCGCCGACCGGGTCGCAAGCGTCGTGTTCGACGCCGGCGAACACGGCGTGTGGACCGTCGAACTCGACCGCGGCCGGGGTCGGGTCCGTCGCGGCGGGCAGCCCGACCCGACCCTGGTGGTCCGGTCGTCGCCGGACGTGCTCGCGGCCGTCGTGGCGGGTCGCACCTCTGGCGTGCACGCGTTCTTGGACGGCCGCGTGACGGTGCGCGGCGACCTCGGCCTGTCGTTGCAGCTGGACGGGCTGTTCGGCGACGAGCGAGCGGTGCCGACGACGTTCCCCCGCGCCCGCGAGGTGCAGGCGCTCGGCGTGCGGACCTCCTACCTGGAGGCCGGACCAGTTGACGCGCCACCGGTCGTGCTGCTGCACGGCCTCGGCGCCACCAACGCCTCGATGCTGCCGGTCCTGGCAGCGCTCGCCGTCGACCACCGGGTGATCGCCCCGGACAGCCCCGGCTTCGGGCAGAGCGAGGCCCCGAGGTCGCCGTACAGCCCGGCCTGGTACGCCGCCTGGCTCGAGGATCTGCAGCGGGTGCTGCACGCCCGGCCGGCGGTGCTCGTCGGCAACTCCCTGGGCGGCCGGCTCGCCCTGGAGGCCGGCCTGACCCACCCGCAGTCGGTGCGGGCCCTCGTACTGCTCACGCCCTCACCGGCGTTCCGGCGGCTGCGGCAGTACGTCCCGGCGGTCCGGCTGCTCCGCCCGGAGCTGGGCCGGCTGCCAGTGGTCATGCCGCACGGCGTCGTCGTCGAGAGCATCCGCGGCATGTTCAGCAACCCAGATCGGCTGCCCCGACCGTGGTACGACGCCGCTGCCGACGAGTGCCGTCGCGTGCTGCGCTCCCCAGCGCACCGGATCGCCTTCCTGGCATGTGCCCGGCAGATCTATCTCGAAGACGCCTACGGCCGCCGCGGGTTCTGGGACCGACTGCCCGGCTTGATGCCGCCGGCGCTGTTCGTCTGGGGCGACCGGGACCGGCTCGTCCCAGCCAGCTTCGCCCGGCACGTCGCCGACGCGCTCCCCGGCGCCGGCTCGGTCGTGCTGGAGGACTCCGGTCACGTGCCACAGTTCGAGCACCCGGAGTTGACCCAGGCCCTGCTGCGCGGCTTCCTCTCGGGCGTCTGACCCTGCCGACGAGCGCCTGACCGGCCGGGTCACTAGCGTCGACGCCGACCGCCGACCTGGAAGGCCCGTCCATGACCTCGACCACCGCGGCCCGGGCCGACACCGGCTCGCGCAGCGAGCGCCACCCGTTCTTCGTGCTCGCGATCGTGCTGACCGCCGTCTTCGTGCAACTGCTCGACATCTCCATCGTCAATGTGGCGATCCCGTCGATCCAGGCCGACATCGGGGCGTCGTTCGCCTCCATCCAGCTCGTCCTTGCCGGCTATCAGCTCAGCTTCGCCTGCCTGCTGATCACCGGCGCCCGGCTCGGTGACATCTTCGGTCGCAAGAAGCTGTTCATGACCGGGATGTCGACCTTCACGATCGCCAGCGCCCTGTGCGGGCTCGCACCGAACGCCACGACCCTGGTGCTCGCCCGGATCCTGCAGGGTCTCGGCAGCGGCTTGATGTTCCCGCAGGTGCTGGCCGTCATCCAGATGACGATCCCGCCGAAGGACCGGGGCAAGGCGTTCGGCATCTTCGGGGCGACCATCGGAATCGCCACGATCCTCGGACCGCTGCTGGGCGGGGTCCTCATCAGCGCCAACCTGTTCGGCACCGACTGGCGCGCCATCTTCTTGGTCAACATCCCGATCGGGGTCTTCGCGCTCGTCGCCGCCTACCTGGAGCTGCCCGACAGCAAGGCCCCCGACAAGGCCCGGCTCGACGTCCCCGGCGCCCTGCTGATCAGCGCCGGGCTGTTCCTGCTCGTCTACCCGCTCACCGAAGGACGGGAGAAGGGCTGGCCGCTCTGGATCTACGCGATGCTGCTCGCCTCGGTCCCGCTGCTCATCGGCTTCGTCCTGCTGCAGGGCAGCAAGACCCGGCGCGAGGCCAGCCCACTACTGCTCATGACGCTGTTCCGAAGTCAGGCGTTCCGGGCCGGCCTGGTGCTGTCGATGGTCTTCTTCGCCGGTATCCCGGCGTTTTTCTTCACCTTCTCGCTCTACCTGCAAGTCGGGCTGGGCTTCTCCGCGCTGCATGCCGGGCTCACGACCTTCCCGTTCGCGGTCGGGTCGGCCATCGCCTCGGCCCGCTCAGACGCCCTCTCCAAGCGGCTCGGGACTGGCGTCCTCGCCCTCGGCGCGGGGGTGCTCGCGGTCAGCATGGTGGCCGTCATCGTCGACCTGCACCTGGCCGGCACCGATCTGCACGCCTACGAGATCGGCCCCGTGCTGTTCGTCGCCGGGCTGGGACTGGGGTGCTTCATCGCGCCGCTCACCAACCTGGTGCTCGCCGGCATCAAGGGCCGCGAGGCGGGTTCGGCGTCCGGCGTGCTGTCCACGACGCAGCAGGTCGGCGGCGCCCTCGGGGTCGCCCTGATCGGGCTGGTGCTGTTCGGGCTGCTCGGTGGGCACGCCGGCGAGGCCGCCCGGCAGGAACGCGGCCGGCTGAGCAGTTCCCTGACCGCGGCCGGGCTGCCGGCCGGCGCAGCGCAACCGGCCGTCGCGCGCTTCGAGCGGTGCTTCGTGACCAGGGCCAAGTCGCCCGAACCGTCCCGCACCCCGCCTGGCTGTACGGCGCCCACCGGCGGCCCGCAGGGGGTCGGCGTCGCCTTCACGGCCGCCGGGCGGCAGGCGAACAAGGACAACTTCCTCTACGCGATCGAGCGCACCCTGCTGTTCGAGGTGTTCGTGTTCGGCGCTGCCTGCCTGCTGGTCCGACTGCTGCCCAAGGTTGAGGCCGGCACGCTGGGGCAAGCGCAGCCAGCCGGGGAGGCCTGACACCGGCGGCTCAGCGGCGGTGCAGATCCCGGATGAGCGCATCGCCGAGGCTGCGGGTCTCCCGCCGGTTGAGCTCCGCGCCGGCAACCGCCCCCGCGAGCAGGGGGGCGAAGGTGGACAGGTTGCGCCCGGCCCGGCGGACGAGCCTGGTTTTGAGTTGCGCCTTGGCGGCCGAGCTCAGCACGGTGGCGAGCGCCGGGCCCCCCTGTCGAGGGTCGATGCCCTGCTTCGCCGCCCAGGCCCCGACGTAGGCGACCGCCAACTGGGCGCGACTGCCCAGCGGCGCCTTGCCGTAGACGACGTGCAACTCCGCGACGAGCTTAAGCTCGACAGCGACGACCGCGACCGTCTCGGCGAGCAGCTGGACGGGCGCCGCGAGGAGCGCCGGCGGGGCCACCATCTCGGCTGACGCGACGGCGCCGCCGGCGGCGCCGATTCCGGCGGTCACCCGTGCCGCCGACCGGACGAGCGCCTCGGCGAGCTGATCGCCGGACAACCCTGCGTGGTGCTCTCGCAGGGTCAGCAGGTCGCGGACCGGCAGATGCGGCACCAGGTCCGTCACCACATCGGCGAGCACCCGACCGGACAGCACCGCCCTGGCCCCGGCGGCTTTGGCCCCGGCGGCGAGCGCCCTGGTGAGTCGGAGCAGCAGCCGACCCCGCTCGGTGACGTCGAGGCCGTCGTCGGTGAGCCGACCGACCAACTCGCCGACGTCGCGGCGGGCCACCTCGCTCGAACCGGTGTCGCCCGTCATCGGCCGGCCCGGTCCGGGTGCCGCAGCACGCCGTCGGTCATCCAGCAGCCCGCGTACGGCGGGTCGAGCTGTCTCCCCAGCACCCAGGTGAAGCCGATCGTCTCGTCCCCGGCGGTGTGCACGAGGACCTCGAGGGTCGCCTCGTTGCCCCGCTCGACCGGCGGACCGACCTGCGCCGCCCGGTGGCCGAGCAGACCGCCGTAGACCGGACCGCGGACCATCTCGGCGAACACCTCCACCGGACCGGTCGCCTCCCGGTTGCCCGGGCTCGCGAACGACCAGGCGGCTTGGATGCCGGGGCCGGCCCCTGCCCCGGCGTGCGCCTCCCGCTGGAAACCCTCGAGCTGGGCCAGCACGACGTCGGTCGGTGACAGCCCCACCGTCGGGGCTGTCACGGCCGGCACCGGCTCGGAGGGGCTCATCGTGCGGTCAGGCGCACTCTTTGCAGATGAGCCGGCCGCCCTTGTCCGAGGCGAGCTGGCTACGGTGGTGCACGAGAAAGCAGTTGGAGCAGGTGAACTCGTCGAGCTGCTTGGGGAGCACCTTGACGGTCAGCTCCTCCCCCGACAGATCCGCTCCCGGCAATTCGAGGGTCTCGGCAAGATCGGTCTCGTCGACGTCGACGCTGCTCGACTGCGCTTCGGCTCGCCGTGCCTTGAGCTCCTCGAGGCTGTCCTCACCCTCATCCGCCTCTGAGCGGCGGGGGGTGTCGTAATCGGTGGCCATGGTGCGGCCCCTTCCTGTTCTTCGTCTCCGGCGCGGGGACAACGCACGGGAGCGCCGTCTTGTGCCCGACCCGTGCGGAGGTCCCGGCGGGGTCGAGCGCACGAGGGTAGCGCTGCCCTGGTGCGATCGCCGACCCGGCCGGTGCGCCGGTCGGGCAGGCTTGCGCCGTGCCCTCCTCCCGGATGAGCCGCCGCGCCGCCCTCGGTGCATTTGCCCTCATCGGCGCCGGCGGCGTCGCGGTCACCGGGACCTTCCGCGGCCTGTCGGGTCGGGCTCCCTCGCCGCACGTCAGGCCGGGCACGAAGCGGTTGGTCGAGTCCTACGGCGCCGGACAGGGTGAGTGGTGGGTGCCGGCCGGCGGCCCTGTGCTGCTCCCGACCGTCGTGCTCCTGCACGGCGGCTGGTGGGCGCCGGGCTACGACCGCCACCTCGAGGACGCTGTCGCCGCCGATCTCGCCGGCCGGGGCGCACTCGTCTGGAACGTCGACGACGCCGCCGCGGACACGCCGTGGCCGCAGCCGTTCACGTCCGTCGCCGCGGCCTACGACCACCTGACCCGGGGCCGGTACGCCGCGCAGGTCGATCCCCGCCGGGTCGCCGTGGTCGGCCACTCGGCCGGCGGCCAGCTCGCCCTGTGGCTGGCCAGCCGGTCCAGGCCGCTCGCCGGCGCCCCGGCGTACGCGCTGCGACCCTCGCTGGTGGTCGCCCAGGCGCCGGTGGCCGCACTTGGGCAGGCCGACGAGCAGCGGCTCGGCGGCGGCGCGGTGGCCGACCTGCTGGACGGCAGCCGGCGGCAGGTGCCGCGGCACTACCTCGAGAGCGACCCGGTCGCCCTGCTGCCGACGGGGATCCGGACCGTCTGCCTGCACAGCCGCAGCGACGCGAGTGCGGCGTGCGCGCAACTCCGGACGGCCCTGGCGATCGGCTAGCCGGCGGTTCTCGGAACCGGCACCGGCACCGGTGTCGGGGGCGACGCGG
>JBKJOO010000365.1:0-20578 GCA_046595615.1 Mycobacteriales bacterium | reverse complement strand
GTCCAGGGAGGACACCGCCCGGAGCAGCGCGGCGCACATCCGCGGGTCACCGGTCGGCCCGAGCGTTCCGAGCCGGTCCAGTACGTCGTACAACTCGACCGCGGTCGAAGGGACCGGTGGAGCAGCCATCGTCATCGCCCCGCCTCCTCCCGTTATCGAACGTATGTTCGAAGCTTATCTCAAAAAGGGAGGTGAGACAAGGGGGTGTGGACAACGAGAAGTACTGTCCACAGTGGGTTGTCGGGTGCTGATGCGCTCCAGCGCACGGGTTGCGCTCGACGGCGATGAGACGGCTGATGCAGCGGACCTGTCCCAGACAGCCGACCCGCGACAAGTCGACAACGGCTGCGGGGCGATCGGTCAGTCAGGCGGCGCGCCCCTACGACGCAGGCTGGTCCCGCCAGCGCAGGTGCACGTGGATGCCCTCGGCCCGCAGTGCCTGCCGGCCCATCAGCACGCAGCAGGCGACCGCGAGCGCGGACAACACCGGCGAGAGCAGCGAGCGGGTCAGGATGACCGCGTCGTAGCGATCGGCGATGAGTAACTGCAGGGCGACGGCGCCGTTGACGATGTTGACCAGGGCCCACACCAGGCTCAGTCGGCGCAGCGCCGTCTGGACCCGTACGAGCGCCGTCACGTGGGCTGGCAGGCCGACGAAGTCACGGGCGAAACGCTCGGTGAGGGGCCGGCGCAGCAGTGCTGAACCGCCGAAGGCAGCAGCCAGCACGAACGCATTGATCGTCGGTGTCAGCAAGTAGACGAACGTCGAGTGGAAGGCCAGTGCGACACCGGTCCGGGTCGTGAACAGCAGCGCACCGACAACGAGGACGGCGGGCAACGTGGCTCCACGCAGCCAGCGCCGTGCGATGGCCAGGTAGCACCAGGCGAGGCCGGCGACCAGGGCCCAGACCAGCCCGGTGAGATGCAGCATCGACCAGAAGATCAGCGCCGGAACCAGCGTGCCCTCGACCACCTGCAGTCCGATGCCGCTGAGCATGGTCCGCAGCGGTGGCATCACAACGCCGTGATCAGAGAACAAGGTGACTTCGGGACCTTTCCGGTGTGGACGACATCTCGATCCTCGACCACGAAGGCTGGCCGCTGAAGCAGCCTTGCACCTCGAAGGCCTGGTCGCCGCTGGTCATCCCCAGGTCGCCCACATACCCACAGGACGGTTGTGCACAGGACACGCCCGCACTGAGTGCCGGGCCGAAGGTCAAGACTGTCGTTGCGACCCAAAGTCGGCGATCCTGAGCCGATGCGGATCCGATGGCGCCTCCACCCCATCGCACCGGCAGATCCGGTGACCAGCGCGCAGCCGGGGCGAGTTCCTGTCACGGCGGTGCTCGCGCACGACCTCGCCAGGGCGGTGGCTTCGACGACCGGCCGGCGGGTCACCCTCGACGACCTGGAAGCCGCCGACCGGATGGCGGTACTGCTGATCAACCGTTGGCAACCGCGCCCCAGGTGTGCCTCGGTGACCGGAGACAGGTGAAGCACCTACGCCCGCGGTCGGTGCAGTTGCGCTGACCTGCAGCCGTGGTAGCTACTGACCTTCGGCCCTGTTGCGATCACCGCAACGGGTGTCGACTCGGGACATGTATCACACAATCGTCAAGCTCGGTATCGGTGCTGAGGACGCACTCGCCCCGGCTGATGGTGTCCTCGGTCTTCGTAGGAGTACCCACTGTGCAGGGGCCACAAGTGACCGGAGGAAAACACCATGACAACCGGGAGGCAGTTTCATGATGTGATTGAGGATCTGAAAGACCCCACCCGATCGCTGTCACAGGCCGCGCCGGACACCTGGGCGGGCTTTGCCGAGCTGCACCGCGCCGCCGTGGCCGAGGGCGCCCTCACAGCCAAGGTGAAAGAACTCATGGCGTTGGCCATCGCCACCGTGAAGGGGTGCGAGGGCTGTCTTGCCTACCACGCCAAAGCCGCCGCGCGGCGTGGCGCGACAGCTCAGGAAGTCGCCGAGGCGCTGGGTGTCGCTCTGCTGATGGACGGCGGCACAGCATCGGTCTACGGGCCACGGGCCTGGGCGGCTTTTCATGAATTCGCGGACCCGGACACGCCATGACGTCGGGCGCCGCCGCGCTGCTGGGCGACCTTGTCGGTCGTGGACCAGTACTGGCGGTGGTCGCGCACCCCGACGACGAGAGCTTCGGGTTGGGCGCAGTGATCGCCGATCTCATTGCCCGCGGCGGCGACGTACGCGTTCTCTGCCTGACCCGGGGGGAGGCGAGCACGCTCGGCGCGACCGATGATCTCGTCGCAATTCGGCTTCGGGAGTTGACCGGAGCTGCGGCGCGACTTGGTGTCAGTGATGTCGTGCTCCACGACTTCAGCGACGGTTGCCTCGGTGCCGTTGCGGCAAACGCCGTTGATGCGGTCGTCGAAGGCAATGCGCGCGACGCGGTGACGCTCCTCGCGTTCGAATCCGGTGGCGTCACCGGTCATCCCGACCATCGGGCAGCTTCCGCTTCGGCGTTCCGCGTTGCCGACCGTCACCGGCTGGCCGTCCTGGAGTGGGGCATCGCCCCCGAGGTCGCTTCCCGGCTGAACGTCGAGTTCGCCACGCAGTTCGTTGCGTTGGACGGCCACGGGACGCTCGACGTCGAGGTCGACCGTGCCGTCCAACTGGCCGCGATTGCTTGCCACCGGAGCCAGGCCGTGGACAACCCGATTCTTGCCCGTCGCCTCGAGCTCCAAGGCTCGGTCGAGCGCATCCGACTCTGTCCGGCGAGCCGCGGTGGTGCGCCGTGTCCAGGCGCTTCGCGGCACGCGGGCATCGGGCCAGGCTTCTGACACGAGCCGGCGAAGTTGCCGAGAGTGGCGGGTCGGGAGGCCGATCACAGCTCGCTCCCGCGTCGATTGTCACCCCGGGTGGGCGACCAGGCTGGCAGCCGGCAGGTCGAACCAGCGCAGTTCGTCGAAGTCGGCGGAGACGGTGCCGTTGGCCTGCTCCGCCTCGCCGGCTCGGGCTGCGGCGACCCCGAACAGGCCGCGGGCCTGCTCCAGATAGCGGTCGAGCTCGGTTTCCGGCGCGCGCTCGTCGTGGTGCGGGTAACACATCAGACCATCCGCGTCATAGGAGATCTGGCTCAACCGCAACGGCGGTTCGACCGGACCGAGCCGGTGCCGCCACAGGCCCCTTGCTGGATCGAAGTGGTAGTCGGTGAGCAGCCGCCAGCCGTCGTGGGCCACCAGGCGGACGGCCTGGACGAGGTAGTTGAAGACCGCCTCGGAGATGAAATAATTGAAGTTGACCCGAACCCAGCCAGGCTTGATGCCCTCGCAGCCGCGAGCGATCTCGCGTCCGAACTCGTGCGAGTGCTCCAGGTCGATGCCCAGCAGCCGGTGGCCGTACGGTCCGGCACATGAACAACCGCCCCGGGCCTGGATGCCGAACAGGTCGTTGAGCAGGGCCACGACGAAATTGTGGTGTAGGTATCTCCCACTCGGCGCGCGGACCACGAAGGAGACGATGGACAGTCGCTCCGCCGCCAGATTGCCCAAGATCTCGATGGACGGCTCCTGCTGCCAGGACGCGACTGCCCTGGCGAGATAGTGCTCCTCGTGCGCGCGAATCACGTCGATCCCGACGGCCTGTTTGAGTTGAAAGACCAAGCCGGCCCTGATCGACTCGACGATTGCCGGCGTGCCGCCCTCCTCGCGCTGGATCGGATCGGCCAAATACGCATGCTCGGTCGGGTTGACGTAGGCGACCGTTCCGCCACCCGGGACATCGGGCACGCGATTGACGAGGAGTTCACGTCGTACGACGAGAATGCCTGGGGTGCTGGGACCGCCGATCAGTTTGTGCGGACTGAGGAAGATCGCGTCCTTGTAAGCCTGCGGGTCAGCCCCTGCCTCGGCGTACATCTCGATTGACACGTAGGGGGCCGCGGCCGCGAAGTCCCAGAAGGCCAGCGCGCCGTGCTCGTGCAGCAGCGCGGAAATCCGGTTGGTGTCTGTCACGATGCCGGTGACATTGCTGGCTGCGGAAAAGGCACCGATCTTCAGGGGCCGCGCGTCCGCGCGGGCGAGTTCGGCCGCAAGATGCGCCAGATCGATGTGGCCGTCGGCGTCCTGGCCGATCACGACGACATCGGCGATCGACTCTCGCCAAGGCAGCTCGTTGGAGTGGTGTTCATACGGGCCGAGGAACACGACCGGCCGCTGCGCGGTGGGAATGAACTCCCTGAGCTGGTAGCGGTCCTCCAGCTCAGACGGAATGCGCAGGCCGAGGATGCCGATCAGCTTGTCGATGGCGCCTGTGCACCCCGAGCCGGCGAAGATGACGAGTGTGTCCTGGTCGCCGCCGACTGCATCGGTGATGAGCGCTCGGGCGTCCTCCCGCAGCCGGCTGGTCTGCAGACCGGTGCCGCTGGATTCGGTGTGGGTGTTGGCGTAGCGAGGCAGCACCTCATTCCTGATGAAGCCCTCGATGAAGGACAGCGCCCGACCGGAGGCCGTGTAGTCCGCGTAGGTCACCCGACGCGGCCCGTACGGCCCTGGCAGCACCTGGTCGTCACCGATCACCGAGTCGCGGATCTGCTTCAGCAGCGGTGTTTCGAGGGGCGCCTGGATACCCACCTGCCGAGGTTATCCCCAGGTGGCCCCGCCGTCAGAAATCCCTGGATTGTCAGGACCAAAGACCTCCCGAAGCTCAGCGACCAGCCGAGCGGTGACGGGGAGCTCCAGGCCGCTGCGGGCCGCGGCCCGCAGCACAGCGCCACCGAGGGCGTCCAACTCCAGTGGCCGGCCGGCGTCGGCGTCTCGCTGCATCGACGAACGCATCGTCGGCGGCAGAGCGTCGAAAGCCGCCAGCACCGCGTGCTCGTTGCCGGACGCACCCTCCGCCCGGGCGACGGCGGCGACTTCCGCGACGACCGCGATGAGTTGTTCGCGCCGCTGCTCGCGGACGTATCCCGCCGGCTGCCGGGCGTGCGTGGTGAGCAGGGCCAGCGGGGCCAGGAAGGCCAGCTTGTCCCACAGGACCCCGACCTCGTCGGCCCGGACCCGGACGTCGAGCCCGGCCTCCCGGAGCACCTCGGCCAGCCGGTCGACACCCGGCGCGTGGCAGAGCTCTACTGACGCGAACGGACTGTCCTGCCGCACCTGACCCGGGCCGGTTCGGGTGGACTCCACCCGGATCGTCGCTGCCACCACGGTTGCGGACGGGTAGCGACCTCGCAGCACCATGAGGTGCTCGACGCCGTTCAGGAGCGGGACGAGCAGCGCACCGGCGAGCAGGTCCGCCGGCACCCGCTGCAGGGCGTCAGCGAGCTGTGTCGCCTTTACGGTCACGAAGCAGACGTCGACCGGCCGGTCGAGACGTTCCTCGGCGTCCACCCGTTCGGTGCGGGGACCGAACCTGGCACTGTCCAGCCGTACGCCGTTCGTGCGGATGGCCGCTGTCGTGGCACCGCCGGCCAGGCAGACGACCTCGTGACCGGCACCGGCAAGCAGCGCGGCGAGCAGCCCGCCGACGCCGCCGGGCCCGAGCACGGCGAACCTCACGATGGTCCCTCCTGTACGCCGGTCCGGTGCCGGCTCGGCGAGTATGGCCAGCCGCGCATCGCCACCGCAACGCGCCGGTCAGGACAGGAAGGCGCGCAGCAGGGCGGCGGTGCCGGCCAGGTGCTCCTCCATCGCTGCCCGGGCCGCGGCAGGTTGTCGGCGGCGGATGGCCCGCACGATCCGGTCGTGCTGGTCGTTGCTGTGGGCGATGTTGCGTTCGAGCAGTGGGATCGCGTCGAGCAGGTCGTTGACCCGCATCCGTACGTCGGCCGCCGCTGCCGCCAGCGACGGCGAGCCGGTCAACTCGGTGACCGCCAGGTGCAGCCTGCTGTCGGCGGTCCGGTACCGGCCGGGGGCGGCCGTCCGGCAGTCCTCGAGGGCGGCCACCAGTGCGCCGTACGCCTCGGGACGGACCGCGGACGACGCGGCCACCTCGACCGCACCCAGCTCGAGCACCTGACGGAGCACGAGGGTGTCCTCGATGGACTCCCGCGAAGGGTGTGGGACCGGCCTGAGCTGCGGACGCGGGGTGGCCCGGTCGAGCACGAAGGCCCCGCCGTGCCGGCCGCGGCGGATCTCGAGCCAACCGGCGTCGGCCAGCGAGCGCAACGCGTCCCGCAGGGTGACCCGGCTGACCCCGAGTCGACCGGCCAGGTCGCGCTCCGCTGGCAGCCGCTCGCCGGGGGAAACCAAGCCGAGCTTGACGGCGGACAACACCCGCTCGACGCATTCCTCGAAGGCGTTGCCGCTGCGGATCGCCCGAAAGGCCAGCTCCGCCGGATCGACCGGGCGGGCTGTCCGGCGGCCGCCGACCGATCTCACAGTGGCGTGACGTAGGCCCCGCAGATCCCGCCGTCGACGAGGAACTCCGACGCGGTGATGAACGAGGCGTCGTCCGAGGCGAGAAACGCCACGGCCGCGGCGATCTCGTCAGCCTCGGCGAAGCGGCCCATCGGGATGTGGACGAGCCGGCGGGCGGCCCGCTCGGGGTCGCTCGCGAACAACTCCTGCAGCAGCGGGGTGTTGACCGGCCCCGGTGAGAGTGCATTGACGCGGATGTGCTCCCGGGCGAACTGCACCCCCAGTTCGCGTGACATCGCCAGCACGCCGCCTTTGGACGCGGTGTAGGAGATCTGCGAGGTCGCCGCCCCCAACCGGGCCACAAACGACGCCGTGTTGATGATGGACCCTCGGCCGCGCGCCTGCATGTGCGGGATCGCGGCCTTGCAGCACAGGTAGACCGACGTGAGGTTCACCTCCTGCACCCGACGCCAGGCGTCGAGTCCGGTGGTGAGGATCGAATCGTCGTCCGGCGGTGAGATCCCTGCGTTGTTGAAGGCGATGTCCAGGCCGCCGTACGTTGAGACGGCCGTCTCGAACAGCGCGTCGACCTGCTCGGGCGAGGTCACGTCGACCTGGACGAACAGTCCCTGGACCTGCTCAGCTGCCGCTTGTCCGGCAGCCGGGTCGACGTCGGCGACGACGACGTGCGCGCCCTCGGCTGCGAACCGTCGTGCGGTGGCGAGCCCGATGCCGCTGGCGCCGCCGGTCACCACCGCGACCCGGTCGACCAACCGACGGACGACGTCCTTGCTGGCTGGTGCGTCCACGCTCATCCTTCCGTCGCAAGAAAGACATTTTTGACGTCGGTGAAGGAACCGAGCGCATCGGGTCCGAGCTCACGGCCGAGCCCCGACTGCTTGAAGCCCCCGAAGGGGGTGGAGTAGCGCACCGAGGAATGGCTGTTGACCGACAGGTTGCCGGCCTCGATGCCCCGGGAGACGCGCAGCGCACGACCGAGGTCGCGGGTCCAGATCGAGCCGGACAACCCGAAGCTGCCCTCATTGGCCAGCTGCACGGCTGCCGCCTCGTCGTCGAAGGGCAGCACCGCGACCACCGGACCGAAGATTTCCTCGGTGACCGCGCGGTCCGTGGGGTCGACCGGCGCGAGTACGGTCGGTGGGTACCAGAAGCCCGGCCCGTCGGGGATCTCGCCCCGGAACGCGACCGGCGTCCCCTCGGGGACGTAGGACGTGACCCGGTCCCACTGCCGCCGGCTGATGAGTGGCCCCATCTGCGCGGTCTCCAGACTGGGATCCTCGACCCGCACCCCCTTCACCGCCGGTTCGAGCAACTCCATGAAGCGCTCGTAGACCGACCGCTGCACGAGGATCCGGGAGCGCGCACAGCAGTCCTGACCGGCATTGTCGAACACGGCGTACGGCGCCGTTGCTGCCGCCAGCTCGAGGTCGGCATCGGCGAAGATGACGTTGGCGCTCTTGCCGCCCAGCTCGAGGGTCACCCGCTTGATCTGCGCTGCGCAGCCGGCCATCACCTGCCTGCCGACACGCGTCGAGCCGGTGAAGACGATCTTGCGTACGTCGGGATGCTCGACGAGCCGCCCCCCAACGACGGAGCCTTCGCCGGGCAGCACGGTGAAGACGCCGTCCGGCAGCCCGGCGTCGAGGGCCAACTCCGCCAGTCGCAGCGCGGTCAGCGGGGTCAACTCGGCCGGCTTGAGGACGACGGTGTTGCCTGCTGCGAGGGCGGGTGCGACGGCCCAGCCGGCGATCGGCATCGGGAAGTTCCAGGGCACGATGACCCCGACGACCCCGAGCGGTTCGTGGAAGGTGATGTCGACGCCCCCGGCGACCGGGATCTGCCGCCCGAACAATCGTTCCGGCGCCGCGCTGTAGTAGGTCAGGACGTCGCGCACATTGCCGGCCTCCCACCGGGCATTGGCGATCGTGTGCCCGGCGTTGCTCACCTCGAGCCTGGCCAGTTCCTCGAGGTGATGCTCGACTTGTTCGGCGAAGCGCCGCAGCAGCCGCCCCCGGTCTGCGGGTGTCACGTGTCGCCACGTGTCGAAGGCCTGCCGCGCCCGTTCCACCGCCTGGTCGGTCTCGGCCACGCCCGCCATCGCGACGGTGCTGAGCAGCTGTTCCGTCGCCGGGTTGACCACGTCGTAGGTCGTGACGCTCACAGCCGTTCGAACCCCCGGAAGCGCTCCCAGTCGGTCACCGACCGGCCGAAGGCGGCCAGTTCGACCGCGGCCATGTTCGCGTAGTGCTCGACCACGTCGTCACCGAACGTACGGCGGGCAAAGGCGCTGGCCCGCCACAGCTCGAGGGCCTCGCCCAGCGAGGTCGGGACGCGCGGCGAGTCGGCGTCGTGGTAGGCGTTGCCCTCGAAGGCCGGCTCCAGCTCCAGCCCCTCCTCGATGCCGGCCAGCCCGGCCGCAACCACCGCCGCGGTGGCGAGGTAGGGGTTGACGTCCCCGCCGGGGATGCGGTTCTCCAGTCGAAGTGACGGGCCGTGCCCGACCAGCCGGAACGCACACGTCCGGTTGTCGCGCCCCCAACGCAGCGCCGTGGGGGCGAAGGACCCCTCCACGTAACGTTTGTAGGAGTTGATGTTCGGGGCCATCAGCAGGGTCAGTTCGCGCAGGTAGGTGAGCTGCCCAGCCACGAAGGACCGGCCTGTGGCTGAGAGGTCAGGTCCGTCCGCGAGGACCAGCGCACCGTCGGCCCCCCGGAAGCTGCAGTGGATGTGGCAGGAGTTGCCCTCCCGCTCGTCGTACTTGGCCATGAACGTCAGCGCCAGGCCGTCCTGCGCGGCGATCTCTTTGGCGCCGTTCTTGTAGACGACGTGACCGTCGCAGGCCGCGCCTGCTTCGGCGTAGCGGAAGGCGATCTCGTGCTGACCGAGATTGCATTCACCTTTGGCGGACTCGACCGTCAGGCCGGCGCCGTCCATGCAGTTGCGGATCCGGCGCAGCAGCGGCTCGATCCGCGCGGTGCCGAGCAACGAGTAGTCGACGTTGTACTGATTCGCCGGGGTCAGCCCCCGGTAGCCGGCCGACCAGGCCTGCTCGTAGGTGTCGCGGAAGACCATGAACTCGAGCTCTGTCCCGACGTACGCCGTCATGCCGGCCTCGGCCAGTCGTGCTCGCTGCCGGGCCAGCACCTGGCGTGGTGAGGCGACGACGTCGGTGCCGTCCGCCCAGCGGAGGTCAGCCAGCACGAGCACCGTCCCCTCCTGCCAGGGCACCGGCTGCAACGTGGTGAGATCCGGGTACATCATGAAGTCGCCGTAACCGCTGGACCACGACGACATCTCGTAGCCCTCGACGGTGTTCATGTCGACGTCGACGGCCAGCAGGTAGGCGCAGCCCTCGGTGGCGTGTTCCAGGACGACGTCGAGGAAGTAGCGGGCGTGCAGGCGCTTGCCCTGCAGTCGGCCCTGCATGTCGGTCAGCGCGACCAGGACGGTGTCGACGTCACCCGAGTCGACCTGTCGCCGCAGCTCCTCGACGCTGAGCACCGCCGCGACAGTTTCAGGCAAGGCGTTCCAGCTCCAACTCCATCGCGGCAAGCTCCTCGGACGAGCCCTGCACCTTGGGACCGGTGAACCAGTGCCGGGCCGACACGATCCACCAGATCCCGGCGAAACCGAGGACGGCAAGCACCGCGACCGGGGTGTAGTTGAACGTCAGCCGGGTCACCGGGCTCACCGTCGGGAGCATGAACAGCACCGTGATGAAGGCAACCCAACCGATGGCAACGATGCCGATCGGCCGGCTCCAACGGCCAAGGTGCCACGGGCCGGGCTCGAAGGCATCTCCCTGCCGCAGCCGGAGGAACGTCGGCAGGACGTAGGCGATGTAGAGCCCGATGACGGCGATGGAGGTGACCGCGGCGTAGGCGGTCGCGTTGAACAGGTAGGGGAGCCCGAGGACGAAGGCGCCACCGGCCGCCAGCCAGATGGCGTTCGTTGGCGTGCGCGTGCGGGGGTTGATCCGATGCCACCGGTCGGAGGCGGGCAGCGCACCGTCGCGGGAGAACGCGTAGATCATCCGTGAGTTCGCGGTGACCGAAGCCATCCCGCAGAACAACTGGGCGCCGATCGCGATGAGCAGCAGCAGCTTGCCGCCCGTCGCTCCGACCGCGTCGATGAAGATCTGAGCCGGCGGCACCAGGGTTTTGGTGCCGGTGGCGCTGTCGTAGCTCTGGATGGCGTAGGTGAGACCGATGAGCAGTACCCACCCGGCGACGATCGAGACGAGGATCGAGTTGACGATGCCCCGCGGCCCGGTCACCGCGGCGTTGTGGGTCTCCTCGGTCATGTGGGCCGAGGCGTCGTAACCGGTCAGGGTGTACTGGGCGAGGAGCAGGCCGAGCAACGCGACGTAGAAGGTCGAGTGCCAGCCGGTGTTGTTGACGAACTTGCTGAAGACGAAGGACGTCGACTGGTGCTTGTCGGGTGCAAAGGCAAGCACCAGCACGATCACCGCGACCCCGACGACGTGCCACCACACGCTGATGTTGTTCAGCAGCGCGACGACCTGCACACCGACCTGGTTGAGCAGCGCGTGCAGCGCGAGGATCAGGCCGAAGAGCAAGATGGTGTGCCACGGGCGGGCATCGAAACCGAACTGCAGGTCCAACAAGGCGTTGAGGAAGAAGGCCGCCCCGAAGTCGATGCCGGCGGTCACCGCCACCTGGCCGAGGAAGTTGAACCAGCCGGTGAACCACGACCAGGCAGGGCCGTTTTGCTTGGCCAGCTTGGCCGACCAGTAGTAGAGCCCACCCGCTGTCGGATAACTCGAGCACACCTCAGCCATCGACAACCCGACCAGCAACGTCATGAGCCCGACGATCGGCCAGCCCCAGATGATGACGGCCGGGCCGCCGGTATTGAGCCCGAAACCGTAGAGCGTCAGGGCGCCCGAGAGGATCGAGATGATGGTGAATGACACCGCGAAGTTCGAGAACCCGGACATGTGCCGGGCCAGTTCCTGCGCGTAGCCCAATTGGTGCAGGCGAGAGGTGTCGTCGCCGGGGCTGCCGGTCGCGACTCTTGTGTCGGCGGGGGACAGCGGCTCGATGCTGCTCATGCAAGTCCTACCTTCAGGTGGCTCGCTCAACCCAATGGATCAAAACGAGACCATAGGGCCGTCTCGTCCCTGCGACAAGGCCCCCCGCATCAAATGTCAGGTTCCGTCTGTGCCTCGGCGCATTGCGGCCGCCACGTGCGCAGCAAACAGGCGTCGGTCATCCCCGGCTTCCGGATGCCACTGGACGGCGAGGCAGAACGTTCGGCCCTGACCTTCGACCGCCTCCACCGTCCCGTCCTCCGCCCACCCCGTCGGCGTGAGCCCGGCGGCGATCCGGCCGAGTGCCTGGTGATGGTGGCAGTCGGCTGCCGCGGTCGGACCGAGCAGCTTGTGCAGCTCGCTGCCGGGAGCCGTCCGGACCTGGCGCGGCGCGAACCGGCCAGGTCCGGGGTCGTGGCACCCGAGGCCCGGCTGATCCGGCAGGTGCTGCAGCAGGTCACCGCCCAGCGCGACGTTGAGCAGCTGCATGCCGCGGCAGATCGCCAGCAGCGGTAGCTCGAGGTCGAGCGCCGACTGCAGTGCGGCCAGCTCGGCAGCGTCGCGCTCGGGCCGGACGACCGTGGTGTGCGACCCGGCCGGCTGCCCGTACCTCGCCGGCTCGACGTCGGCCCCGCCCGAGAGCACCAACCCGTCGAGCCGTCCGACGACCTCGCGGGTCATGGCGCGTGCTGGCAGCAGCACGGGTTCGCCGCCGGCATCAGCCACGGCATCGACGTACGACGCTGGAAGGAGCACCGCCGGCACGTCCCAGCTGCCCCATCGGGCCTGCTCACGGTAGGTGCTGATGCCGATCAGCGGGCGCACGCATCCTCCAGCGAGAGCAGTTGCCACCAGCGTAGGTGCGGTCCGGAGTTCCACCGGGGAGCAAAACTGGGCTTGCGCCCGGTCCGCGCGCATGCGGGCAATGGACGTGTCAGGTGCCGATGGTCCGCTGGCGACACAGGACCGGGTGTGCGTTCTGCGTCGGAGCTCTTGAGGTGCATCATGAAAGCACTCGTCTATCACGGTCCAGGGCAACGCTCGTGGGACACCGTGGCCGATCCCAAGCCGCTTGAACCCACCGACATCGTCGTCCGGATCGATACCACGACGATCTGCGGCACCGATCTGCACATCCTCAAAGGTGACGTCCCCACCGTGGAGCAGGGACGGGTGCTGGGCCATGAGGCCGTCGGCACCGTCGTCGAGATTGGGGCCGCCGTATCGACGCTGGCCAACAACGACCGGGTGCTCGTACCGGCCATCACCTCGTGCGGCCGCTGCACCTCGTGCAAACGGGCGATGCCAAGCCATTGCCAGGCGACCGGTGGCATCGGTTGGATCTTCGGGCATCTGATCGACGGGACGCAGGCTGAGTACGCCCGAGTGCCGTTCGCCGAGACGAGCGTGCACAAGGTGCCCTCCGGCGTCACCGACGAACAGGTGCTGTTCCTGGCCGACATCTTGCCCACCGGCTTCGAAGTAGGCGTGCAGAGCGGCCAGGTCAAGCCAGGCGACGTCGTCGCCGTCGTCGGTGCCGGCCCGGTGGGCCTGGCCGCAATCATGACGGCGAGCCTGGCTGGAGCCAGCCGGATTATCGCGGTCGACCTGGCCGACTCCCGCCTCGAGCACGCCCGCACATTCGGTGCGGACAGCACCATCAACAGCAGCACCGAGGACGTCGACGCCCGCATCGCCGCACTCACCGACGACGGGGTCGACGTGGCGATCGAGGCTGTCGGCATCCCCCAGACGTTCGAGACCTGCACCCGCATCGTTCGGCCCGGCGGCGTCGTCGCCAACATCGGCGTCCACGGCGCCCCCGCGACGCTGCAGCTGCAAGAGTTGTGGATCAAGAACATCACCATCACGATGGGGCTCGTGGACGGCACCACGGTGCCGACCCTGCTGCGCCTGGTTCAGGAAGGCAAGCTCAAGCCGGAACTGTTCGGCACGCACAACTTCACGCTGGACAACACCATGGGTGCCTACGACGTCTTCGCCGACGCCGGCAAGCACAACGCCCTCAAGGTCGTGATCAAGCGCTGACCCGGGTCAGCGGCGGCGGCTGGGCCGGCCGGTTTCAGACTCCCTCACGGGTCTTTCGCACGCTCCGGCCGGTGCCGGCCACCTCCGGCGTGAGGGGCAGGCCGAGGATGGTCGCGAGGTCCGCACCGTTGATGGTTTCGCGTTCCAGCAGCAGGTCGACGGTGCGGCGCAGCATGGGGAGTTGCTCGCGGAGCAGCTGGGTCGCCCGGCGTTCGGCGTCCCGGAGCAGCCGGGCGACTTCCTGGTCGATCGAACGTTGGGTCTGTTCGGCGTAGGGACGGCCAGCGAAGGGGTTGTCGCGGCTGGGTCCTTCGGGTCCGTAGCCGACTGGCCCGAGCTCGGTGGACAGTCCCCATTCCCGGACCATCCGGGTCGCGAGGTCAGTGGCCCCGGCGAGGTCGTTGGACGCTCCGGTCGAGGCTTCGCCGAGGATGAGGATCTCGGCGGCCCGGCCGCCGAGTCGGACGGCGAGGGAGTCGGTGAGGTAACTCTCCGGGTACAGGTGCCGTTCGAAGGCTGGGAGCTGCTCGGTGACGCCAAGGGCTGACCCGCGGGGCAGGATCGTGACCTTGGCGACCGGGTCGGCGTGCTCGGACAGGACCGCGACGAGGGCGTGGCCGGCTTCGTGCACTGCGACGGCGTGCTTCTCCTCGGGTAGCAGGGCGTTGGAGGTGTCCCGCCGGCCGATCAGCAACCGGTCCAGGGCGTTGTCGAAGTCGGCTGCCTGGAGGACATCGCGGTCGGCTCGGACGGCATTGATGGCGGCCTCGTTGACCAGGTTGGCCAGGTCAGCGCCGGAGAAGCCCGGCGTGCCACGGGAGACCGCACCCAGATCGACCCCGGGAGCGAGCTGTTTGCCGGCGGCGTGGATCGCCAGGATCGCCATCCGCTCGCCCTGGTTGGGCAGCGGGATCTCCACCGTCCGGTCGAACCGGCCCGGCCGTAGCAACGCCGCGTCGAGGATCTCCGCCCGGTTGGTCGCCGCCAGCACCACCACGTTGGCGCCGGGCTCGAACCCGTCCATCTCCGACAGCAATTGGTTCAGGGTCTGCTCCCGTTCGTCGTTCGAGCCGAACCCACCCGGGCCGCGCCGGCCACCGATCGCATCGATCTCGTCGATGAAGATGATCGACGGGGCAAGCTTGCGAGCTTCGGTGAACAGATCCCGGACCCGCGATGCGCCGACACCGACGAACATCTCCACGAAACTCGACCCGCTGAGCGCGAAGAACGGCACCCCGGCCTCGCCCGCGACGGCCCGGGCCAGCAACGTCTTGCCGGTCCCCGGTGGCCCGACCATCAGCACACCCTTCGGGCCGACAGCGCCGGCCCGGGCGTACCGGCCTGGTTGCTTGAGGAAGTCCACGACCTCCATCACCTCAGCCTTGGAACCCTGATACCCCGCGATGTCGGCGAACCGGGCGGCGGGCCGTTCCTGGTCGTAGACCTTGGCCTTGGACTTGCCGATTCCGAGCATGCCGCCCAGACCCCCACCGAGCTGCTTACTGCTCCGCCGACCCATCCAGACGAACACCCCGACCAGGAACAGGATCGGCAGCAACGACACCACCACCCCCAACACCGAGGTGCCGCTGTCGATCGTGGCTTTGACCTGCACCCGGTGGGCGAGCAGCAACGCCGACAACGACGTGTCGTTCAACGCAGTCGGGAGCTGAGAGGTGTAGCCGACCCCACTGCTGAGCTTGCCGCTCACCGCCCCAGTCGAGGTGATCGACGCCGTCGACACCGCATTGCTGGTGACCTGACCGACGAAATCGGTGTAGCTGAAGGTGCGAGCCGAGTTCACCTGGCCACCCTGACGCAACAGCACCAGCGCCGTCAGGGCGATCCCGACCGGCAAGATCCACACCCGCCACCTAGGGACCGGGGCAGGCGGCGGAACCGGCGGGTGGCCCTCCGAAGGCGCCGACCGCGGTGGATCGCCACGATGCCAGGTACTCACCCGTCACACCCGGGGGAGCCAGGCCAGCCGTCGCGTCGGGCATCCGGGCATGCAGGGGACATCTGTCAAGCATGCGCGTCCGCAAGGCCATCGGGAAGAGCACAAGGTCCTGTCGACATGGCCGGGCGGGCCGAGTTCGGACCTGGGTGGGTCAGCCACCATCAGCCGGTTCGTCGTGGTGGATCACCGCGTCGGCATCGGGGAAATACAGCCCATTATGGCCGGTGTCGGACCAGCGGACGACGTACGGTGGGGTCCCGTCGGTTCCGTGGACCTCCAGGATCTCGCCGTCCCGGTTCGGCTCGCCGACGTGACTGGCGCGGATCACGATCCGATCGCCCACAGTGGCATGCATGGTGACCTCCCTTGTCAAGGCCGAGCGTGCTGCGGGCGGGCCGCCCGAAACAGAGGCGAAGGTCCCGGGCGCCCGGATGACGCCGACACTCCGTCCGGACCGGGAGCAGGAAGTTCTTCAGGTTGCGGCGGGTCGTGACGACACTCCTGCCAGCCCCTCGTAGCCTGCGGCGGGCCGGCAGAAGAGGTGCTCGACACATGCGTTTGCGGTTCAGGCTCGCGGCTTCGTTGGCTGTTTCGACCATCGTGTCGGCGTCGTTGTTGACGGCGACCGCCTCAGCTACGCCCTTCGCGGCACCATCCGGACCAGACGTGTCCAGTTGGCAGCACCCCGGAGGTGCCGCGATCGACTGGGTGAAGGTCAAGGCTGCGGGCAACGCCTTTGCGATCATCAAGGCAACGGAGGGCCCGGCCTACACCAATCCCTATTTCGTCGGGGACACGAAGGGGGCGAGATCGGCGTCGCTCGTCGTCGGCGCCTACGCCTACGTCCGGCCGGTACTGCCCATCTCGACCGCCGTGACGCAGGCGCGACACTTCGCCGCGACACTGGGCGATGTCGCGGGCGTCGGGACCATGCCCCCGATCCTGGACCTCGAGGAATCCGGTGGCCTTGCTCCGGGTGACCTCATCACTTGGGCGCAGACGTTTCTCGAGACCGTTCGCAGCCTCACCGGACGCACGCCAGTCGTCTACAGCTACCCCTACTTCTGGTCCTCGGCGATGGCGGGCAGCACCGCCTTCGGGCGCTACCCGCTGTGGCTCGCCGCCTACCGGACGACTGCTCCGGCGCCCCTTGCCGGCTGGCCCGCTTGGGCGCTCTGGCAATACAGCGCCACCGCCACCGTCGACGGCATTCCGGGCGCCGGCGCGATCGACATGTCGCAGTTCGGCGGCACCGCAGCACAACTGGCCGCGCTGGCCGACGGCACGGTCCCGACTACCTGGCCGCTGTCTGCCCCGTCCGCTCCCGTGGGCATATCGGCAAGCGCAGGCATTCGCTCCTCCACGGTCAGGTGGCGCCCTGCAGACGACGGCGGCCAGGTGCCGACGTCGTACGCCGTGACGGTGAGCCCGGGTGGCGCGACCACCACCGTCAGCGGTACGACGACCAGCGTGACCCTGCCCGGTCTGACCCCGGGCGTGGGCTACACCTTCACGCTCGCAGCGACGAACCCCGCCGGCACCTCGCCCCAGTCCCAGGCATCGATCGCGGTCGTGCCCGGACAGCTCCCGTCGATTCCGCCGGGCCCGCTGGCAGTCACCGCCGGCTCGGGCGCGGTCACGGTTGCCTGGCAGCCGGCGAGCGGCGCCCCCACGTCGTACCGGATCTCCCGGTGCAGCCCTGCGCCGTGCACCCCGCCGACCAGCGCGGTGGCGACCGTCGCTGCGCCGGCGACGAGCTACGGCGACGGGGCGTTGGCGAACGGGACCAGCTACGTCTACACGGTCGCCGCGGCGAACAGCTGGGGATCCTCCGGGAGGACCCCGCTCGCCACCGCCACCCCCGTCGGGCCCCCGCCGGCACCGATCGGGCTCACGGCCAAGGCGTCCGACACCCGCGTCACGCTCGGTTGGACACCGCCCGCGACGACCGGTGGCGCGCCGATCGCCCGCTACGTCGTCACGCAGGACGGCAGGACCGTGTCGACCCTCCCGTCCACAGCCCGGTCCTTTCTGGCGAGCGGGTTGATCAACGGCGAGACCCACGGGTTCGGTGTGGCCGCCGGCAGCAGCCTCGGCACCGGCCCGGCCGCACGCATCACCACCGCGGCGACCAGCCCGTTGGCGCCCACCCGGGTGACCGTCACCCTGCCGAGCCCGGTGACCTCCGGGCGGCCCCTGACGGTCACCGTCCACGCGGTCCGTGCCGACACCGGTGCCGGCCTCGCCGGGCTGCCGGTTACCGTAGCCATGTCACCGCGCGCCGGGTCCGCACCGACGGTCCAGCAGCTGATCACCGACGCCGGTGGCGCCGCGACCGTAACCGTTCAGCCTGTCGTCACCGGCACCATCACCGCCAGTCTGCCGCAGTCCGCCCTGACGGCAGCGTCCGTGGTCAGCGTCTTGGCCCAGGTGCGGCCGGGCCTGCCCATCGCACTGTCCAGCACCACCACCCTGCGCAACCACCCGGTGCTCCTGACCGGTTCGACCAGCGCGTTGTTCGCCGGCGAGCGCCTCTACGAGCAGCGGTACGACGCAGGCGCCTGGCGCACCGTGGCCAGCACCTTGGTTGACGCCGCCGGCCGGTATCGCTTCGTCATCACGCCAACCGTCGCCGGGTCGTCGGCCTGCCGGCTGTGGCTGCGCGCCTCCCGGCTGCACCTGGCCGCACCGAGCCGTACGGTCACGCTCAGGGCGAGCCGCTGATCCGGCCAGGTTGGGTGGCAACCACGGTGACGACCGGTCGTTGTTGACAGACAACGAAACGCCCGGTTTCGTGTCGCCCCGCAGCCCCGACAAACGTCGGCGGTCGCCGGACACGGGAGCGGTCAATGGATGTTGCACAGCCCATGCCCAGCCAGCTCTCCCCGCAGCTTCGCCGCAAGCTCCTGAACACCTGCCAGGAGCGATGAGCGACCCCAGCCGACCCCGGGCGGCCAATGGCATGGAGCTGGCGCGCAGCGATGGGGTCGTCACGCTCACCCTGACGCGTCCGGAGCGAAAAAATGCCGTGACCGCGGCCGGCTGGGGAACGATGCTCGAGATGCTCTCCTCGCTTCCCGCGCGGGGCGACCGGGTGCTCGTCGTGACCGGTGCCGGCGAGGACTTCTGCGCCGGCGCCGACCTGGGATCGGACCAGGTCAGCGAGGTCTCCGCGGCGGACCGGATGCGGATCGTGGGGGCCGCTTGTCTTGCCCTGCACAGACTGCCGTTTCCCACGGTGGCACGGGTGGACGGGGTCGCGGTCGGAGCCGGCATGAACCTCGCGCTCGGGTGCGACCTCGTGGTCGCGACGGAACGGGCCCGCTTTTCCCAGATCTTCGTCAAGCGGGGGCTCTCGGTCGACTTCGGGGGGTCGTGGCTGCTGCCGCGCCTCGTCGGGCTGCACCGTGCGAAGGAACTCGCGTTCCTCGGGGAGATCATCAGCGGCGCTCAGGCAAAGGAGTTCGGTCTGGTCCATCGTTTGGTGGTCCCCGCGGCGTTGGACGCCGCAGTCGATGAGCTGGTCACTGGCTTGCGCAACGGTCCACCTGTCGCCCTCGCCGGCACCAAGGCGCTCCTCAACAACGCCTTCGACGTCACCCTCCAGCAGGCGCTGGACGACGAGGCCCGGGTGCAGGCGGTCAATCTCGGTCTGCACGACGCACAGGAGGCGGCGCAGGCATTTCGTGACAAACGCGCACCGGTCTTTGGTGGCCGCTGAAACTGGGACCTGTTCTGCGCTCCTGTGCTGACGGTCCGGCCGACCCGTCAGCGAACTGAGAGCAGGACCTTGCCGGTTGCCCGCCGCTGGTCCAGTTCACCGATCGCGTCAGCGGCGGCCTCGAGCGGGTGCGTGCTGCTGATCGGCGGCTCTATCCGGCCGGACGCCAGGTGGGGAAGCAGCCGGGACCACTGCTCCTGGAGGAAGGCCGGCCGCCGGGTCCAGTAGGCGCCCCACCCGACCCCCATCACGGTGATGTTGTTCAGCAGCAGCCGATTTACCTTGACCGTCGGTATCTCACCCCCGGTGAAGCCGATGACCAGCAGTCGGCCTTCCGGGGCCAGGCTGCGCAGACTGTCGGTGAAACGGTCGCCACCGACCGGATCCACCACCATGTCGACGCCCCGTCCGTCGGTCAGCTCGGCGACCTTGTCCTTGAAGCCTGCTGCCAGCAGCACCTCGTCGGCGCCAGCGTCCCGCGCCGTGGCGATCTTGTCCTCGGTGGAAACGACAGCGAACACTGTGGCGCCCATCAGCTTGGCCAATTGCACTGTTGCGGTCCCGATTCCGCCGGCTGCGCCGTGCACCAGCACCGTCTCGCCCTCGCGCAGTGCACCGCGTCGCTCCAGCGCGAACTCGACCGTCAGGTAGTTCATCGGCAGGGCAGCGCCGGCGGCCAGGGACGTCGCCTCGGGGAGCCGGAAGACCAGCGAAGGGTCGACCGCGACGAGTTCTGCAAAACCACCCAAGCCGGGGAAGGCGACCACCCGGTCACCGGCGGCGAACCCGGAGCCTGCAGGGGCAGACCGGACGAGACCCGACACCTCTGCGCCGAGGATGAACGGCGGCGGCGGCTTGAGCTGATACGTGCCCCTGGTCAGCAGGACGTCCGGGAAGGCCACTCCGGCTGTGTGTACCTCCACCAGCACCTGCCCCACGCCGGCGACCGCGTCGTCCGTGTGGACGAGTTCCACCGCTTGTGGACCGTCGAGCCTTGTCACCTGCACCGTGCGCATGCGGCCTCCTGTCGGCTGGGGGGTGTCGTCGCATCCTGCACCGTCGCAGCGAGTCGGCCCGCGCCGTGCTGCCGCCGCGCGCATGCCCGACGCGTGCGCTGCGGCTCAGCCAGGGCTCGAGGCCAGCAGCCGCGAACGCGCGCAACTGTCTCGGAGTCACCCGGTCAGCTTAGGCAGCGACTGTTACTCGCCCGTGGATGAACCGGTGGACCGTCGCCCGCGTGTTGGTTGGAACACGGGCGGCACCTGCTGCTCGCGCACGAGGGAGAACCGTGAAGACACCACTGCACCGCAGTCGGTACGGCGCGCTGACCGGAGCCGCCACGCTGAGCATCCTTCTCACACTTGGGTCGTCCGGCGCTGCGGGGGCGGCCGAACATGAGCCCGGCGAGGGCGAGCGCGGCGGCGGGCCTGACGTGAGCCTG
>JBKJOO010000272.1:0-15785 GCA_046595615.1 Mycobacteriales bacterium | reverse complement strand
ATCGTCTACCGCGCCGAGAGCCTGCTGCTCGACGAATCGGCGACGCAGGATCAGTTGCTCGACCGGGCCAGCCTCATTGCGCACGAGACGGCGCACATGTGGTTCGGCGACCTCGTGACGATGCGCTGGTGGGACGACCTGTGGCTCAATGAGTCCTTCGCGACCTACATGGCCGTGCTCGCCCAGGTCGACGCGACGCGCTACACCAACGGCTGGACGACGTTCGCCAACAGCGAGAAGACCTGGGCCTACCGCCAGGACCAGCTGCCCTCGACGCACCCGATCGCGGCCGACATCGGTGACATCGAGGCCGTAAAGGTCAACTTCGACGGGATCACCTACGCCAAGGGCGCTTCGGTGCTCAAGCAGCTCGTCGCCTGGGTCGGGCAGGACGCCTTCCTGGCCGGGCTGCGGAGCTACTTCGTGACCCACCAGTACGGCAATACGGTGCTGGCGGACCTGCTGACCGAGCTCGAGGCGGCCAGCGGACGCGACCTGTCCGGCTGGTCCGCCGAGTGGCTCGAGACCGCCGGCTGCAACACATTGCGGGCGTGTTTCGACACCGGCCCGGACGGGGCGTTCACGGCGTTCTCGCTGCTGCAGGAGGCACCGTCGGGCTGGCCCACCTTGCGCTCGCACCGCGCCGCGATCGGCCTGTACGACCTCGTCGACGGTCGGCTGGTCCGGGTGCACCGGGAGGAGCTCGACGTCGTCGGCGCCAAGACCGAGATCCCCGGCCTCGTCGGGCGCCAGCAGCCCGATCTGGTGCTCGTCAACGACGACGACCTGACCTACGCAAAGATCAGACTCGACGAGCGGTCACTGCAGACGCTGACCCATCACATCGGGCGCTTCCAGGAGTCCCTGCCACGGGCGCTGTGCTGGTCGGCGGTGTGGGACATGACGCGCGACGCCGAGATGCCGGCCCGGGACTACCTCACGCTGGTGCTCGCCGGGATCGGCCAGGAGAGCGACATCGGTGTGGTGCAGTCGCTGCTGCGTCAGGTCCGGGCATCACTCGAGCTGTACGCCGATCCGGCGTGGCGGGAGTCTGGGCTGCGTCGGCTCGCGAGCGGGGCCTACGAACACCTGCACGCCAGCGAGCCGGGCAGCGATCACCAGCTGGCCTGGGCAAGGGCGTTCGCCTCCTCCGCCCGGTCGCCGGAGCACGTCCGCGACCTGCGTGGGCTGCTCGACGGCGCCGTGTCCATCCGGGGCCTGGAGATCGACACCGAGCTGCGCTGGCATCTGCTGCACCGCCTCGTCGTCCTCGGCGTCGCGGGCGATGCCGAGATCGACGCCGAGGTCCAGCTCGACCCGACCGCCGCCGGGCAGCGGCATGCGGCCTCCGCCCGGGCAGCCCGCCCGACCGCCGGGGCCAAGGCCGAGGCCTGGCGGCTCGCGGTCGAGGACGAGTCGCTGCCCAACGCGGTGCAGGCTGCGGTCATCGGTGGGTTCTGGCAGGCCGAGCAGCTCGAGGTGCTCCGCGACTACGTCGAGCCGTATTTCGCTGCCATCGGCCAGGTGTGGGCAACCCGGACCGCCGAGATGGCCCAGCAAGTGGTGGTCGGGCTCTACCCGAGCCTGCTGGTCTCGCCCGAGGTCGTCGCGCGGACCGATGCCTACCTCGCCGCCGGGGAGGTCCAGCCGGCCCTCGCCCGGATGCTGCTCGAGGCCCGCGACGGGGTCGTCCGGGCGCTTCGGGCGCGGGCTCGCGACGCGGCTGCCGGCTGACCGGTCGCTGCCCTGCCACGATCCCTGGCTGGGTCCAGCCCGGGTCCGGTGGCCCTCCCGAAGCACGAACGGCGAGAAAGCTCAGTGGCCGGAGCGGATCGCGACGTCGGCGGCTTGCTGCTCGACGGGGCTCAGCGCCGCCCGCCGGCCGGCCGAGTCGGCGATCTGCCGGAGTGCATCGACGACGCCGCCGGTGAGGTCGCCGCCACTGAAGGCGCTGGTCATCGAGAGCACCGCAAGCGCGCAGACCCGATCAGGGACACGGCGCCGCACCGCCGGGCCGGTGACGACCTCGACCTTGCGCTGGCCGGGCGCCACGACGACCAGCACCGCGGTGGTCGACCGCACCTGTCCGAGGGCAGCGTGCAGTCGTTCGGCGCCGGCCCGGAAGCCGGTGAGATCGGCGAGGTCGAGGTCACCGATGAGCACCGAGACGTCGAGCCCGTTCTCCTGCCGGCAGGTCGACACGGCGTGCTCGATGCGCTCCTGCTGACGCGGGTTGAGCCCCGCCTCCGGGCCTGCGGCGGCGCTACCAGCTGCCACTGGCCCCGCCCCTCACGATCGCGCCGGGGTCGGCGTCCTGGACCGCGGTCACCGGGTCGTGCGGGCCGGCGAACCACACCGGCGCGGCGGACCAGCCACGGTTGGGGCGGTATCGACCGGTGCGCACCAGACCCGGCAGCCAGACGAGCGCAGCGGTGCCGAGCAGGATGACTGCCGGGATGGCGACGTACAGCACGATGGTGGTCCCGATGCCGAGCCCACGGCCGGGGTGCTCGCCCTCGCTCGGACCGAGCGGATTGGCGGCGAGCGCCGGACCGGCCGCGGCGAGGACGGCCCCGAGAGCCCCGGTACAGCAGACTGCAGCGCGGGCGGTGGCGCGGCTCACGGCTCCCTCGTCGGTCGGTCCTCGAACATCCACGACACCGTAGCGAATACCTCAGCCGACCTCGCGGAGCAGGGCGGTGAGCCGGCGCACCCCGGGGTGCGCAAGCAGCGCCTCGAGGGTGAGCGGCCGCTCGTCTGCGTCCGCGACGGGCAGCCGCCAGTTCGGGTAGGCATCGACGGTGCCCGGGAGGTTGGGCTGCCTGATGTCGCCGACCGCGTCGCCGTACGCCGCGAGCACGATCCGGCACGGTGCGGCCACCAGCGCGGCATGCAGGGCGAGCGCGACGTCGCCGTCGCACCGGTCGAGCAGCCCGGTTCGGGTCAGCATCGCCAGCAGCGCGTCGCGTCCCTGGTCGACCCGAGCCTGCTCCACCTCGAGCGCATGCCCCAGCTGGCCCAGCTCGTGCCGGACCCGGATGTGCGCGTCGACGAGGAACCCGGCTGCGGTCGGCAGATCGTGCGTCGTCACGGTGCCGAGTGCATCGCTGCGCCAGTCGGCCGGGTCGAGGTAGGCGCCGTCGTCGTCGGTCTGGAACCACAAGACGTCGCTGCCCATCACCCCGGTCGCGGCCAGGCTGCTGCGAACCCTCGGCTCGACGGTGCCGAGGTCCTCGCCGACCACCACCGCGCCGGCCCGGGTCGCCTCCAGGGCGAGCACTCCGAGCATCGCGTCGGCGTCGTAGGACACGTAGGTGCCATCGGCCGCGCTGGCCCCGGCCGGCACCCACCACAGCCGAAACAGCCCCATGGCATGGTCGATCCGCAGCCCGCCGGCGTGCCGGAGCACCCCCTGCACCATCGAGCGGTACGGCGCGTAGCCGGCCTCGGCGAGCCGGTCAGGTCGCCACGGGGGCAGGCCCCAGTCCTGGCCCTGCTGGTTGAACGAGTCCGGCGGGGCGCCGACGGTGGTGGACAGCGCCAGGACGTCCTGCAGCGCCCACGCATCCGCGCCGCCGGCGTCGACGCCGACCGCCAGGTCGTGCACCACCCCGACCGCCAGGTGGTCCCCGATGCCGGTCAGTTGCTCGTCGACGAGCAGCTGCACCCAGCACCAGAAGGCGGCGCGGTCGGCGTGCGCGACCCGCGCCCCCGCGATGCCCGGGGCAGCCGGCCGGCGCAGCTGCTCTGGCCAGTCCTGCCAGGGCCCGCCGTGCACCTCGGCCAGCGCGCAGAACAGCGCGAAGTCCTCCAGCGCCGCGCCGCGCTCGGCCCGGAACGCCGCGAGGGCGCCGGCCCGGTGCAGCGGCCAGAGCAGCTCGAGCGCACTGACCTTCGCGGCGAAAGCCGGGTCGCGCAGGACCCGGTCAGGATCGGTCGGGGGCCGCAGCGCGGCGATCGCAGCTCGTACGACGTCACTCGCCGTGGCGTGCTCCGGGACGTCTTCGATCCGCAGCCAGAGCGGTGACCGGAAGGTCCGCGAGCTCGGTGAGTACGGCGACGGGTTCAGCGGGAGCACCGGCGTCTCGGCGTGCAGCGGGTTGACCAGGACCACCCCGGCGCCGTCCCGACCGGCCGCCTCGACGACGGTCCGCAGGTCGCCGTAGTCCCCCACCCCCCACGAGTCGGCGCTGCGCAGGGAGTACAGCTGCACCATCCAGCCCCAGCTCCGGCCAGCGGGCACCGCGATGCTGACCGGGGCGACCACCAGCGTCGTCTCGTCGCGCTCGGCGCCGGCCCAGGCCCGCAGCGTGTGCCAGCCCAGCGGCAGGTCCGGCAGCGCGAACTCGAGCCGGACCCGGCCGTCGCGCTGTTCCCTCGCGACCGGCGGCTGCCCGACGCGGACGACGGCGCCGTCCTCGGTCAGCACGTCGAGCTGCACGTCGACGTCGGCGGGCGCGTGGACCGCGACCTGCGCCCGGCCGGTGCGCACGACCACCGATCGGGGCAGCAGCCGACGCCAGGGCGCGGCCTCGACCTCGGCCAGGGCGGCGGCGACCGACTGGTCGGTCGAGGCGTCGACGTCGAGGGCGGCGAGGGCGGCGACGACGGCAGCCGGTGCCACCTGGACGACCCGGCCGGACCAGTCGGCGTAGCTGGTCGCGACGCCGTGGGCGGCGGCGAGCTCAGCCAGGTTCACCACAGGGCCGGGTGCCGATCCCGCCAGGGGCGGGCCTGCTCGAGCTGCGCCGACAGCCGGATCAGCGTCGCCTCGTCGGCCGGCCGGCCCACCAGCATGACCCCGATCGGCAGCCCGTCCGGCGACCAGTGCAGTGGCACGTTGACCGCCGGCTGGCCGGTCATGTTGAACAGCGCAGTGAACGGCGTCCACCGCTTCATCCGTTCGAACTCCTGCTGCGGGTCGCCGGTCTCGGTGAACCAGCCGATCGGCGCGGGTGGCTGGGCCAGCGTGGGGAGCAGCAGGACGTCGTACGCCGCGGTGGCCAGCAGGCCGAACCGGGTGGCGAGCTGCAGCCGGCCGATCGCGCCGGTGTAGTCGGTGCCGCTCATCGCCCGGCCGCGCTCGCGCAGGTGGCGGGTCAGCGGCAGCAGCAGCTCCTCACGGGCGGGATCGACCGGGACGCCGGCGGCGGTGACGCACCACAGGATCTCGAAGTCGGGGGCGAGCTCCGGGCCGTAGGGCGGCGTGATGTCGACCACCTCGTGCCCCAGCTCGGCGAGCAGGGCGCCGGCCGCGTCGTAGGCCTCGACGACGTGCGGGTGCACCTCGGCGGTCGCGATGACCGGGTCGCGGGTGCGGCCGATCCGCAGCCGGCCGGGCGGCTCGTCGGCGCACGACAGATAGCTCTGGCCGGGCGGGGGCGCCCAGTGCGGGTCACCGAGGGTCATCCCCTGCATCGCGTCGAGCATGGCCGCGCCGTCGCGCACCGTGCGGGCGAGCGGGCCGTCCCAGGACAGCCCGTTGATGTCTCCCTGCAGCGGACCGCGGCTGATCCGGCCGCGCGAGACCTTGATGCCGAACAGCCCGCAGACACTGGCCGGGATCCGGACCGAGCCGCCGCCGTCGCTGCCCTGGGCCGCGGCGACGAGGCCGCTCGCGACGGCGGCCCCCGCACCCCCGCTCGATCCCCCCGCGCTGCGAGCAAGATCCCAGGGGGTCCGCGCCGGCGGTGCGACGTCGGTCTCGGTATAGCACGGCAGCCCGAACTCCGGCGTGTTGGTCTTGCCCAGACTGATCGTGCCGGCGGCCCGCAGCTTGTCGACGACGGCGTCGGAGAACGGCGGCACGAAGTCCTCGAAGGCCTTCGAGCCGAGCTTGGTCGGGACGCCCTCGGTCAGATTGAGATCCTTGATCGCGATCGGGACACCGTGCAGCGGCGCAAGCTCCTCGCCACGGGCCACCGCGCGATCGGCCTCCCGCGCCTGCTCCCGGGCCGCGTCCAGGGTCAGCGTCACGAACGCGCCGACCGTCGCGTCCAGGGCGCCGATCCGCTCGGCATAGTGCTCGACCAACTCGACGGCGCTGGTCTGGCGGCCGCGGACCGCCGCGGCTTGCTCCAAGGCGGACAGGTCGTGCAGCGAGGTCATGGCGGGACGCTAGCCCCAAGCCCGGTCAACCCGGCTCAGGCCGGCGTGTCCCAGAGCTCGTCCTGTTGCTCGGGCTCGCCGAGGAACGGGTGCCAGCGGGGATCGACCCGCTTGCCGCCGACCACCCGCCAGGCCGCGCCGCTGGGCACCGACGGTGCCCGCCGCAACCGCCAGCCGAGCTCGGCGATGTGCCGGTCGGCTTTTTCGTGATTGCAGCGCCCGCAGGCCGACACGACGTTGTCCCAGGTGTGCGGCCCACCACGGCTCTTGGGGATCACGTGGTCCAGGCTGGTGGCCGGGGCGTCGCAGTAGACGCAGCGGCCGCCGTCGCGGGCGAAGACCGCCTTGCGGGTCAGCGGGACGGTGGCCCGGAACGGCACCCGGACGAAGCGGACGAGCCGCACGACGGCCGGCACGGTGACGTAGACCCGCGCGCTGTGCAGCACGTGGTCGCCGAGCGCGACGGCGATCGCCTTGTCGGTCAGGACCAGCACGACCGCCCGGCGGCCGGAGACGACACAGAGGGGCTCGTAGCTGGCGTTGAGCACCAGCGCCTGCGCGTCTGGACCGGCCACGGCATCCTCCCTGCCGGCATCCTGCACGACCGCCCCGATGTGCGCCACGTCGTTGCCCCGCCCACGATGGGGCGCGTGTCCCTCCTGCTCGTCCACGCCGCGGCCTGCTGCTTCCTGGCGGGGCTCGTCTGGGTGGTGCAGGTGGTGGTCTACCCGGGGTTCCTCGAGGTCGGCGACACCCCCGGCTGGAGCCGCGTCCATGCCGCCCACAGCGCCCGGATGACCCGGGTCGTGCTGCTCCCGTGGGCGGCGCAGGGCCTCACCCTCGCCGCCCTGCTCGTCACCCGCCCGGCGCCCCTGCCGCTGCTCGCGCTCGCCTCGATCTGCGGGCTCGCGACGGTCGTGCTGACGGCCACCCTGTCGGTGCCGCTGCACACCCGGCTGTCGTCGTACGACGAGACCTTGGTGCGCCGGCTGGTGGCGACGAACTGGTGGCGGACGGCGGCCTGGTCGGTGGCGGCGCTGTGCAGCCTGGTGATGGTGGCCGTCTCCTAACCTGCTCTGGTGACCGCCTCCGACGCGCCCCGGCTGGACCTCGTCGAGGAACTGCACGGGCATCGGGTGGCCGACCCGTACCGCTGGCTCGAGGACGTCGACGACCCACGCACGCTCGCCTGGCGGGCGGCGCAGGACCTCCTGGCCCGGACGGTCCTCGATGCGCTGCCCGGGCGCGAGACGCTGCGCGAGCGGCTGGGCCGGCTGCTCGACGCCGGCGCGGTGGGTGCCCCGGTGTGGCGCGCCGAGCGGGCGTTCTGGACCCGGCGGGACCCGGGTCAGGAGCACGCGGTGCTCTGGTGGCGCGACGGCGAGGGAGTGGCCCGCCGGCTGCTCGACCCCTCGCTGATCGACCCCTCCGGCGCGACCACCCTCGACGGCTGGTCGCCGTCCACCGACGGGCGGCTGCTGGCCTACCAGCTGTCCACCGGTGGCGACGAGGAGTCGATGCTGCGGATCGTCGAGGTGGCCTCCGGAGATCTGCTCGACGGGCCGATCAGCCGGACCCGCTCCTCCCCCGTCGCCTGGGAACCGGCCGGCAAGGCGTGCTTCTACGTGCGCCGGCTGGCCGTTGCCGACGTGCCGCCCGGGGAGGAGCAGTTCCACCGCCGGGTATGGCGACACGTCGTCGGCAGCGACACCGCCGAGGACGAGCTCGTCTGGGGCGAGGGGCTCGACCCGACGAACTACTACGGCTGCTCGGCGTCCCAGGACGGCCACTGGCTGGTCGTGACGGCCAGCGCGGGCACCGCGCCGCGCACCGACGTCTGGCTTTTCGACCTCGTCGCCGGCGGCCCGCCTGCCGAGGTGCAGGTCGGCGTCGACGCGCAGGTCTCGCCGTGGTTCGGTCATGACGGCCGGCTCTGGCTGCTCACCGACCGCGATGCACCCCGGGGCCGGCTGTGTGTCACTTCCCATGCTGCACCGACGATCTGGACGACAGTTGTGCCCGAGGACACCCAGGCGGTGCTGGTCGACGCGGTCCTGCTGCGCGACCGGCTGGTCGTCTCACGGACCCGGCACGCGCTCGGCGAGCTGTCGGTCCTCGACCTCGAGGGCAACCCGGTCTGCGACGTCGAGCTGCCCGGCCCGGGCACGGTCGCCGGGCTGACCGCCCACCCGGACGGCGGCACCGATGCCTGGATCGGCTGGACCTCGACCGACACCCCGCAGCGCGCCCTGCGCCTTTCCGGCGAGACGCTCACGACCTGGCAGGCACCCGCAGCGGTCGACCTCCCGCCGGTGCACGTCCAGCAGATCGCCTACCCGTCGTACGACGGGACAGTGGTGCACCTGCTGCTCATCTCGGCCTCAGCGCAGCCAGACCATCCCCGGCCGACCGTGCTTTACGGCTACGGCGGGTTCGGCATCAGCCTGGAACCGGCCTACGGCGCGACACCGCTGGCGTGGGTCGCTGCCGGGGGGGTCTACGCGATCGCTGGGCTGCGCGGCGGCACCGAGGAGGGCGAGGCCTGGCACCGGGCCGGGATGCGCGAGCACAAGCAGAACGTCTTCGACGACCTGCACGCCGCAGCCGACTGGCTGGTCAACCAAGGCTGGACATCGCCTGCGCAGCTGGGCATCTCGGGCGGCAGCAACGGCGGGCTGCTCGTCGGTGCGGCACTCACCCAGCGCCCGGGCGCCTACGCAGCGGTGGTGTGCAGCGCCCCGCTGCTCGACATGGTCCGGTACGAGTTGTTCGGCCTGGGCCGCACCTGGAACGACGAGTACGGCACGGCCGCCGACCCCGGTGAGCTCGGCTGGCTGCTGGGCTACAGCCCCTACCACCACGTCACGCCCGGTACGGCGTACCCGGCGGTGCTGTTCACGGTCTTCGACGGCGACAGCCGCGTCGACCCGCTGCACGCCCGCAAGCTCTGTGCGGCGCTGCAGCACGCGACCAGCTCGGAGCGGCCGGTGCTGCTGCGCGACGAGCGCGACGTCGGCCACGGCGCCCGGTCGGTGAGTCGGACCCTCGGGCTCTCGGTCGACACGATGGCGTTCCTGGCCGCGCACACCGGGTTGGAGCTGTCATGAGAAAACTGTTCGAGTCCTACGGCGCGCACGGGGCCCGGCTGCTGCTGATCGTCGTGGTCGCCGTCGTCGTGCGGGCCGTGCTCAACCGGGCGGTCCGGCGCATCGTGCGATCGGCCGTGGAGGGCAGCGTGCCGGTCGCCCTGCGTCCGCTGACCGATCGGGCCCGCGCCCTCGACACGACCGCGCTGCTGCCCGAGCGGCGGCGCCAGCGGACCGAGACGCTCGGCTCGGTGCTGCGCAGCATCGTGTCGTTCGGCGTCGTCGCGGTCGCCGGTGCGATGGCCTTGTCGGAGGTCGGACTCGACCTCGCCCCGGTCGTGGCCAGCGCCGGGATCGTCGGCGTCGCAGTCGGTTTCGGCGCGCAGAACCTCATCAAAGACTTCTTGACCGGAATCTTCATGATCCTCGAGGATCAGTACGGCGTGGGCGACGTCGTCGACGCCGGGCCGGCCACCGGAACCGTGGAGGCCGTCGGGCTGCGGACCACCCGGTTGCGCGATGTCGAAGGGACGGTCTGGCACATCCGCAACGGCGAGATCGCCCGGGTGGGCAACAAGAGCCAGGGCTGGGCCCGCGCGCTGCTCGATGTGCCGTTGGCCCTCGACACCGACATGGCGCTGGTGCGGACGGTGGCCCTGTCGACGGCGGAGGGGCTCTGGCAGGACCCCGCCTGGGCCGGCAAGGTGCTCGAGCAGCCGGAGGTCTGGGGGCTCGAGCACATCGGTGCCGACGGCCTGCTGCTGCGGCTGGTGCTGAAGACGGCACCCCTCGAGCAGTGGACGGTTGCCCGCGAGGTCCGCGAGCGGCTGATCGCCGCCTTCCACACCGCAGGCATCGAGATCGGCGTACCGCAACGCCAGGTGCGCGCGGTCGGCGAGCTGGCCGTGCCACCGGAGGTGCTGGGCGCCTGACAGCCTGGCCGTCAGGCGAAGGCCCCTACCGGCGCGACGATCAGGCCGGGGAAGACGTCGGCGAGCGCAGCTGCCGGCAGTCCGCTCCGGCGTACCAGGGCCTCGGCGAGGACATTGCGGTAGTCGGTCGTGCCGGCGAGGTCGCCGTCGTCCAACGCCGCCTCGGCGAGGCCGGGCCAGGCGCCGTGCACCTGCCCGCCGTGCAGACCGCCGCCGAGCAGCAGCACGGCGTTGCCGTGTCCGTGATCGACGCCACCGGAGCCGTTCTCGGCGACCCGGCGGCCGAACTCGCTCACGGTGACCACGGTGACCCGGTCGAACAGTGACCCCAGATCGGTGGCAAACGCTGCCAGGCAGGCCGCGACATCGGCGAGCCGATCCGCCATCGCGCCGCCACCGTCCTTGCCGAGCCCGGTGTGCAGGTCCCAGTCGCCGACGTCGAGGGTCAGGGCCTGCAACCCGACGTCCGCCCGGATGAGCACGGCCGCGTCCTTGAGGGCGTCGGCAAGCTCACTGGCGGCCGGGTACACCGCGCTGTTGCCGACACCCGGGTCAGCCTTGGTGAGGGCCTCGGTGCTGTCCAGTGCGGCGAGGGTCAGCAGCGCGGGAGCGACGGCGGGCAGGTCGACGCCGCTGTGCAGCGCCCGAAGCGTGTCGGTCATCCGTGGCCCCACCCAATCCCGGCTGGCGAGGGAGAAGTCACCCAGGCTGCGGGTGGCGAGCGCCGGGGCGGGGCCGGCAAGCAGCGGCCCGGGGGTCCCCGATCCGAGCTGGACTGCCTCGAAGACGGTACCCGTGCCATTCGCACCGAGGACCCGGTCGAGCCAGCCGGTTCGCACACTCGTGCCAGGGGCGGCGCGCTCGAGCTCCTCGGTCGCGGTGAAGTGGCTGCGCGACAGGTCCGGGGTCCCGACGGCGTGCACGGCGGCCATCGTCCCGGCCTGCCACATCGGCAGCAGCGGTCGCATCGCCGGGTGCAGTCCGAACATCCGGTCGCCGGTCGGCAGCGCCAGCGACGCCGGGACGGCAATCGAGGGACGGGCCAGCGCGTAGTCCGGGTCGCCGACGGGGCAGATTGCGGACAGGCCGTCGAAGCCGCCGTGCAGGCTCAACACGACCAGCACGTTGCCGTGCCAGGCCCCGGTCCCGGCGTACGCGGCCCGGGCCGACACGACCGGTCCGGCAGCGATCGCACCCGCGGCAAGCCCCATGCCCTGCAGGAACCGTCGTCGGCTCAGCCCGCGATGCTCCGGGCACCCGGCCGGTTGCCCGGTCATCGAACCGACCAGTAGGGGCTGTCGAGGACCAGCGCCACGAGGGTCGGGAACAGCCAGGTGGTGTCGCCATCGCCCGGCGGACCATCGGGGCCGAGAAAGGCGACGAGGGCGCCGCGGTGCGCCACAGCGACCGTGTGCCCGGGCAGGAGTCGGGCACACAGCGCGTTGACCAGCGCCGACCGGCTGGCCGGCAGGCCCGGTCCGAGCAGGTGGGCCGCAAGATCCTTGTGGTAGGCCAGGCCTTCGCTCATCCAGCCCTGCGCGATCGCGACGTGCGCGTTCCATCGGCCGAGGGTTGTGCCCGCGCCGGCCCAGGCCGGGGCGACGTCGGGGTAGCCGTTCGGCGGATGCCAGCCCAGCGGGGCGTTCCCGAGCTGCTCCAGCAGCCACGACAGGCCGCCGAGCGCGGCGGTCCCCGCGCTGGTGTCGACGGTCACGCCGAGCGCCCGGATCGTGGCGAGGTCGTCCTCGGCCGCCCGCCGGTACTTCTGGCCGGTGCTGGCCGCGAATTCCTGGCTGGCGAACAGCGACCGCAGCACCGGGACCACCGCCGTGTCATTGGCGAGGTAGACCGCCGTGAGCTGGTCCACGAGCCCCTGCGGCGGGGTGTCGGACACGAAACGCACGGCGAGCTTGCGGGCGATGCGGGCAGCGGTCGCCGGGTGCCGGGCCAGATAGCGGGCCAGGCTCTCCGCGACGGCCGCACCGCCGTCCGGGTCGGCGTTGGGGTGCGTCCAGCCCAGGACCGTGAGCGGCCCGACGTGGTGCCAGTCCGACCGGTAGCGGAACAGGCCGTTCGTCGTTGCCGTCCCGCCGTTCCAAGGGTTCCAGACCGTCATCCCGGTCAGCGCCAGGGCCGCCGCGACGACGCCGTCGTGGCCGTAGCCCGCGTCGACCCCGACGGTGTGCAGCTCCATCAGCTCGCGGCCGTAGTTCTCGTTCGGGGCGTCCCCCCGGCTCTCGCTGTTGCTGAGGTAGAGCAGCATCGCGGGCGACCGGACAGACGCGGCCAGCATGTCGTCGAACCGGCCAAGGGCGTGCGCCCGGATGACCATCCGGTCGTCCATGGCCTTGGTGGCCCACGGTTCCGAGCTCGGGCAGGTGATGTTGAGGTGGTTGGACCAGAAGTCGGCCATCACCTCGAACAACTGCCGGTCCGACCAGGCCTGCCGGACGAGCGTCGCCTGGACGACCTGCTGCATCGATGCCCAGCCGCCGTTGCCCACCGCCGCGTAGACCGCCGGCGGCTCGGCGAAGGCGAGCGGGAACCGGGTCAGCAACGCATCGCAGGCCCGGTCGTCGATACCGACCGGGACGAGCTGGCGGTCGAGCCAGCCCTGCGGTCCGGCGGCGGTGATCTCGGCCAGCAGCGCCGGGGTGATCCCGAATGTCGTACGACGCAGCAGGTGCAGCGCGAAGGCCTGGTCGGCCGGGACCGTCGGCCCCGGGTCCTGGGTGACCGGAGGCGGCGGGACCGGAGGCGGTGGGACCGGCTTCGGGGCCGGCTTCGGGAGCGGCCTCGGGACCGGCTTGTGCACGACCGGCTTGCCCGGGAGTGGCTTGCGGGCGATCGGCTGACGCGGGGCCCGCTTTCGGACGACGCGCCTGCGCCGGCGGGCGGCGGCTTCGGCGGGGTGCGCGGCCTCGCCGTCGAGCGCAGCGCCCGCGGCGACCGCCCCGGCCAGGACGGCGGCGCGGAAGAACCCACGCCTGCCGGTGGCCGGCGGCTGGCCTGGTGCGTCCATGACGGTTGCTTCGGCTGCCGACCGGCCCCACCTTGAGACAGTCCACCCGTTCAGCGGTAGCCCGTGCCGACTACCGTTGCGCCATGAGCAGTCTGTACGACGAGGTCGGCGGCGAGCCGGTCTTCCGGCAGCTCGTCGACCGGTTCTACGAGGGCGTCGCGGTGGATCCGGTGCTGCGCCCGCTCTACCCGGATGAGGACCTCAGTGCCGCGCGGGATCGGCTGCGGATGTTCCTGGTGCAGTACTGGGGCGGCCCGACGACCTACAGCGAGGCCCGCGGTCACCCGAGACTGCGGATGCGGCACAGCACCTGGGTCATCGGTGAGCAGGAGCGCGACGCATGGCTCGGGCACATGCGCGACGCGGTCGCCTCACTCGAGCTCACCGAACAGGCGCGCGCCGCGGTCTGGGAGCACCTCGAGCGCGCTGCGCACTCGCTGCTCAACGCTCCCGTGCAGTAGCCGACCCCGCCGCCTTCGAGCGCAGTCGGCGGTGGAGCCAGACCAGCGGCAGCGCCCCCACCACTCCCCCGGCGTACGGCGCGCCGGGTGCAGCCAGGGCGCGCCCGAAGGTGCCCGGCACGTGCAGCAGGGTGGCTCGGCTCACCGGGTAGACCACGACGAACGCCCGCCCGACGACTTTGTTCTCCGGCACGGTGCCCTGGTTGATGTCGCTGATGTGCTCACGGCTGTCGGCGCTGTTGCCACGATGGTCGCCCATCACCCACAGCCGTCCCTTGGGCACGAGCAAGCCGGCGGCACCGGGTGGGCAGGCCTGTTGGCCGGTCCGCCGGTCGGCACAGAAATAGCGGGCCGGGTCCCCGACCGGATTGTTTTCGAAAATGTAAGGCTCGTCCAGCGACTTCGGGGTGCCCCCCGGCGCCTGGACGGTCACCCGGCCCTGGGCGTCGCAGCACATCACCCGGTCGCCGGGCAGCGCGATAATCCGCTTGATGTAGTCCTTCTCGTTCGGCGCGCCGAGGCCGAGGATGCCGCTCACCTTCTGCAGGGCCTTCTGCACAGCGTTGCTCGGCGCGGCGATCTGGCTCGGTTCGTCGAAGTTGTCGAGCCCGTTGAAGACGACCACCTCGCCGCGATGCGGCCCGCGGAAGTTGTAGACGAGTTTGTTGACCAGCACCCGGTCGCCGACGTTGAGGGTGTGCTCCATCGAGCCGGACGGAATGAAAAACGCCTGGACGAGGAAGGCCTTGATGAGCAGCGCCAAGACGAAGGCGATCACCACCAGGAACGGCAACTCCCGGAAGAACGACCGGTGGGCCCGAGCCGCTGGAGCAACGACCGGCTCGGGCGCGGGCTCGGTGGCGGTGACGTCATCCATCTTGGCAACCCTACCGGGCGATGCCCTGCCCGCGGCGTTGCCACCTCCGGGCCAGCAACCACCCGAGCAGGGCACCGGTCGTGTCGGCCAGCGCGTCGAACGGGTCGCCGCTGCGATCCGGCAGCAACACCGCCTGCACGATCTCCGACAGCACGCCGTACGCCGCGACGGTGGCGAGCAGGCCGAGCCGCGGGCCGAAGCGCCAGCGGGTGGTGACGGCGAGCAGCAGGAACAGCGCGCCGTGCACCAGCTTGTCGAACTCCGGCACCGGCGGCGGGGTCGGGGCGCGCGGCGCGAACAGGACAACCAGGCTGAGCAGCAGGACCGCGGTGAAGGCCGGGCCCGCGAAGCGGGACCGGCTCGACGTCGGGGTGATCGCGCTCAGTCGCGGGTCAGTTTGCGGTAGGTGACCCGGTGCGGCCGGGCGGCATCCTGACCGAGTCGCTCGATCTTGTTCTTCTCATAGGACTCGAAGTTACCCTCGAACCAGAACCAGGTGGCCGGGTCTGCGTCAGTGCCCTCCCACGCCAGGATGTGGGTGGCGACCCGGTCCAGGAACCACCGGTCGTGGGAGATCACCACGGCGCAGCCGGGGAACTCCAACAGCGCATTCTCCAACGAGCCGAGGGTCTCGACGTCGAGGTCGTTGGTCGGTTCATCGAGCAGCAGGACGTTGCCGCCCTCCTTGAGCGTCATCGCCAGGTTGAGCCGGTTGCGCTCGCCGCCGGACAGCACCCCGGTCGGCTTCTGCTGGTCCGGCCCCTTGAAGCCGAAGGCCCCGATGTAGGCCCGGCTGGGCATCTCCTGCTGGCCGACCTGGATGTAGTCCAGCCCGTCCGACACCGTCTCCCAGACGGTCTTCACCGGGTCGAGACCGCTGCGCGCCTGGTCGACGTAGGACAACTTGACGGTGTCGCCGACCCGGACCGCACCGCTGTCCGCGGCCTCGAGGCCGACGATGGTCTTGAACAGGGTGGTCTTACCGACGCCGTTGGGGCCGATGATCCCGACGATGCCACCGCGCGGGAGGTCGAAGGACAGCCCGTCCATCAGCACCCGGCCGTCGAAGCCCTTGGTGAGCTCCTTGGCCTCGATGACGACGTTGCCGAGGCGCGGACCAGCCGGGATCTGGATTTCCTCGAAGTCGAGCTTCTTGGTCTTCTCAGCCTCCTCGGCCATCTCCTCGTAGCGGGCCAGCCGGCTCTTGCTCTTGGTCTGCCGGCCCTTGGCGTTCATCCGGACCCACTCGAGCTCGTCCCGCAGCCGACGGGCGAGCTTGGCGTCCTTCTTGCCCTGGAC
>JBKJOO010000219.1:0-10325 GCA_046595615.1 Mycobacteriales bacterium | reverse complement strand
ATCGGAAGCGTTCGACTCTATTTCAGGGCCGAAGGGCTGGTATGCCCTGTGGACAGCCCGGGCGCTGGGGGTGCCCAGCGTTGATGCGCCCAGATATGTCCGAGCGCTCCTGGACGCCCTCACCACCGAAGGCGTGTTGCTCTCGGTTCAAGCAGACGACTGTCAACGGCCAGCAGGAACTGCCCGGAGACGGTCGTGAGTTCTGCCCGGTGGCGGCCACGAGAACTGCCCGGTGACGGCCATGGGATCTGCCCAGGGTTGGCCGTCACCGGTCGTGCTCAGGTCAGCGGGCGGACTCCATTGCCGGCAAGGGCCTGAGTGAGGCGAACGCTGTCGCCGGTGGTCTGGCAGACGTGCGCGTGGTGGAGCAGCCGGTCGACGGTGGCCGTCGCGAGGGTCTTGGGCATCAGCTCGTCGAACGCAGCCGGGTGCAGGTTCGAGCTGATCGCGACGCTGCGTTTCTCATACGCAGCATCGACGAGCCGGTAGAGACCCTCGGCGGCGTCCTGGGCCACGGCCAACAGACCGATGTCATCAACGACCACCAAATCTGCCCGTAGGACCCGAGCGATGGCCTTGCTGACACTGTCGTCGGCGCGGTGCCTGCCGACGAGAACGCCGAGCTGTTCCAAGGTGAACCAGGCGACCTTCAGCCCTTGTTCGACGGCCTGCTGCCCGAGGGCCTCGAGCAGGAACGTCTTGCCCGTCCCGGAGGGCCCGCAGACCACCAGGTTCTCCCGGCGGCCGATCCACTCCAACGTCTGGAGGGCCTGCTGGGTAGGGAGCGGGACGGAACTGACGTGGGGTTGCCAGGCATCGAAGGTCTTCCCGGTCGGGAACGCCGCCGCCGCCCTGCGGGTGGCGAGCGCGGAGCGAGCCCGTCCGGCGGCCTCCTCAGTGAGCAGCGCCTTGAGGACCTCAGCAGGTTCCCAGCGTTGGGCCTTCGCGGTCGCCAGGACCTGGGGGGCGTGCCGGCGGATGTGCGGCAGTCGCAGTCCGCGCAGCAGCAGTTCCAGGTCTTCCGGCAACGCAGGTGCCGAGGGCACTCCGAGCGCCGGAGGCGTCGCTGCCACTCGAGGGCTGCCGCCCCTGCCGGTGGTGGCCGGGATCGTCGTGGTCACCTGGTCACACCCGTAGACGCAGCGGTGCCGTCGCCGGCGTCGGCGTGAGGGGTGCCGCCCTCGGTGGTGTCGCCCGCGGGTTGCAGCGCGGCCCAGCCGCCGGTGCCTTGGGTGAGGCTGCGCGACTCGGTGGCCTGATGCCGCGGTCCGCTGCCTTGGCTGCGGGCATGGTGGGTGATGATCGACGCGAGGTCGGCCTCGGCGAAGCGGCTGTTGACCGCGGCGTGCCCGAGGGCCCAGTCGACCGCGACGGGGTCACCGAGCTTGGACAGCGCAACGGCCTGCGCCATCTTCACCCGCATCTTGGTGCTGCCGGCGGCGGCGGCCTCGGTCAGCCACAACCTTGCGCCGCCGCCGAGCGCCAAAAACTCAGCCTCCGCCGGGTTTTTGGCCTTCGGTTGCCGGTCCAACGCCCCGGCCGGGGCGGGTGGGAAGTGCGCGTCGATCGTTTGCGGGCTGCCTGGGGTGGCCCGGGAGTGCCGGGCGACCTCAACCGGTCCGTCCGGTCCGACGTGCACGATGATGACCTGCTCATCGGGTCCTTGACCGTGCACCCGAACCCACACTTGCTTCCCGAGCAGCTGGTGCGGGACCGAGTACTGCCCGTGGTCCAGCGTGACCATCGGGGTCCGGGCCGCGACCGTGCGGGCGAGCCCGAACGCGACCGTGTGCGGCACGACCGGCACCGGATGGAGCCGGGCCTGCTCGGCCGCGAGCATCTCCACCGGAGCCCGTCGGGTGACCCGATGCAGCCGCGCGTTGACCATCTCGCAGAAACCCAGACAGGCCGCTTCGAGCTCGGCGAACGAGCCGTACTGGGCGAGCACATTGGTGTCGGTCGGGACCAGATCGGCCTTCGCGATCTTCACGGTGCTCTCACTGCCGCCCTTCGTGGCAGGGTCCGCCGGCTCGCAGGTGTGGACCGTGATGCCGTAGTACCGGGCCCAGCTGACGACCTGGGTGTTACGGACCGCCATCCCGGCGATGTGCCCTACCGTCACGGTCTTCTCGTTATCGGTCAAGGCGTAAGTCGGACATCCACCAAGACGCCGCAGGGTCACGTCCAGGGCGGCGAACACCGTCGGGGCGGTCCGATCCCGCAACGCCAGAACGACCCGGAACCGCGACCACGCCAGCCACGCACAGAACAGCACCGTCTTGCGGCCGTCGATGACCGGGCCGTCCCCGAAGTCGTACTGCAGCCACATCCCTGGCTCGGTCACCCACGGCCGGTGGACCCGGACCTGCCCGAGGTTGAACGCGACCTTCGCCTCGTGCACCGCCCGCCGGGTCGTGCGTTCCGAGCCCTCATACCCAAGGGCGAGGAGCTTCTCGTGCGCCTTGTCGGCGCGGATCTTGCCGCGCGAGTGCAGCACCCACTCAATCACCTTGGGCCCGAACTCATCGATCAACTGCGGCCGAGCAGCAGCCTTGTCCAGCTGCCCACCAGCCTCACGCGCCGCGACATACCTCGCGACCGTGTGATGGGAACAGCCCGCCAACGTGGCGGCGTCCCGAAACGACCCCGTGAGGTCGAACGCTTCCAGTACTTCCATGATCTCCCCTGCAGACTTGACGGTGTTCCTCCTTGAGAGCGCGGGCGTATCAGCACCGCAAGCGCACTCGAGGAGGGACCTCAACCACCGGAGGTGGCGAGGGAACGCAGTCGTGTCGGGCAGATCCCGTGACCGTCAGCGGGCAGTTCTCACGGCCGCCAACGGGCAACTTTCGTGGCCGCCTCCGGGCAGTTTCCCGTGGCCGCTGTCACGGCAGCCTCGCAGAGGAGATTGAGCGACTGCGAACCGAGCCGGGCGAGGGCGCTATCGCTATCGGCGGCGCGACTCTGGCGGCGACGCGGCCGCCTTGGGTCTGATCGACGAGTTCCGAGCCAGGGCTACCCGGTGCTCGTCGGCGGTGGCTCTTCGTTCTTCCCCCAGCATGAGCATCGCCAGAACCTTGAGCTCATCGAGACCCGCAGCTTCAGCTCGACAGTTGTCTACCTGCGTGACCGCGTCTGCCTGCGCTGACCCCGAGTGCGGCTTCGTCATCCCTCGAGCACCGTGGACTTGCATGTGGGCGATCTCGAGGAAGCATCGGCTGACGTTGGCGCTCTGCGGACTTCAGCAACAGGCGGCGCGGCGACCAGATGACAACCCGGACGGTGACGAGATGTTTGCCGGCTACGCCAGCCCAGCAGGCCACCCCTTCTGCCCCGGATTCCACTGAGCGCATGCGCTCTCATCCAGCGAAGTCAGGTGCTTGCCCCGCGGGGTGACCCGGCCGCCCCTCCTCGCTGATGAGCGCACGTTGCACCTGGCTTTTGACATACTTGCGTCCGGATCCGCTCACGAGTGGCGCATCAGGGCCGAACGCGCGGGCGCGGTCCGGCCGTGTGGGGTGTCAGCTCGCCTGACATGCCGTCCGCAGAGGCAGGGGGGTGCATGACGACTGAACCGAAGCGGTTCGAGGTCCACGCATCCGGGGCCTTGCTCCATGGGACCAAGGCCGACCTGGCGGTGGGCGACCTGCTGGTGCCGGGGCGGCTCTCGAACTTCGAAGAGGGAAGGATCATGAAGCACGTGTACGTGACGGAGACGCTGGATGCCGCGGCGTGGGGGGCCGAGCTGGCGGTCGGCGAAGCCCGTGGCCGGATCTACATCGTTGAGCCGATGGGTGCGCTCGAGGACGATCCCAACGTGACCGACAAGAAGTTTCCCGGTAACCCGACACGGTCTTATCGGACGCGGGAGCCGGTGCGGATTGTCGGCGAGCTGCTGGACTGGACAGGGCACACATCCGACCAGTTGAAGGTCATGCGGGATCGCCTCGCCGATCTGAAGGGCCGAGGCGACGCAGTCATCTACGACGAGTAACGCACCGACCTCGTCCGCGCTGAAACTGCAAACCGTCATCCAGCGTGTCCCGTAGCGCCAAGTTCGTAGGTCTCGGCACCCGCAACGACCCACCGCGGCAGATGTGCGCGTCGATGGCAGAGCGCCACGGCGCTTGCCCGCGCCGGTATTCCTGAAGGACGTGTGGTGCGCCTTGGGGAAGGTTTGTAACCGGCGACATTGTGGTCAACCGGTAACCCGCGGGCGAGCAATGATCGGCTGTAGCGCGCCTCGCGACAATGAGGAGATGGGCGGCGCTGCCTGCTCCCACGCCGAGCGGAGTTGGCCGTCTACTACTGGCCAGCCGGACGCCGCCGGCGATGTGGCCGTTCCAATCTGCCGTCGACCAGGGCGGAGTCGTGGCTGACCCTGCACACGAGTGTCTGTGCTTCTCGTCGCGAGCTCGAAGCGGCGGTTCGCATGTGTGGCACGGATCGAAGGGTCGTTGTGGCAGGTTGTCGTATCGGCGAGATGCCGTTCGTGGTCGGGGTGGGAGGCGGTCAGCGGGATCGCCCCGGAACTGAGGAGAACTCCGATGACGCACTACCTGCTCGCCGTGCACGGCCTCGCCGAGAGGAACGAGTTCGGCAGCTACGGCTCCAAGGAGGAGATGGAGGAGGCGTTCGCCGCGACCGGCGCCTTCAATGACCAGCTCCGCGCGGATGGCTACTGGGTCTTCGCCGGCGGATTGCAGCCGGCGAACACGGCGACCGTCGTCGACGGCCGGGGGGAGACGCCGGTGGTGACCGACGGCCCCTACCTCGAGACCAAGGAGGTCATCGGGGGGTTCTGGGTCATCGACGCGCCGGACCTGGACGTGGCGCTCAAGCTCGCGGCCGAGGGGTCGAAGGCGTGCCGGGGCAAGGTCGAGGTCCGTCCCTTCGAGGGCCTCGCCTGAGCCGGCCTGACGGAGGGAAGATCGATGCGGGGTGGATCGGCGGCCGTCGAGCGGGTGTTCCGCGAGGAGTACGGCCGCCTGATCGCCTCCCTCGTCCGCCGTTTCGGTGACATCGACATCGCCGAGGAGGCTGCGGGCGAGGCGCTCGTGGCCGCGCTGGAGAAGTGGCCGGAGGCCGGCGTACCTGCCAACCCCGGCGGCTGGCTCACCACCACCGCGAGCAACCGTGCGATCGACCGGATCCGACGGGAGAAGCAGCGCAACGCCAAGCATCAGGCGGCCTTCATGCTGTACGACGACACGCCCCACGAAGCGACCGGACCGGTCGAGGACGACCGGCTGCGGTTGCTGTTCACCTGCTGCCACCCGGCGCTCGCACCGGAGGCGCGGATCGCACTGACGCTCCGCCTGCTCGGTGGGCTGACGGTCGCCGAGATCGCGCAGGCATTCCTCCTATCCGAGACGACAATGGCGCAGCGGATCACCCGGGCGAAGCACAAGATCGCGGCCGCGAAGGTGCCCTACCGGGTCCCCCAGGCAGCCCACCTCCCCGAGCGGCTCGGTGGCGTGCTGGCGGTGCTGTTCCTCGTGTTCAACGAGGGCTACCTCGCCACCGGTGCCGGCGACCCGGTCCGCGCCGAGCTCACGGGCGAGGCCATCCGGCTGACGCGGATCCTGCGCCAGTTGCTGCCTGAGGAGCCAGAGGTAGCCGGCCTGCTCGGCTTGCTCGTGCTCACCGAGGCCCGGCGCGAGGCCCGGGTGTGCAACGGGCAGTTGGTCCCCCTGGCCGAGCAGGACCGCGCCGGCTGGGACCGTGCGCTGATCGCCGAGGGCCATAACCTGGTACGCGAGTGCCTCGCGATCAACCGCCCCGGCCGCTTCCAGATTCTCGCCGCGATCAACGCCGTCCACACCGACGCCCGCACGGCGGCGTACACCGACTGGTCCCAGGTGATTGCGCTCTACGACCAGCTGACCCAGCTCGACCCGTCGCCGATCGTCGTACTGAACCGCGCGGTCGTGGTCGCGGAACTCGACGGGCCGGAGGTTGCCCTCGCGCTCGTCGACCGGCTGCCGTTCACCGGCTACCACGCCTGGCACGCCGTCCGGGCCGAGCTACTCCGCAGGATCAACCGGAGCGCCGAGGCGAAGGAGGCGTACGACGCCGCGATCGCCGCCACGAAGAACTCCGCCGAGCGGGCCTACCTGAACAGGAAGCGCGGCGAATTGGTCTGAGCGGGGAACGGCGTTCACTTGTCCTGCGGAGCTGGCCTGCTGGGGCGGGGCGGGGCGGAGCTGGCTTGCCTGGGCGGGGCGGGAGCTCAATGCGGGCGGCTGCGATTCGTTCGAGCTGGGTCAAGCCGCGCCAGCCGCGTTCTTCGAGCAGCTCCATGAACCGGGGGGCGATCGGCATCAGGTCGACAAACATCGAGTCCAGGAGCTGCACGAGCTCATCGGGTAACCCCGCATCGCTGTTCCCGCCGCCATCGGCGTCGGCGTCGAGCAAAGCGACGAGCCGGTCGCACATGGGCCGGAGCCGTGGGTCGTCGGGCTCCCAGTCGATCGCCTCGGCGAGTTCACGGTAGAGCTCGAGAGACGGCGGGTCGTCGAGTTGCTGTTGCTTGAGGGTCATGTAGAGCGGCATCTGCTCGGGTAGTTGTGCGGCGACCAGGATCCAGGCGTCCCGCTCGCCGTCGATGAATCGGCCAGGTAGTCCGAGCTCGCGCATCCGGTCGAGGTAGGCCACGGCCTGCGGTGGCAGGGCGAGGTTGTCCCCGGCGGCCAGCTGCGCGATCCGCTGGCGGTGCCGTTGCCGCTGGGTGATCTCCGCCCGTAGCCGCCGGTCGATGTCGGCGATGGCAGTGGCGAACTCCTCGTCGCCCGCAGCCAGCAGCTCGCGGACGCGCCCAAGTGGCACGCCAGCATCGGCGAGCGTACGGATCTTGATGAGATCGACGACGGCGAGGGCGTCGTAACGCCGGTAGCCGCAGTGGTCGCGCTGCGGCTCCGGCAGCAGACCTTTGGCGTGGTAGTGGCGCACCGCACGCACCGTGACGCCGACGTAGGAGGCGAGCTGACCGATGGTGAGCACCGCCCCAGCCTCCTACTTCGCCGGCACCCGCAGGAACAATCGGCGCGACCAGATGTAGCCGAGCAGCCAGATCAGCCCGCACCAGCCGACCGCGAGCCACAGGTCGGCGTTGGTCGGAACGCCGGTCACCAGCGCCCGCAGGGTATTGATCATCGGTGTGAACGGCTGGTGCTGCGCGAACTGGCGTAGGCCGGCCGGCATCGCGTCGGTCGGCACGAAGGCGCTGCTGAGGAACGGCAGGATCATCAGGACCAGCGGGGTGTTGCTGGCCGTCTCGACGCTGTCCGCGGCCAGGCCCATACCGACGGTCAGCCAGGTCAGGGAGAACGCGATGAGGAGCAGCAACCCGATCGCGCCGAGCCAGCCGGGCGCACCGGCGGCGGAGCGGAACCCGAGCACGAACACGAACGCCGTCACGATCACCACCGCGCAGCCGGTCTTGATGACAGCGCCCAGCACGTGGCCGGTGAGCACCGAGACCTGCGCGATGTTCATCGTGCGGAACCGGGCGATGATCCCGGTGGTCATGTCGGTGGCGGTCGAGATCGCGGTACCCAGCGCGACGCTGGCGACGGTCATCAGCAAAATGCCCGGGGTGATGAAAACCAGGTAGTCGCCGCGGGTTCCGCCGCCCGCGTGCCCCGGCAGGCCGGCGCCCAGCGTCGCCCCGAACACGTAGACGAACAGCAGCAGCAACACCAGCGGCTGAGCGACCAGCATGATCGACAATGAGGGGTAGCGGCGGATGTGGCGCAGGTTGCGCCGCAACATCGTCATCGAATCACGAACGGTGTACGTCGGGGTGCGGGTCGGGGTTGGGGTAGGGGTAGAGGTAGGGGCGCTCATGCCGGGACCTTCTTCGGTGCGGGCGCCTGGGCGGCGTGGCCGGTGAGCGCGAGGAACACCTCGTCCAGGCCGGTGGAGGCGACCGTGAGGCCGGCTACCCCGTCGTCGTCGAGTCGGTCAAGGACACGGCGCAGACCGCCGACGCTGCCGTCGTTGGGTACCTGCAAGGTCAGCGTCTCGGCGTCGGTGGTGGCCTCCGGAAGGGCCGCAGCTGCTGCCGCCAGCCGGGCCAGGTCGGTGAACTGCACCGACACCTGCCCGCCGGGTACCCGTCGTTTCAGCTCCGCCGCGGTGCCTTCAGCGACCAGCCGGCCACCGTCCAGGACACCGATCCGGTCGGCGAGCTGGTCGGCCTCCTCAAGGTGCTGCGTGGTGAGCAGCACCGTCACGCCGTCGGCGACTTGCTCGCGCACGATCGCCCACAGCTCACGACGGCTGCGCGGGTCCAGACCGGCCGTCGGCTCGTCAAGGAAGATCAGCCGGGGCCGGGTGATGAGCGTCATCGCCAGGTCCAGCCGCCGCTTCATGCCACCCGAGTACGTCTGAGCACGCCGGTCGGCTGAGTCGATGAGGTCGAAGCGCTGCAGCACCCCGGTCACGGTGGTGGTCGCGCTCGCCCGGTCCAGGTGAGATAGGTCAGCCATCAGCCGCAGGTTCTCCCGGCCAGTGAGCAACTCATCGATCGCCGAGAACTGCCCGGTGACCCCGATCGCGGCCCGGACCCCAGCCGGCTCGCGTCGCACGTCGAAGCCAGCGACGCGGATCTCACCGGCACCGGGGGCCAGCAGCGTGGACAGAATGTTGACGACAGTCGTCTTGCCGGCCCCGTTCGGTCCCAGCAGCGCATAGACGGTGCCCTCCGCAACGACCAGATCGAACCCGTCCAGCACGGTGTGCTCGCCGTAGGACTTGGTGAGCCCAGCGACCTCGATCGCCAACCCGGTAGCAGTAGTCATGCGGCCATGGTCAGGCCCTGACGCAACGTCAAGGTCAAGCGACGCCCACCAAAACGTTTCGCCGCCCCGACCGTCATCCCCGTGAACCGACCGCCCGCCACGAGCGTGGCCGCCTAACGGCTCCCTCACCGCATGCGGATCCGCCACCGGTGTCGGCGGGCCGTGGTGAAGTGGCACCGTGACTTGGGAGACGGGTATCCGCTGACACCGGACCGCTTTGAAGACTTCGCTGACGTCATCAACCGCACCCGCCGTGCTAGCCATTGCTGGTGTCTGTCGCACCGGCTGCGGGCTGGTGAGATCGAGGAGCTTGGCGGCGGGAGCCGTGAGCAGGCCATGCGGTCCCTGTGCGAGCGTGATCATCCGCCAGGGGTCGTGATCTACCGGGACGGCGAGCCGGTGGGATGGTGCAACATCGGCCCCCGCACCGAGATCTCGCGCCTAGCTAACTCGTGCCTCATTCGCCCCATCGATGACCTGCCGGTGTGGAGCATCGTGTGCGTCGTGGTCCGCTCGGGCCATCGTCGACAAGGCGTCACGGCACCACTGCTCGAAGGTGCGGTTGCCTATGCCGCCTCCCACGGCGCGCCCGCCGTAGAAGCGCATCCGGTCGACCCTCCGGGTCGGATGGATCTGACCATGGCGTTCGTTGGGACCAAGTCGATGTTCCACCGAGCTGCATTTCGAGTCGTGGGCAGCACTGGTGCCGTGGCGAGCGGCATGCCACGCCTGATCATGCGGCGAGACCTCCCTGCCCAGCCCCTGCCAGACCAACGCGCCGGGGCATCCCGGTAACCCAACAGTCTGCGGGGCACGTCGTCGCGTTTGTTGACCCCCACTCCGATCGTCCCGTAGTTCAATCGGTCACCGGTCACCGATGTGTTGCTGGGATCTGCACGTAGTCGGCCACGTGCACGAATCGGTAGCCGGCGCCCTTGAGCGCGGGCAAAGCCGCGCGCATACCTGCGGCGGTGCCATGACCTGGGTGGTTCATGTGGGAGATGACGATCGACCCCGGCCGGACCGTGCGCAAGGCCTTGGCAACCTGCCGGACGGTGAACGTTGCCCCGGCGTCGCCGTTAACATCGAAGCCGATGACCTGCTCGCCCAGATCATGCACTATTCGAGTCGCCACGTCGTCGTAGTGGGCCGTGCCCGAGCGGAAGAAACGCACCGGGTGGCCGACCAGTGCGAGCAGCTTGCGTGCGTTGCCCTCGACTTCGTCGTAGACCTCGCCGGCATCTCTGGTGCCACCGATGCCGTATGCCGACCAGCCTCGTAACGATAGCGGAAGATGGCGGGTCCCGTGGTTGGCTATGTCGAAGAGAGGGTCAGAGGCGAGGTCACCGAAAACGCCAGGGTTGGCGTCGATCCACCGGGCGTTGATAAACAGCGTCGCCGGGATCTGCTCCTGGCGCAGGAACCCAATGAGGGCGGCGTCATAGCCATGGCCGCCAGGGCCGCCGCAGGCGTCGAAGGTCAAGGCAACCGCCTTTCCTGCGCCTTGCATTCGGGTGACCA
>JBKJOO010000042.1:0-9245 GCA_046595615.1 Mycobacteriales bacterium | reverse complement strand
TCCGGGCAAGCTGTTCGAGATCCTCGCGCGCCGCGGGTAGGACGGTCGCGAGCCTGGCGCGCACGGAGGCGGCGGTGGGAGTCGTCACGACCGCCGACCCTACGTCGCGATCGTCCGTTCGCCCGCCACGTGGGCGACCCGAGCGACCACAACAGCAGTGAAGCGCGGCTGGGGAGCGACCGGAACGGTTGGTAGTGAGCGTGCGCACCGGGCCGGGCGCTCCGCTTCCCTGCTGTTGTGGTCGCTGTGCGGCCCGCGGGCCGCGTCCGGGCGTCGGTCAGCCCCGCACGCGGCCGGTCTCCCGCCTGACCCGCAGCCCCGCGAGCAGCAGCCCGGCGGCGAAGCAGGCCCCCGCGCCCTCGCCGGCACGCAACCGCAGATCCAGCAGCGGTTCGAGGCCGAGCCGCGCCAGGACGAGCGGGTGCGCGCGTTCCCGGCTGCGCTGACCAGCGACCAGGTTGGCCGTGACGGCCGGCTCGAGGAGCGCTGCGATGAGGGCGGCCGCCGAGGTGAGCAGGCCGTCCGTCACGATCACCGCACCGGCCTGCGCCGCGCCGAGGACGACCCCGGTGAGCAGGGCGACCTCCGGGCCACCGAGCGCAACGAGCGCCACCATCGGCTGCTGCAGATCGCGAGCCGCGAGCCGGGTCAGCGCCCCCGCCACCACCTCGCGCTTGCGCTCGAGCATCGGGGTGTCCGCGCTCGAACCGAGCCCGACCGCGACCTCCGGCGTCAGGTCGAGCAGCCCGGCGACCAGCGCTGCGGCGACGGTTGTGTTGCCGATACCGACCTCGCCGAGGGCGACCAACCCGAGACCGGCGGCGCGCCCGCCCAGTGCCCAGCCGCGCTCGACGAGCGCTTCGGCCTCCTGGACCGTCAAGGCGTCGGTGTGGAGCAGGTCCCCGCTGCTGGAGCCGGCGTCGACGACCTCCACCACGAGGCCGGCGCTGGTGGCCGCCACCGTGCCCAGCGCCCGGCCCTGCCGCGCCGCGGCAAGCACGTCGCCGGTCACGCTGCCGGCGAAGGCCGACACCCCGAGCTCGGCGACCCGGTGCTCGGCGCCGACCAGGACGAGCGTGCCCGTCGTGAGATCGCTGTGCCCGAGGGCAACCACCTTGTCCACGGCCCGGTCGAGCACGCCGAGCGAACCCGGTGGCGTGAGCAGCCGATCGGCTGCATCGCGCGCATCGACGACCTGGCGCTGCGCGGGCGCCCGCAGGCGGCTCACCGGGGCGGACGGCGACGCCGACTGCCAGCGGTCGGTGAGCACGACCTCGGACAGCGGTTGGCGCCGGGACCAGCCGGCGCGCTCGAGCCCGGGTGCGCGATTGCGCTCATCGGGCCAACCCAGACACAACCAGCCGAGGGTGACGACACCGTCGGGCAGGCCCAGCAGGGCGGCGAGGCCGGCGGGTTCGAACAGGGTCACCCAACCGAGCCCGAGCCCCTCCGCGCGGGCCGCCAACCACAGGTTCTGGATGGCGCACGCGCACGACCACAGGTCGGCGTCGGGGAAGGTCGCCCGACCGAGCACGCCTGCCGCCGGCGTACGTCGGTCGCAGCACACCACCACGCCGAGCGGTGCCTCCCGGATACCTTCCAGCTGCAGGTCCAGCAGCTGCCTGGCGGCTTCCGGTTCGAGCAGCGCCGCTTGGGCGAGTCGCTCCTGGTCGGCCATCCAGGCCGCCCGCTCGCGCAGTGCCGCCTCGCGGACCACGATGAAGCGCCACGGCTGGGAATGCCCAACCGACGGTGCGGCGTGCCCGGCCGCGAGCACTCTGGTGAGCAGCTCATCATCGACAAGGTCGGGCCGGAACCGGCGCACGTCGCGGCGGGCAGCGATCACGTCGTACAGCGCCTGCCGGACCGGTTGCTCGAAGGCCCACGCGTCCGGTGCACCGGCCCGCTCGGCCGCGGAGGTGGCATCGCCGATGAGCGGCACGGGCCGGGGCCAGGTCATGAGGACACGGTAGGTGTCGTGTCCCTGAGGGCGCGCTCGGGCGGTCGACGGGGGCGTGGGGCTGCCTGGGAGACGACACGCACATTGCCCTTGCACGCAGTAACCATTCCAACACGTTCCGTGGCAAGATGGCATCCGGGTTACTGCGATCGGCCGAGTGGAGGTGGGCAGATGGACGTCACGTCGAGCGGCGCTATGTCCGCCCGGCTCGCGCTCGGGGTCACGACCGTGGCCATGGTCGCGCTGGCTTCCGCCGGCACAGCTGTGGTGGTTCGCACCGGCACGTCCGGCGCGACGCTCGGCTCGCTGCCGCCGCAACTCAGCCTGCCCCTCGACGCCCGCGGTTCCGGCGCCGTCATCGTGGGAGGCCCGCCCGGCCGCGCTTGGCCGAGCGACGTCCATGTGGCGCGGCGGGTCGCCGGGGTGCGACCGATCACCGTCGTCGGTGTCCAGCAACTGTTGAGCGGCGTCGCGATCCGGGGGGCGGTCACCGCGAGCCTGACCGACGGGCCGGCGCCGTTGCCCGCCCCGCTCGTGCCGGCCGCTCCGGCGCCGAATCAGCCGGTCGCCGGCCTGCCGATCCAGACGCCGGTCGACAACCCGCCGGTCCCGGGGCCGCCCGCCGGGCATCCCCCGATTCAGCGACCACCGACGGACCCCCCGGCCCCCGTGACCGACCCCACTGCCCCGCCGGCGACCGGCGGCCAGCCCGCACCGGCTCCCGTGCTGCCTGTTCCGGCTGCGGGCGGCAATCCGGTCACCCTGCCGGTGGTGGCCGGCACCCCGGTTCGCCCGAGCACTCGAGGCGGCCAGCCCAGCCCGGCCGCCGAGCAACTGGCTCGGCGACCCGCCGTTGCGCCCAGTCCCCAGGTGACGACCGCGCGGCCCCCCAGGAGCACGAAGGCGGGTCACGAACAGGGGCATGGATCGGCTGGGGACGACGGGCCGGGATCGGACGCGCGCCGCGACGGCGGTGACCAGCACGGCCACGACGACGGTGACCAGCACGGCCGCGGGCACGGCAACCGGCCCTCCTAGCCGCCAGCACGCCCAGCGAGACGCAGGTCACACCGGTCGCCGCGGATCTGACACGATGACGGCCTGACCCACCGCCGCCACCGTCGGACCCGTCGCACACCCCGCGGCGACCCGGCGGCGTCGGCACCGGCCACTGCCGCACCCGGCGACCCCAGGGCGGCAGCCGAGCACGAGGAGCCCGCGCATGACCGTGATCCAAGGACCCCAGCCGGCCAGCAGCAGCAGCACCACCGGACCGGAGCTCGTCCAGCTGCTGACGCCTGAGGGCGAGCGGGTCCACCATCCCGACTACGACATCGACCTGTCCGACGACGACTACCGCGCGCTCTACCGCGATCTCGTCCTGGTCCGCCGCATCGACGTCGAGGCGACCGCCCTGCAGCGCCAGGGAGAGCTCGGGATCTGGGCTGCGCTGCTTGGTCAGGAGGCTGCCCAGGTCGGTTCGGGCCGCGCGATGCGCAGTCAGGATTTCGCCTTCCCGACCTACCGCGAGCACGGGGTCGCCTGGTGCAAGGGCGTCGATCCGCTGACGCTGCTCGGGCTGTTCCGCGGCGCCAGCAAAGGTGGCTGGGACCCGCAGGAGAAGCGCTTCAACCTCTACACGATCGTGATCGGGTCGCAGACCCTGCACGCCACCGGCTACGCGATGGGGATCACCAAGGACGGCGCGGTCGGCGACCCCGAGACGGGCGAGGCCGTGATCGCCTACTTCGGCGACGGCGCGAGCAGTCAGGGCGACGTCAACGAGGCGTTCGTCTGGGCGAGCGTCTACAACTCGCCGATCGTGTTCTTCTGCCAGAACAACCAATGGGGCATTTCCACGCCGACGTCCACCCAGAGCCGCATCCCGCTCTACAAGCGGGCCGAGGGCTTCGGCTTCCCCGGCGTACGCGTCGACGGCAACGACGTGCTCGCGTCCTACGCCGTGACGCGCAAGGCTCTCGACGCCGCCCGCACCGGGCAGGGGCCGACGCTCATCGAGGCGTTCACCTATCGGATGGGCGCACACACGACCTCCGACGACCCGACCCGCTACCGGTTGTCGTCGGACCTCGAGGCCTGGAAACTCAAGGACCCGCTCGAGCGGATGAAGGCGTTTCTGTTCAAGCAGCAGCTGGCCGACAGCGCGTTCTTCGAAGCGCTCGAGAGCGAAGCCACGACGCTCGCCGCCCGGATCCGGCGCGAGTGCCTGGCGATGCCCGACCCGGATCCGCTGAGCATCTTCGACGACGTGTACGACGAGACGACGCCGCTCCTGCAGGAGCAGAAGGCCGACTTCGGCGCCTACCTCGGCGGTTTCGCGGCCGGTCACTGATGGCGCAGCTCACCCTGGCCAAGGCGATCAACGAGGGCCTGCGGGCCTCGATGGAGCGCGATCCAAAGATCATCCTGATGGGTGAGGACATCGGGAAGCTGGGCGGTGTCTTCCGGGTCACCGACGGCCTGCAGAAGGACTTCGGCGAGGACCGCGTCTTCGACACCCCGCTCGCTGAGTCGGGCATCATCGGCACCGCGATCGGTCTCGCGATCCGTGGGTACCGGCCGGTCTGCGAGATCCAATTCGACGGGTTCGTCTATCCGGCCTACGACCAGATCGTCTCGCAGCTGGCAAAGATCCACTCGAGGTCCAGGGGCCAGGTCAAGCTGCCGATCACGGTCCGGATCCCGTTCGGCGGCGGCATCGGCGCGGTCGAGCATCACAGCGAGTCGCCCGAGGCGTACTTCGCGCACACCGCCGGGCTCAAGGTCGTGACCTGTTCCAACCCGGTCGACGGCCACTTCATGATCCAGCAGGCGATCGCCTCGGACGACCCAGTGATCTTCTTCGAGCCCAAGCGGCGGTACTGGGAGAAGGCCGAGGTCGATGTCACCGCGACCCCCGACCCGCTCTGGCAGGCCCGGGTCGTCCGGCCGGGGACCGATCTGACGCTCATCGCCTACGGCCCGATGGTGCGCACCTGCCTCGAGGCGGCCGCCGCGGCGGCCGGTGAGGGCCACGAGCTGGAGGTCGTCGACCTGCGGTCACTGTCGCCGCTCGACTTCGCGACCGTCCTCGCCTCGGTACGCCGTACCGGTCGCGCGGTGGTGGTGCACGAGGCCCCGTCCTTCGTGGGGCTGGGCTCGGAGATCGCCGCGCGGCTCAGCGAGGAGCTCTACTACGAAATGGAGGCGCCCGTGCTGCGGGTGACCGGGTTCGACACGCCCTATCCGCCGTCGCGGGTCGAGGAGGACTATTTGCCCGACCTCGACCGGGTGCTGCACGGCGTCGACCGCTCGCTCGCCTACTGAGGAAGGGACGGATCCGATGGCACGTATCGCGCAGTTCAAGCTGCCCGACCTCGGTGAGGGCCTGACCGAGGGGGAGATCCTGCAGTGGATGGTCCAGCCCGGCGACACGGTGACGCTCAACCAGCCGATCGTCGAGGTCGAGACGGCCAAGGCCGCTGTCGAGGTGCCCTCGCCCTACGCCGGTGTCGTCACCGAGCTGCACCACTTGGCCGGCGAGGTCGTCGACGTCGGCGCGGTCATCATCAGCTTCGACACCGACCCGTCGGCCGGCCCCCTCCCCCGCGCCGATCTTGACGATCTTGTCCAAGACACGCCGCTGGACCGACCAGATCGTCAAGATCGGCCAGCCGTGGTGCCAGCCGTGGTGGCGGATCTGGTGCCGGCGCCGGCCGCGGGCGCCCTCATCGGGGAGGTCGGTCCGACCGGCCGCACCGCCACGCTCGTCGGCTACGGCCCGAAGGACGGCGCGCTGACCCGGCGGGCCCGCACCGCCCTACCCCTGGTGGTCGCCGGTGAGCCGCCGGCGCCACCCCCGCCGGCCACCGCCGCCCGGGTCTCCGCCGCGGCTGTCGGTCAGGCCGCTGCCCAGGTGTTCGCTGGGCAGCGGCCCGCTGCCGGCGGGCCGGTCCGGGCCAAGCCGCCGGTGCGCAAACTGGCGAGGGAGCGCGGCGTCGACCTCGGCGCCATCGTCGGCACCGGGCCCGGCGGCACCATCTCGCGCGCGGACGTCGAGGGCGCGAGCACGGCGGGGGACCAGCTGGCCGCTGCCCCGGCGTACGACCTGGCGACGAGGGAGCGGCGGATCCCGGTCAAAGGCGTGCGCAAGGTGATGGCGCAGGCGATGGTCGGCAGTGCGTTCAGCGCGCCGCACGTCACCGAGTTCCTCACGCTGGACATGACGCCGTCGATGGAGCTGCTGGCCAGGCTCCGCGCCCTGCCGGAGCTTGCGGGCGTCAAGGTGACCCCGCTGCTGCTCGTCGCCAAGGCGCTGCTGCTGGCGGTCCGGCGCAACCCGGAGATCAACAGCACCTTCACCGATGACGAGATCGTCGTGAAGGACTACGTCAACCTCGGCATCGCGGCGGCGACGCCGCGCGGGCTGCTCGTACCGAACATCAAAGACGCCGACCGGATGTCGCTGGCCGAGTTGGCGATCGCGCTGCAGGAGCTCGTCGCGACGGCCCGTGACGGCCGCACGGCGCCGGCCGACATGGCCCGCGGCACGATCACGATCACCAACGTGGGGGTGTTCGGCGTCGACACCGGCACACCGATCCTCAACCCTGGTGAGAGCGCGATCCTGTGCTTCGGCGCGGTCCGGCCGACGCCGTGGGTCGTCGACGGCCAGATCGTCGTGCGGCAGGTCACCCAGCTCGCGCTGTCGTTCGACCACCGCAACGTGGACGGCCAGCTCGGCTCGCAGTTCCTCGCCGACATCGCCCGGGTGCTGGCCGACCCTACGACGGCGCTGGCCTGGAGTTGAGCGAACAGCAGGACCCTTCCCAGCGGGCCCGTGACCTCGTCCGCACCCGGCGCGGCGACTACCGGGCGCCGGAGACCGGCCGCCATCACCACCTCGGTACGGCGCCGGCCCGCCAGCCGCTGCTCGAAGACGGCGGTTCGAGCTACGTCGAGACGGCCGCGGTGCAGTTGGCCGAGCGGACCGTCGGTCAGCTCCAGGGGCAACGGACCCGTCATCTCGTCGCCATGCAGCAGGCCGCCGGAGCCCTCGAGTTCGAGCTCGCCGCAGGTGCGCGGGACGCCGTCGCGGCGATCGACGCCGAGTTGGCCCGGCGGACCGTGCCCTAGCCTGCGGCGGGCGATGCCCACGATCACCGGAGGCGACAGATGAACGGCGCACAGGCCCTGCTCCGGACGCTCGTCGACGCCGGCGTCGACGTCTGTTTCGCCAACCCCGGGACGAGTGAGATGCACTTCGTCGCAGCCCTGGACGAGGTGCCCGAGATGCGGGCCATTCTGACGTTGTTCGAGGGCGTCGCGACGGGAGCGGCCGACGGCTACGGGCGGATGGCCGGCCGGCCCGCTGCCACGCTGCTGCACCTCGGTCCCGGTCTGGCCAACGGCATCGCCAACCTGCACAACGCCCGCCGGGCGAGGACGCCGATCGTCAACATCGTGGGCGACCACGCAACCTCCCACAAGCGCCTGGACGCGCCGCTCGAGTCCGACCTCGACGCCCTTGCCGGGGCCGTGTCGGGGTGGTTCCGCCGGTCCCTGGCGACTGGCGACCTGGCCGCGGACGCCGCCGATGCCATTGCCGCCGCCGGCGCGCCGCCCGGCTGCGTCGCGACCCTGGCCCTGCCCGCCGACGTCTCCTGGGGCGAGGGTGGCCGGCCTGCACCGGTGGTCCGTCGCCGGCAACCGGCCCGGGTCGGCCCGTCCACGGTGCAGGAGATCGCCGACGTCGTACGTCGGGGCGAACCCACCGTGCTCCTGCTCGGCGGCGCCGCGCTCACCGAACAGGGGCTGCTGGCCGCGTCCCGGGTGGCGGCGCAGACCGGCGCGCGACTGCTGTGCGAGACCTTCCCGGCCCGGCTGCCCCGTGGCGCCGGCCTGCCGACCGTCAAGCAGCTCGCGTACGCCCCGGAGGCCGCCCTCGCCGAGTTGGCCGGCACCAGCCACCTGGTGCTCGCCGGGGCCCGAGCGCCGGTCGCGTTCTTCGCCTACCCCGGACTGCCCGGCGTGTTCGCGCCCGAGGACTGCCAGATCCACCCGCTCGCCGAGCCCGGTGAGGACGCGACGGCGGCGCTCCGCGAGCTGGCCGAGCTCGCCGCCCCAGGCGTCACGGCCGTCGTTGCCGCCCTGTCCCGACCGGCGCTGCCACAGGGGCGGCTCACCCCGGCAGCGCTCGCCGACGTCCTGGGTGCACTCCTGCCGGAGCGGGCCATCGTGGTGGACGAGGCGCTCACCTCGGGCGGCCATCTTGCCGCCGCGACGGCCGGCGCGCCACGGCACGACTGGCTGACCCTGACCGGCGGCGCGATCGGGCAGGGCCTGCCGTCAGCGGCCGGCGCGGCGGTGGCCTGCCCGGACCGACCGGTCATCGGCGTCCAGGCCGACGGCAGCGCGATGTACACGATCGCCTCGCTGTGGACCTACGCCCGGGAGCAGCTCGACATCACCACGATCATCTGCAACAACGGCGCCTACGCCATCCTGGATGGCGAGTTGCAGCGCGTCGGTGCTGCCCGCGACGGACAGCGGGCCCGTCAGCTGCTCGACCTGCGCCGGCCAGACCTGGACTTCGTCGCACTGGCCACCGGTATGGGGGTGCCCGCCAGCCGGGCCGAGACCGCCGAGCAGCTGGCCGGACAGCTCGCGCGCGCGCTCGCCGAACCCGGTCCGCACCTGATCGACGCCATCCTGCGCCGCCCTGAGTGATCCACTGTGATGATCTTTGCGCAGGTGCGGACTCCCTGTCGGCAGGGCGCGGCGCCACTTCCCCCGTCGTACGACGAGCTGGAAGCTGACATTGCGGGGCAAGAAGGGCCACCACGATTGGGGGAAGTGACGCCCGCCGCGCCGCCGCATCTCGTGCGCCAGCTCGGTGCAGACCTGCTCCAGCTCGCGGGCCAGCAGGTCGCCGTCGAACTCCGCCCGCGCTGCGACCAGGATGGCGGACGGCCCGAGCTGCATGGTGAGCAGCTCCTTGACGGCCAGGACCTGCTCGCTCGACACCAGCACGTCGTACGCCGACAGCCGCACCTTGGGGTCGGCGGACTCGCCGATCAGCAGCTCCTTGGTGTCGCGCCCGAGGACGAAGGCGACGTAGGCCAGCAGGTCGGCGATGATCAGGGAGGCGAGGCCGTCCCACAGCTCGTTGCGGGTCAGCTGGTGCAAGACGGTGCCGACCGACCAGGGCGACGACGACCCCGACGACCGCGACGGTGTCCTCGCTGGCCACCGTCTTGACGGTGGGATCGGGGCTGCTGCGGAC
>JBKJOO010000240.1:0-2676 GCA_046595615.1 Mycobacteriales bacterium | reverse complement strand
CTCACCACCGCGCCTGGCTGGCCCCGACCGGGCCCGACAAGCGACGTCCACCCTGATGGCGGCCGCTGCGCTGCGGCCACTGTCGCGACTTCAACTCAGCGGCATTTGCAACGCTTTTTCCCGATCAGACTAGATGCCCCGCGTGCGACTGCAGCACCCAGCCGGGGCATTTCGGGGCCCCTGGGTTGGACAGCGGCGCCGAGAGTGGCCACAATCGTGGCCATGAGCTCTGAGCCCCTGCGCGCTGTTCGCGATCACCTCTCCGAGGTCGTCGACCGGGTCGAGCGTGAACACGAGCGGGTGACGATCACCCGCAACGGCCGCGAGGCCGCGGTGTTGATCAGCCCGGACGACCTTGCGGGCTTAGAGGAGACGCTGGCGGTGCTCAGCGATGCCGCCGCGCTGGCGGAGATCCGCGAGGCTGACGCTGCTTACGCCGAGGGCGACGTGGTGCGAGGCGTGGAAGCCGTTCGTCGTCTTGCCCGATGAGAGCATCGACGGCGCGCCGTACGAACTTGTCCTGACGCCACCGGCCCGCCGGGCGTTGACCGACCGGCTGCCAGAGGCCGTGGGTGGGGCGGTGATTGAGTTCCTCACCACGACCCTGATCGATAGGCCGCGGCGGGTCGGCAAGCCGTTGCGCGGTGAGCTTGCGGGGGTTTGGTCGGCGCGCAGGGGGACCTACCGGATCCTTTACCGCCTCAGCGAGGAGCCACGCGAGGTGATCGTGTTGCGCATTGAGCACCGCGCCGACGCCTACCGCCCGCGCTGAGCGATCCTTCGCACCTCGAGGTCGGCCAACGTGCCGGCAACGTTCGCCGTCGCCCCCTCGGCGCGGCTGTTCGTACCGCCAGCGGCCCCCGGCTTGGGGTCGGTCAGGGTGCTGCACTCGCATACAGTGCATCTAGTCTGTTCGGAAAAAGGCGCTGCATTCGGTGCCGCCGTTCGAGGTCGCGCCAGCATGCGGCCGCCCAGCGGCCGCTGCCGTTCCTCGGTGATCAGGCACACGTCCAGCCGCTTGCGGCTGAGGTCCAAACCGGCGTGCAACATGATCCAGGGCCTCCTTCGGACACGGTCGACGATGACAAGCAGAGCGTGCCCCGAGGGGGGGCCCTGACTTTCATCGCAGTCCAAAGCGCACAAGCTCACCGGCGGGCGCGAGTGCCGCGGGCTCAGCGCAGTTGCCGGAGCTGCTCACCGCCGCAACCTCTTGGCTTCGCTGACGTTCGAAGAGCATGATTCGCGGAGTCCTCCCCGTCGGCCTGGCGGTCACGCCCGCCGTCCTCTTCGTCTCCGGTCTCGCCCAGGCGGCCGCGCCCGTGGTGCTCACCGCTCCGGGCCGCGTGGCCGTCGGCGTGCCGCCGACGCGAGTCGGGAACATCGATGCGTCCGGGGCGACGGACGCCGTAGCCGTGGATGGCAACGGGAGCGTCGTGGCCGTCGTGCCGGCCGAATACGGACAGGGCTTCTCGATTCTCGCGCTCGGCCCCGACGGCCGGCCGGCTGGCGGGTTCGGCCAACGCGGCATTGCGCAGCCCACGGTCCCCGGCGTGCTGCGTTTCTTTCCGTCGCAGGTGCTGCGCGACCCACAAGGCCGCCTGCTGGTTGTCGGCGCGTACAACGATCCTGCGTTACGCGGGGTCTCGCGCTTGGCGATCCTGCGGCTCACGCCTCAGGGCGCGGTGGACGCGAGCTACGGCACCGCCGGCGTCGCGAAGGCCGACGTGCAGCCCGGAACGGGTGACGTCGCCGCCGACGGGAGCGTCGTCGTGGCCGCCTACGGCGGCACGAACCCGTCCGAGCGCCAGTGGGAGGTGCTTCGCTTTGACGCAACTGGCCGCCTTGACGCGAGTTTCGGCGACCGTGGGACGGCGCGCGTGCCGGCTGCCGGAGCCAGCGGATCGGCGGCACGGCTGCTCGCCGACGGACGGATCCTCACCACGGCCGGGTCGGCCGCGGTCGCGACCGGCGGTCTCGCCAGCAGGCTGTTGGCGGACGGGCGTATCGACCCCGCCTATCACGACGGCACGCCCGCGCCCATCCCGTTTCCCCAGTCGATCGCCGTTCGCCCAGACGGCCGCCTCGACGTCCTGCAGGCGATCAGTGCGCCGCAGGTCGTGGTGCGTGTAACGGCGGCCGGCGAGCGTGACGCGTCGTTCGGAAACTCCGGTGTCACGGCCGTGGACTCCTCGTTCGGGTTTGGCCGACTGCTCGCCCGGCCGGATGGCAGCGACCTCGTGTGGGCCGGCAATCCACAGCCCGGGTTCGCCAGCCGGCGCGATCTCGCCCTGCAGGACGTGAGCGCCGTCGGACGGACGGGCGTGCTGCGCGAGGCGTCCATCCCGTTTGCGGCAGGGCCGGTGGGCTTCGGGATCTTCGGCCAGCAGCAGCCTCATGGCCTGCAGGTGGGAGCTCTCATCGCGCGCGCCGACGGCAGACTGCTCGTTCTCGGTGGGGCGCCCGTGCGCCGCTACACCGGCGAAGGCGTCGGCTTCAGCGCTGTGCCCGTCGCAGAGGCACTACTCCGCGCGGACGACAGCCTCGACGCGACGTTCGGCGGTCCGATCGCCCGAGCGACCGTCACTCTCACCCTCGATCGCCAGCGCGCCGCGACCGTTGCTCGCCCGCCGCGGCGTATCCGCATCCACGTCCGCACGTCAGGTCCCGGAACGGTCC
>JBKJOO010000215.1:0-5017 GCA_046595615.1 Mycobacteriales bacterium | reverse complement strand
CGTGCAAGTGCTCGATCGGAATGCTCACGATCTGGTCGCACTTCACCGCACCGTCGTGGTCCAGCCCGTTGCGGGAACCTACCGGCACCTCGGTCGCGATGCCGTGCACCGTGCTGGTGATGGGTGCAACCGTCACCGTCGACATCCTCCCCACCATCAGCTCTCGCGTCAGGACCAAGACAGGCCGTCGCTTGTCCAGCGTGGCAATGTGCAGAGGTCGCACCGCTACTCCGCGATGGGCGTCGAACCCGTCGCCCGGGCTATCGCGAGCGCCTCCGGGTCACGCACCAGGCCCTTTTCCGCGAGAACGGTGAGGTCTTCTTCAGCGCGCTGGCGCCGTGCGTCCCGCTCGATCAACCGTGCCACCAACTCGGCGCGACTGCGCACGCGACCTTCGGCGACGGCGCGGCCGACGTAGGCGACGAGTTCGTCGGGCAACCGGACAGCGATCTGAGTGCTCACACCATCACGGTACCGCTTTGGGATGCACCGCGGGTAACGCCGCCTCATCGCGGTTATCAGTCCCGACACTCCGCACGACTGCGTGCAGCTCTGCCCGATGAAACGCCTACATCCCCCTCGGGGGCGTTGGTTGCCGCGCGCAGGCAGGGGATGCCGTCATTGCGGGATCGTCTTGATACGGCTGTCCGTGAGCGCGACGACGGTGACGGTCGGCGTCCCGGCGACGAGCCGCTCCATGTCGTCTGGGTCACCGGTGAGGATGATGCCCTGCTCCTCGACGGCTGCTGCAGCGGCGTGTGCGTCCGCGATGTGTTCGCTGCCGAGCTTGACGCTGGCGAGCAAGGCGCCAACCAATCGGGCGAAGCCTCGGTCTGTGTTGCGGATGACCAGGTACCGCTCGTGAGGCGCCAACGCCGCGTCGACGTTCCGCGTACGGCGGGCACCGCGGTACAGCTCGGCGAGGGTCACCGCGGGGACGACGACATCTCGCTGCAGTCGCGATGCCGCCTCGAGCAGGTGATGGACCTGGCGGCGTGAGGGATGGTCGGCTTGGATGAGCGCCTGTACGGCCTCGGCGTCGAGCACTGGGCTACGCACCGGATGGGCCACCGAGCAAGTGCAGGAACTCTTGCACCCGGGCCTCGTCGAGGGGCCCCTCGACGGCCGCGTACTGGTCCAAGTAGGTCCGCAGCGAACGAGCACGCTGCAGACGGTGCACGCGCTCGGACAGGGCCTCGTTGACCGCTGAGGACAGGTTGCCGTCGCCGATCGCCGCCACGAGGTCTGCGTCCAGCGTGACCGTCTTCTTCACCTTCGGGGTGGCGGGCGGACTGGAACTGGCGGCAACGGTCATACCTTTACCTTACTTTCATACGGCAACGGGTGGCAAGGTCCCGCGTAACGTTCCTCGACTCGGGGCGAAGGCGAGACCGATTGGGCAAGCCCCCGCGAATCCTGGGCCGTCTGTGGGCCGTGACAGCGAGGCGACGGTGGGTGTCGGCCGGGCAACGCCGGTCAACCCCAGAGCGAGGCCGACGAGAGCCTGACCCCGACATCCTTCGAGCTGCCCGAGCCAGAGGTCGACATGGGCGGCCACGGCCTGTGGTCGACCGTCAAGGAATACCTGAAGTTCCTGTGCATGTGAGTCAACGACGGCCGGTCGGAGTCCGGTGAGCAGTTCCTCGATGCCGAGACGGTCGAGGTCGCTGTCGCGAACCAGCTCGGCGACCTCAAGATCAATGGACTGCCCGGGGCTATCCCCGCGCTGTCCAACCCGGCGGAGTTCTTCCCCGGCCTGTATAAGTCCTGGACCTACACCGTTATGGTCAACCACGAGGACGCCCGCACCGGCCGTCCCGCCGGCAGCATCGCCTGGGCGGGTCTGGCCAACCGTTACTCCTGGATCGACCGCAGCAACGACAGAGTCGGCTACTGCGGCACCCAGATCCTCCCGTCGTCGACGAGCTCGGGCGAGCAGGCGCATGCAGCGGTAGACCCGGTGAAAGGGGGCCGGCCGACCACGTCGGCCCTGGCGGCCGCGTCACGCAGCAGGTCCGTGGTGGCGGTCAGACCTTCGGCGTTGGGCAGGATCTCGCGAAGCGCCGCGACCACGCCCTGCTCCCGGGCCGCCCGGTCAGCCCAGCGTGAAGGGATCGCGGGTGGCGCCGGTGAGCTCGACCCAGACAGCTTTCGTCTCGGTGTACTCGCGGAGGGCGTCGATCCCGTTCTCCCGGCCGATGCCGCTGGCGCCGAAACCGCCGAAGGGCACGTGGGGGGCGACGACCCGGTAGGCGTTGACCCAGATGGTCCCGGCCCGCAGGCGTGCGGCCATTCGGTGGGCGAGATGGACGTCCTTGGTCCACACCGACCCGGCCAGCCCGAACTCGGTGGCGTTGGCGATCCGCACCGCGTCGTCCTCGTCGCGGAAGGTCGTGACCGCGGTGACGGGGCCGAAGACCTCCTCGCGCACCACGCGCATGTCGGCCCGGGTGTCGATGACGACGGTCGGCTCGACGAACCATCCGCCCAGGCGTTCCACCGGCCGGCCACCACAGGCGAAGGTCGCGCCCTGCTCGCGCGCGCTGGCGAAGTGCGACAGCACCGTGTCGTACTGCTTGTCCGTGGCGACCGGACCCATCTCGGTCTCGGGGTCGAGGGGATCGCCGATCTTGATCGTCCGGGCCCGGGCGACGACCTTCTCGACGAGCGCGTCCGCGACGCTCTCGTGGACCACGACGCGCGAGCCGGCCATGCAGGTCTGGCCGGTGGCCGCGAAGACGCCGGCGATGATCCCGTTGGCGGCCGCGTCGAGGTCGGCGTCGGGGAACACGACCTGCGCGGACTTGCCGCCGAGCTCCAGGGTGGTCCGCGTGAGGTTGTCGGCTGCGGCGTGGGCGATGAGCTTGCCGACCTGCGTCGAGCCGGTGAAGGCGACCTTGTCGATCCCCGGGTGGCTGGACAGAGCCTTGCCGACCTCGGGTCCCCAGCCGGTGACGACGTTGACGACGCCCGGCGGAAAGCCGGCCTCGACGACGAGGTCGGCCAGCGCCAGGGTGCTGACTGGGGTGTAGTCGCTTGGCTTCACCACGACGGTGCAGCCGGCCGCCAGGGCCGGCGCCAGTTTCCAGGTCAGCAGCAGCAGCGGGGAGTTCCACGGGGTGATGCAGGCGACGACCCCGACCGGCTCATGCCGGGTGTAGACGAGGTAGTTGGGCTTGTCGGTCGGGATGACCGAGCCCTCCAGCTTGTCGGCCAGCCCGCCGTAGTACCGGTACCACTCCGGCAGATAGGCCATCTGGCCTGACATCTCGCGCAGCAGCTTGCCGTTGTCGCGGGTCTCCATCTCGGCGAGCTGCTCGGCGTCGCGGGCGATCAGGTCGGCCAGGCGAAACAGCAGCTTGCCGCGCTGGTTCGCCGTCAGCTGCCCCCACTCGCCGTCGAGCGCGGCGCGCGCAGCGGCGACCGCCGCGTCCACGTCCTCGCCACCGGCGTCGGGCACAACTGCCCACGGCTCGCGGGTGAACGGGTCGACCGAGTCGTAGGTGCGACCGGAGGCGGCAGGACGGTGCGCTCCCGCGATGGAAAGGGAGAAGGAAATGCTGCCGGAAGCGCGCATGGGGACCGTCGTCGTCATGAGGGCTCCTGGGAAGGCCAGCTGAGGGGACAATGTCGTATGCAATCACCAGGCGGCCTGGGGAACATGAGCGTGTGCGGCGTCTGACCGAGATCCGTCAGTAGCGCGTTGATCTTGCTGTGGTTGGGCTGATTTCGGGTGTCGGCTGGTTGGGCTGGTGGTGGGCGTGGAGAGGCCGCCGACCTGGTGTCGGTGTGTCCGGGTCCTTGCTCGTCGGGGTAGGTCGCGGCGTTCAGGTGGGTGCGGGGAGGGCCCGTAGTCGGGCCAGTGCGGTGGGTAGGGTCGTGTCCGCGGGTCGGAGTCGCAGGGTCAGGCCGCGGGCGTGTCGGATGAGCCGGCCGGGGACGTTCAGGAGCTGGTGCCGCAGGGTGGCGATCCGCATCCGGCCGGGTGCGTGCGTCTTTCGGTCGAGGCCGGTCAGGGATTGCAGCATTACCGACATGGCTCCGGCGAGCAGCCCGGCCCACATCCAGACGCTGCTCACGCCAGCGTCAGCTGAGGGGAGGTGGTTGAGACCCCCGCCGTGCTTGACCTCACGGAACCGTTCCTCGATCGCGGTGCGGTTGCGGAACCACGCTTCCAGCCCGACCAGGTCACCGTCGTTCGCGGGGATGTTGGTGACGATGAAGCTGACCGCCCAGACGTGGTCGGCGGCGCCACCCAGGGCGAGGGCGAGCTGGTCCTTTGCGACGGTCCGGCGGCGCCGCGACCGCGGGTCGGCGCTGAGCTTCTCGATGCTGATCTTGACCCTACGGATGATCGTGTAGGTGCCGTGGGGCCAGCCCGCGGGGGCATAGTCACACGCCGCGACCTGCCCGCCGTGCATCCCACGAGCGTCGCGCCAGTCATTGTCAGGGACAGCCGAAAGTGCCCGCCACGCGGCGGAGTTGCGTTTCGCAGCGATCGCGAAGTCACACCCCAGCTCCACCGCAGCGTGGGCCAGGGTGGCGCCTGAGTAGCCGGCGTCGGCGCGGACCCGGGGCCGGCCGCAGACCTGCGTCGGCATCGAGGCAAGGGCCCGTGCGAGGAGCCCACCAGCGTCCGGTCTGACGTCGGTGTTGCCGGCCATGAGGTCCGCGGCCAATGGCAGTTCGGCCTGCGCCCAACTGGCCAGATGGACCCGGCCGGACCGGACCCCCGCGTAGTTCCAGCCGACACCGCGCTTTGTCTTGCCGTAGACCTCGATGTCGGAGGCGTCCAGGTCGATCGTCGCATCGCGCAGCACCAAAGGTGCCCTGACCTGCGCGGGCACCGCGCCGAGCCAACGGGCGTAAACCTGCGACAGGGCGGTCTCGATACCGGTCAGCTGCGCCGGTCCGAACCGGCCCGCGAGCCGGGCGGCGGTCCGGCTCGGCGCCACCGGCGCCTCGATCAGCAGCGCGCTGCCGGCATCAGCCCGGACCCGATCCATCCCGTCCAGGC
>JBKJOO010000128.1:0-14014 GCA_046595615.1 Mycobacteriales bacterium | reverse complement strand
GGGTTCAACCCGGCTGGTCAGTCGCAGTGGACGATGGATTACGAGACGGTCTTCCGTAAGGTCGATCCGGATTGGTATCTGGAGACGATGTTCGTGCAGGGCGATGCGGACATGTCGATCCTGTCGACGCAGGTGCTGTCGGACTTTTATCACACCGGGTTCACCAACCCGGAGCGCAACGCGGAGTTCATCAAGCGGGCGCCGGACCGGATGATCGGCTTGGGTGGGATCGATCCGCGGGCGCCAGATGCCCTCGAGCAGGTCGACCGGCAGGTCGAGCTCGGGATGAAGGGGTTCAAGTGGTACACCGCTGAGTGGCGTGGTGAGTCGCGGGGCTGGAAGGCCAACGACCCGATGGTGTTCCCGTTGTATGAGCGGTGCATCGAGCTGGGGATCACCAACATGCACTTCCACAAGGGCCCGGCGGTGGAGCCGTTGGCGCTCGAGAAGTTCGATGTCCGGGACATCGATGAGCCGTCGTCGTTGTACCCGGAGTTGAACTTCATCGTCGATCACTGCGGTCTGCCGCGGTTGGATGACTTCTGTTGGTTGTCGGCGCGGAGCCCGAATGTGTACGCGTCGCTCGCGGTGGCGCTGGCGTTCGTGCATAACCGGCCGCGGTTCTTCGCCAACATCATGGCGAACCTGCTGTTCTGGCTCGGCCCGGACCGGATCATCTACGGGACCGATTTCCCGATCTGGTACCCGCAGTGGCAGCTCGATGATCTGATGGCGTTCCAGTTGCCGGCCGACATCGAGGACGAGTTCGGTGTGTCGCTGACCGATGAGACGAAAGAGAAGATCATCGGCGGGAACATCGCCCGGTTGTACGGCATCGACACGACCGCCAAGCTCGCGCAGCTCAAGGGCGATGCCCTGGACCTGCGCCGGGACCAGCGGATCGCGCAGATCCCCGGGCAGACCGCCGGCGCGGACGCCCAGGTCGACGCCGGCGTCGCCGCCCGATGAGCGTGCCCGGCGCCTCGCCGGCCGCCGCAGGGGATGACGCGCCGCCGCCGCCCGAGTGGCTCACGTCCGAGGACCCGCAGGTGGTCTGGAAGGGCGCCATGGGCAGCCTCGACGCGGCGCTGCAGGGGCTCAGCGCAGGCGGCGCAGCAGCGACGGCTGCAGTGATCGTTCCTGCGGTGGCCGCTGCATCCGCCGGCTTCGCCTTCCTCGACAGGGAAGGGTTTGCCGCGGTTGCCGGAGTCATCATGGCGCCGCTCGCCGAGGTCACCTATGCCCTGCTCCGCGCGGTCGCTGAGGGCAGCGAGCAGGACATCGAGGCGGCGACCCTCGGCGTCTGCTGTGCCCTCGACGTCGATCTCGCCGACCTCAAGGGCTGAGCGCGTTGCCCGCCCGCCTACCGGTTCCCGGTGGGCGGGCGTGGTCGCGCCCGGATGCCGCGCCGGCTGGAGGCATGCCGGAACCGGCCAGGAACCTCCCCGATCGCGGCGGGTCGGCTCCTGACCGGGGTTCCGGGGCCTTCGACAGCCAGCGTGCGACGGGCCGGCTCGATGCCTCGCCCGGCGCCGGCAGATGCGAGACTGACAGCCCCAGCCACCCTGCGCCGTCACGGCTTTCGCACCATGTGGAGCGCCAGCCGCGCCGCAGCGACGACGCGCAGGGCGAGTTGGTCGCGTGACTGCGACGATCGGGCAGGTGACCACCGAGACTCCCGTTGCCCTGTTGCGGGCAAAGGGACGACTCCGTGGGGGTCTCCCGCTGCTCGGCCCGGCGTTCGTGGCCGCGATCGCGTACGTCGACCCGGGCAACTTCGCCACCAACTTCTCCGGCGGTGCGACGTACGGCTACCTGTTGCTCTGGGTGATCGTCGTCGCCAACGCCATGGCGATGCTCGTGCAGACCCTGTCGGCCAAAACTGGCCTGGCGACCGGGTCCAACCTCGCAGAGCTGTGCCGGGAACACTTCCCGCGACGGGTGACGATCGGCCTGTGGGTCCAGGCGGAGCTGGTGGCGATGGCCACCGACCTGGCCGAGGTGACCGGGGGCGCCATCGCGCTGCAGCTGCTGTTCGGCCTGCCGCTGGTCATCGGGGGGGTCCTGACCGGGGCCGTGGCGTTTGGGCTGCTGGGGTTGCAGCGTCGGGGCTACCGCCGCTTCGAGCTCGTGATCGGCGGGCTGTTCGCGGTCATCCTGCTGGGCTTCCTGGTCGACCTGCTCCGCGTGCACATCGATCCTGGGCCCGCCGCGGCGGGTCTCGTGCCGAGCTTCGACGGTGCCGGCAGTGTGCTGCTCGCGACGGGCATCCTCGGCGCGACCGTCATGCCGCACGCGATCTATCTGCATTCGGCGCTCACCCAGGAGCGGGTCCCGGCTGCGGACGTCGTCGAGCGGCAGCATCTGCTGCGTCATCAGCGCATCGACATCACGGTGGCCATGGGCCTGGCCGGGCTGGTCAACGTCGCGATGCTCGTCGTCGCCGCGGCGTTGTTCGCCGGGCAGGGGCTCACCGACACCAACAACCTGCAGGCGATCCACGCCGGTCTGGCCCGGGAGCTGGACTCAGGTGCTGCCCTGGCTTTCGCCGTCGCGCTGCTGGCGTCGGGGTTCGCCTCCGCGGGCGTCGGCACGCTGTCCGGTCAGGTGGTCATGCAGGGCTTCGTGCGCCGCTCGATCCCGCTGCTGGTGCGCCGGGCGGTGACGCTGGCCCCGGCGTTGATCGTCCTCGCGGTCGGGGTCGATCCCACCCGGGCACTGGTGCTCTCGCAGGTGGTGCTGTCGTTCGGACTGCCGTTCGCGCTGGTGCCGCTCGTGCTGCTGACCCGCCGGGTCGACGTCATGCACGAGTTGGTCAACCGGCGCAGCACGACCGTCGCAGCCACGGCCATGGTGGCCGTCATCGTGGCGCTCAACGCATTTCTGACCGTGCAGACCTTCAGCTGAACCGGCCCACCCCCGGGTGCGCGGCCGATCTTGACACTGTGGTCGGTGACGCGCCGACGCGGGCGACCAGATCGTCAAGATCGCCGGAGGGGGTAACCGGGCGACGTGCGCCGGGCGGCGGCCTGCCCCTGGGCAGTTTGACGGGATAAAGCGGGCGGCCCTAGCGTCCGGCAGTGACCGACGTCACACCGTGCTCATCGGACCAAGGAGTGGCATGCCCAGCACCCAGTCACCAAGGCGCCGGTGGCGTCGGGTCGCGTTCCTGGCCGCACTCCCGTTGTGTGCGCCCGGGGTCACCGGCGCGCTGCCGGCGCAGGCCAAGAGCCGCCCGATCGCGGTCCCCACCGGGACGGCTGCTGGTGCGCCAGGTGCGCTCTCGCATTTCGACCTGGCCCGTAAGGATTGCGTGGGCACAGCCCGGACGACCACCTCGAAGGTGTGGTTCACCGTCGCGAACGGCGTGCTGTCCGATGTCTACGAGCCGACGATCGACACCACCAACGTCGAGACGATGCAGTTCGTCGTCACCGACGGGCGCACGTTCACCGACCTGCAGACGCGCGACGCGTCGTACACCGTGGCGGCCGACCGGACCGGCATGGTCTGCACCGTGACGACAACGGCGCGCAGCGGTGCCTGGCGGCTGGTCACGACCTATCTGACCGATCCGGTTCGGGACACCGTGCTGGTCGGCGCCCGGCTGCGTGGGCTCACCGTGCCGACCGAGCAGCTGCACCTCTACACCCGGCTGGACCCGACCGTCGGCGGCCACGGAGGTGGCGGACGGGACAACGCAGGGGCCGACAGCGCCACCGTCGACGCCTCGACCGGCGCGCTCGTCGCGAGCGACCCGACGACGGTCACCGAGGCGACGCACCGTGACTACGCCGTGCCCACCTCGCTTGCGCTGCGGGCCGATCGGCCGTTCCGCTCCAGCAGCAACGGCTACGTCGGTACGCCGAGCGACGGCCTGACCCAGCTCGACAGCGCGCGCCGGCTCAGCGACCCGCGGGCCGACGCCCCCAGCGGCAACGTCGTCGGCACCGCCGAACTCGCCCTCGACGACGGCAAGGCCACCCTGGCACTCGGCTTCGGCCGCACCCCGCGCCAGGCCGTCGCCACCGCCGGCGCATCGCTGGCGCGCGAGCTGGCCAAGGTGCGGCACGACTACGAGCGGGGCTGGCGTGACTACGACAAGGGCCTGCGCAAGCCGCCCAGGACGTTGCCGGGCCTGTCACCAGAGCGGGTCGCGCGGCTGCGCGCGGCGTACTACCTGAGCGTCAACGTCGTGAAGGCCAGTGAGGACAAGACGTTCCCGGGCGCGGTCGTGGCGGGGCTGGCTTCGCCCTGGGGGCAAGCGGTCTCGGCCGGCACGTCGCAGGGCGGCAAGGCGCCGTACTTCGGGTCCTACCGCGAGGTGTTCAGCCGCGACCTGTACGAGGCGTTCACCGCGCTGCTGACCGCGGGCGACCTGGGGACCGCGCGCGCCACGACCCGCTTCCTGCTGGAGCGCCAGCAACTCGCCGACGGCCGGCTGCCGCGAAACAGCCTCCTGAACGGCCAGGGGGCGCCGGACACCGGTGGTGACCAGCTCGACGAGACGGCCTACCCGATCCTGATGGCACTGCAGTCCGGGCTCGGCGGCGACGCCGCGCTCTACCGCGACCATGTGCGCAAGGCCGCGGACTTCGTGGTCGCGCACGGGCCGGTGTTCGGCTCCGAGCGGTGGGAGGAGCAGAGCGGCTACTCGCCGTCCACCATCGCCGCCGAGATCGCCGGTCTGGTCGCTGCCGGCCGGATTGCCGGCCAGCAAGGGGATCCGGATCGGGCGAAGCTCTACCTCGCCACCGCCGACCACTTCCAGCGCTCGATCAAGGGCTGGACGGTGACCACCTCCGGGCCGTACGCCGCGCGCTACTTCCTGCGGCTGTCCAAGACCGGCAACCCCAACGCCGGGACGTCGTACGGCTTGGGCAACGGCGGGCCCACCGCCGACGAGCGGACCGTCGTCGACGGCGGCTTCCAGGAGCTGACCCGGCTCGGCATCCTGCCTGCGGATGACCCCGACGTGCAGGCCAGCCTGCCGGTCCTGGACGCCACGCTGCAGCGGACGACCCCCACAGGTCCGGGCTGGTATCGATACGGCACCGCCACGCCAGGCAGTGAGGATGGCTATGGCGACTGCCACGTCGCCGACCCGACCGACTGCCCGGTCGAGGGTCAGCCGTGGCCCACCACCAACAAAGGCTCCGGTCACCTCTGGCCGGTCCTCGCCGGTGAGCGCGCCGAGCAGCAGTTGCAGACCGGCGACAGCGCCCGCGCCACGGCGCTGCTCGACACGATGGACCGCTCCGCCGCCGGGGTGGGCCTGGTGCCCGAACAGGTCTGGGAAGACCCCGCCGTGCCCGCCGCGCCGTACGGCGCCGACCCCGCTACCGCCTCGATCGGCTTCACACCCGGCCGTCCCGCCGGTTCGGCTGGTCCGCTGACGTGGGCGCAGGCTCAGCTGGCCCGGTTGGCGCTCTCGCTCGGCGCGGGTCGCCCGGTCGAGCAACCGGGCGCGGTGCGCGCGCGGTACGTCGACAGCCCGGCCCCGGGCCTGGCTGCCCTGACCGTCTCTGCCCCGGCGGCCGGCGCCGCGGTGACGTCGGCGACGACGCAGGTCACCGGTACGACCATCCCGGCCGGCCGGGTGGTGGTCGCCGCGACCAACACCGACAGCGGCACGACCAGCGCGGTGGTCGCCGTCACCGCAGGCGCCGACGGCACCTTCGCGCTGACGGTGCCGACGACGTTCGGGACGACGGTGCTCACCACCACCGTCACGGCGGGCCGGACGACCGGCTACGACCAGCGCGCGGTCAGCTCCGACGTCATCACGGGCACCCAATTGCTCGACGTGACCGATCCGGTCGGGGACGACAATGGACCGGGCACATTCCAATATCCGACCTCGGCCGACTTCAAGGCCGGCGCGTTCGACCTGACCCGGTTCCGGGTGGTGCAGGACGGCCCCACGACCTATCTGCGGACCACCCTGCGCGACTTGTCCCCGACGTTCGGCAATGCCCTCGGGGCACAGCTGCTGACCGTCTTCGTGCACGAGCCCGGCAGCCCCGGCTCGACCAGCCCGCTGTTCGCGTCCCGCAACTACTCCGTGGCGAGCGGCGACGCCTGGGCCCGTGCGGTCCAGGTGCGCGGCTTCGACGAGACCCGGGTGTACGACGCCTCCGGGGCTCAGATCGGCACCGCTGCCGCGCAGGCCAGTCAGCTCACCGGCACGATCACAGTGACGCTGCCAACCGCACTGCTCGGCGGCACACCGGCGAGCGGCTGGACCTTCACCGTGGTGCTGCACGGACAGGACGGCTTCGGTCAGGACGGCGCGCGGACCTTTGCCGCGACCGCCCAACCGTTCCAGTTCGGCCGGTGCGCGGTGGCCGGCGACCTTGACCCGCGGTGCGGCGTACCGGAGGGACAGTTGCCGAAGGCGATGGACGTGTTGGTGCCGGCCGGAGTCAGCCAGGCGCAGGTGCTCGACCCGACCGCGCCGGTCGTGCTGCGGGGGGTCCCGATCGGCTGAGCCTCAGGCGGTGTGGTGCACCGGCTGCAAGGCATACACCGGCGTCGGGATCGCCTCGTAGCGGGCTTTGAGCTGCAGCGCGAGATAGAGCGAGTAGTAGCGCGACTGGTGCAGGTTGCCGCCGTGGAACCACAGCGCCTCCTGCTGCGTGGGCTTCCACATGTTGCGCTGTTCGCCCTCCCAGGGCCCTGGGTCCTTCGTCGTGGCCGAGCCAAGTCCCCAGACCTTGCCGACCTTGTCGGCGACCTCGGGGGAGATGAGCTCGGTGAGCCAGCCGTTCATCGACCCGTAGCCGGTGGCGTAGACGACGACGTCGGCCTCGAGCTCGGTGCCGTCCTCCAGCACGACCGCGTGCTCGATGAGCTCGCGCACCGCGCCCTGCACGAGGTGGACGCTGCCGTCGGCGACGAGTTCGGCGGCGCCCACGTCGATGTAGTAGCCCGAGCCGCGGCGGAGGTACTTCATGAACAGGCCCGAGTCGTCGTCGCCGTAGTCGAGCTGGAAGCCGACCTTCTCGAGGCGGGCGTAGAAGTCGGCGTCGCGTTCGCGGATCGCGTTGTACACGGGGATCTGGAACTGGTGCATGATCCGGTACGGCAGTGACGCAAAGATGGTGTCGGCTTTGTTGGTGGTGATTCCGGCGGCGAGCGCCCGCTCGGAATAGAGGTCGCCGAGCGCGAGGTCCATCAGCGAATCGGACCGGACGATGTGCGTGGAGGAGCGCTGCACCATCGTGACGTCCGCGCCGGACTCCCACAGCGCCGCACAGATGTCGTGCGCGGAGTTGTTGGAGCCGATGACGACGGCCTTCTTGCCGACGTAGGCGTCCGGACCGGGATGCTGCGAGGAGTGGTGCTGGTCGCCCTGGAAGCGCTCCATGCCAGGAAAGCTCGGCACATTGGGCTTGCCGGAGACCCCCAATGCCATCACCAGTTGCTTCGGGCGCAGGGTGAGCTGCTCGCCGTCACGGTCGACCTGCAGCTCCCACTCGCCAGTCGCCTCGTCGTACCGGGCGCTGGTGCACGTCGTCGAGCCCCAGTAGTTCAACTCCATGACGTGCGTGTACATCTCGAGCCAGTCACCGAGCTTGTCCTTCGGCGCGAAGACCGGCCAGGTCGTGGGGAAGTCCAGATAGGGCAGGTGGTCGTACCAGACCGGGTCGTGCAGGCACAGCGACTTGTAGCGCTTGCGCCAGTTGTCACCTGGCCGGGCGTGCTTGTCGACGATGATCGCCGGTACGCCGAGCTGACGCAGGCGGGCGCCGAGCGCGATCCCACCCTGGCCGCCACCGACGATGACGACGTAGGGCTGGCGGGTGCGGCCGAGCTCGGCGGCTTCGTGCTCGCGGGCCTCCAACCAGGTGACCCGGTCCTTGCTCGCCCCATGCTCGGCTCCCTTGGGCCGGCGCTCGCTGGTCGGCTCCTCGAAGCCCTTGAGCTCCTCCAGGGTCGTGAGCAGTGTCCAGGCCTGGACGCCGTCCGGGCCGTCCTGCAGGCGCAGGTGGCCGCGACCCCGCCCGACCGCTGTCTCAAACTCGATCCAGGCCTGCGTCACGCCGTCGGCCTCGGTCGGCTCCTCGATCGTGGCGAAGCCCGTCGGGTCCGTGCCGTCGAGGGTCGATCGCAGCAGGTCGGCCACCCCGGCGGGACCCTCCACCGTGGTGAGGTTCCAACTGAAGGCGACCAGGTCGCGCCAGAAGCTCTGGGTCAGGAACATCGACGCCGCGCGATCGACATCGCGTGCGGTGAGCGCGTCCTGGAAGGCCGACAGCCAGGTGTCGACGCGCTCCGCGGCCGGGCTGGGTGTGGCGATCTGCTCGAGCGTCTGGGTCATCGCGGACCTCCGTGATGGGACTGGGTTGCCGGGCGCGCACCGCTCGGTGTGCTCCAGGGCACAGTGAAGCAGGCTCCGTGCGCGGATGGCGAGTGCGCTGTCGCCGGGTGCTGCTCCTCAGGGCAGCTCGAGCAGCACCTTGCCGGCGGCCCCGGCCAGGACAGCGTCCTGCGCGGCGCCGACCTGCTCCAGCGGCATCCGCAGCACCGGCAACGCCAGCAGGGCGCCGTCCGCCAGCGCCGCCGACACCCCCACCACGGCCGCGTCGAGGTCTTTGTCGAGCAGCCCGTAGATGAGGACGAATGCCAACGTCACGTTCGCGACCATCAGCTCGCGCACCGGCACCTCGCGGAGCACGTCATCGGCGTACGTCGACACCACCGCGCGCGGCGCCAGCACCGACAGGTCGTGCGCCAGGTTGGCGCCGAGCGCGAGCTCCACGACGCGGTCCACGCCGTCCGGCGCGGCCCGTCGCAGCTGCGCTTCGAGGTCGTCGGCGTGCCGGTCCAGCACGACGTGGGCGCCAGCAGCCTGCGCCAGCTTTGTTTTGGCCCGGCTGGCGGTCGTGATGACGTGGGCGCCGCCGCGCCGGGCCAGGGCGACCGCGGCGTTGCCGACCGCCCCGCCGCCCCCGGCGATGAGCACGGTCCGGCCGTCCAGCGGTCCGTCGGCGAACAGGCAGTGCCATGCCGTCATCGCCGGGATGCCGAGACCGGCCCCGACGTCGTACGACGCGCTGTCGGGCAGCTGGACGGCCTGCCGCGCCGGCACAACCGTCTCCTGTGCGCAGGTGCCCCAGCGACGGCCGCGGGCCGCAGCGAACCACACCCAGACCCGCTCCCCGACCCGCGCCGGGTCGACATCGGGCCCCACCTGGACGATGTCGCCGGCGCCGTCCTGACCGGGGATCTGGAAGCCGTCGGGCTGGGCCCGCAGCCGCGATTTGCCATCGGTGGGGTTGACCCCGGCAACCTTGAGTCGGACCCGGACCTCACCCGGACCCGGTCGTGGTGCGTCGAGCTCCTCGACGGCGAGGACGCCGGCGTCGCCAGGTTGGCGGTAAACAGCAGCAAGCACGAGAGCCTCCGGGCGCAGTAGATAGACCGGGGTCACCATGCCAGCTGTCACGGCGCCGCCGCGGGCAGGTCTGACCCCGGGTGGGCCCGCGCGACCCGCGGCGTCGGACTAGGGACACCATCGACAGAGGCGAGGCCAACCGTCACCGCAGCACCTCAGGCGCCGGCCGGGCTCGACGCCTTGGTGGCGCGCGCCCGCCAGCACGCGCTCGGCGACATTCCCCGGCGTATCGCTCAACGCCTTCCCGACGAGGTCGGGTTGATCGACGGTGACGTCCGATTGACCTCTCGCGAACTTGACGGGCTGATCGACCGGATGGCCGGCGCGGTGGCCGAGCGGGACTCGTCAAGGGTGACCGCCTCGCCTTGCTGTCGCACAACTGCTGGCAGTACGTCGTTGTGAGCTTCGCCGCGGCCCGCCTGGTCCTGGTGCTGGTGCCGACTCAGACGACCGCGTCCGTTTCGCCAAAGATCATCTCCACGCCTGCTCCGGCGAAGTTCGCAAGGTCGGCCACCGCGGCCGCACCCTCCGGCCCGGCGAGGCCCTGCTCCAGCGCGGCTTGTGACTCCGCCCGCAGGACCGCGATCAGGTGGTACGACGGCTGCTGCCCGTCGGCGCCTGGAGCGCACCAGGTCATGGTGAAACTGGTCAACCCCGGGACCTTCGCGGCGAGCGGTGCGTGCACCTCGCGGTAGTGCTTATCAAACGCTGCCGGGTCCGAAGGGTGCTTGTAGAGCGCGGTGAGTTGATACATCGGGGGTTGCCCCTGTCCATGTCGTCGGGATTGATCGTCGTCGACGAAGACTTGCACGGTCGGCTCCGTTTCGACACCTCGGCGCCGACCGGGGCGCACCGCGGCGTGGGCACCTCCACCGGTAGCTGCTCGGGGGGCGGAGCGCCGGTGACGACGTCCTGGGAACAGGCCGCTGTTGTGTCGGCACTGATGCACAGTCGATTGCAAGGTCGATGGCAGCTACGACACAGGCCTACTTCGCAGGATTGATCCGTCCGGTTCCACACCCTGCCGAGGCATCACGGAGTCTGGAGACTCAACACGTGGCACTCAAGACACGACGTACCAAGGTCGGCCGCGCGGCCGGTGGCCTCGTTGCCGGCGTTGTCCTGGCCGGCACCGTGGGAGCTCAGGCGGCGAGCTCGACCCCCACGCCGAGCCCGGCCGTGGGTGGATCGACCGGGGTCGACGCGCACCCGGGCGACGACGGCGCGGACGGCGTCCTCGAGTCGCAGGAGCACCACGGTGGCGGCGGCCGGCATGGCCTGGAGCTGTCCGGCACGGTCACGGCGGTCGGATCGAGCAGCGTGACCATCAAGACCTCGACGGCGACGACGACCTACAGCGTGACCAGCAAGAGCGACGTCGACAAACATGGTGAGGCGGCGCTCTCCGATCTTGCGGCCGGAGACAAGGTCAGGTTCAGCTTCGACGGCGGCAAGGTCATCGACAAGCTGCACGCAGGCGACGAGACGAAGAAGACGCCGCAACGCAACGGGTCAGCTTCGTCGAGTTCCGGTTCGACGAACGGCTAGCCAGCGCGCTGACACCGACAGACTTCCTCGTCGCGGTCAAGCGGGAGCCCTGCTTGCGGCTGTCGGGGTCGCCTTCCGGCTCAGTCGCCCATCGCTCCCGTCCGTCAGATCCTTCTCGCCGGCTCTGGCGTGTCGGTTGGACCGACAGGAGTGCTCAGGACAGGAAGTTTGCTGCCGTCAGGGGTGCTCTCCCTGATCGGCGGTTGGCGCGGGGCGGGTCGGCGCCGGCTTTCTCGCAGGTCAGCGACGAGACGAGCACAGCCTCGGTGACGCACTCCGAGAGTTCAGTGGTCGACAGTTGGGCCAGCCGGGTCGGGGTCTGCAGCCCACGCTGCGCGAGGGCGCTGAGCAGCCCCGCCGTGAAGGCATCGCCTGCACCGACGGTGTCGGCCACCTGGACGGCTCGGCCGGGGCAGGCAACCGGATCCCGATCGGCTCGGTAGGCGACGGCTCCGTGGGGGCCGTCGGTGATGATGACGACGTCGGCCCCGAGCTGGCCCCACCGGGCGCCAACGTCGGCAGTTGCGACGTCTGGGTAGAGCCACTCGAGGTCCTCGGTGCTGGCTTTGACGAGGTGCGCGACACCAACGCCGCGTTCAACGAGATCACGGGCCCGGGCCGGATCTCTCAGGACGAGCGGCCGGACGTTGGGGTCGTAACTCACCAGGACGTGCCCCCCGGCGTGGGTGCGGGCAGCCAGGTCGTGCAGCAGGACGCAGCCCGGTTCGGTCCAGGACGCGAGCGACCCGAAGTGCAGCACGGCGGTGTCGCGGGGCAGCTGGTTGATCTCGGTTTCGGTCCACTGCCAGTCCGCGGTCCCCTCGAAGTAGAAGTCATAGGTGGCCTGGGCTTGGTCGTCGAGCGACACCACAGCCAGTGTGGTCGGCTCGATCGCGAGCGGCGCGCTGCTGAGGTCGATGCCCTCCGCTGCGGCGTGGTTGCGCAGCAGGCGGCCGAAGACGTTGTCGGCCAGCCGGGCCATGAGGGCGGTCTGGTTGCCGAGCCGGGCAAGACCGATCGCCACGTTGAACGGGCTGCCGCCGGGACGGGCCTGGAACTGGTCATTCCCCGCGATGGGGACGAGGTCGATCAGTGCCTCGCCGACGACGACGAGGGTTGGGCCGCTCAGCATGGCTCGAGCCACCTCAGCAACGAGCCCCGGCCCTCGACCAGGGACGCGAGCTCGGTGTTGAACCCGATGGTGTGGTGGGACGTCACGTGCACGTCGACGGCTTTGTCGTCTGCGTACTGCTCGAACACGATGTAGGTGTGGGCGCTCCCGGAGCGTCGGTACGGGGCGAAGCCGAGGTTGCCCGGCTCCCGGCGTACGTGTTCGGTCACCTGGTCCAACAATGGCGACACCTGGTCCGCACAGGCTGGCAGGGCGGTGAACTCGGCGTAGAGCACTTTCGCGAGCTGCTCTCGAGCAGCCCGGTGATTGTGCCGAGCAGGCTGTCCGTGTCGAAGTCCGAGGTCGGCGCATCCCGCGCCACACGACCCAGGCGCAGCACGACGACGCGGTCGGTGATCTGCAGGACGTGCGGCAACGTGTGGGAGATGAAACTGACCCCGAGGCCTTTTTGCCTTGGCGGCCTTGATCACCTCGAGCACCTCGCCGGACTGGCGGGCCCCGAGGTGGTTGGTGGGCTCGTCGAGAATGATGACCTTGCGCGCCCAGGCAACGGCGCGGCCGATCGCGCGCCGTCGAGCAGGACCGATCCGCTGCTTGGCTGGTGGGCGCCCGACAGCACCTTCACGAGGGTCGACGTTCCGGCGCCGTTGTCACCGACCAACCCAACGACTTCACCCGCGTGCAGAGCGAAGCTGACGTCGTCCAGTGCGATCACCGGGCCATAACTCTGAGAAACATTGCGAGTCTCGTACAGCGGCATGGTCATGCTGCTCTCCCATTGGTCAGTCGCAAAGCCTGGACCGAGACTGCGGTGGCGATCAGGATGGCCACGACGACCTGCTTCCAGTTCGGTGCGACGCCGATGATGATCAGGCCACTGGTAACCGTGGTGAGGGTAAGCGCCCCCAACAAGGTGCCGGTCATCCGACCCACCCCACCGGACATGCTTGCGCCGCCGATGACGGCAGCTGCGATGGCGTCCAGCTCCGCCCCGGCCCCTGTCCGCGACCTGCTTACGCTTTTTCGGGCTGCCTGCAAGACGCCCTCGATAAGCACATTGTGGAGCGGGACCCAGCCGACAAGGCACGCTGCCCCGTGTAGAGCGTCCACTGCGGCCGGGTCGTCGGCGTGGTGCGGTTGGAGAGGGGGGCGCCGTGCGGGCGGAGCTCCAGCCGTGGTCGGGCGCGCCGATGGGGCCCCAGACGAAGGACATCGAAGCCCCGATGGTCAGCGCAGCGCAGCGCCGGCCAGGTCGAGGGGCTCTCGCTGACGGTGCGTCTTGCCGACCAGTTTTGGCACGCTGGTCAGCTCGGCGGCACCGAGGGGGGACGTTGACCAGCAGGGTCCAGCGCCACGATGCGTACTCGATCAGCTAGCTGGGTGAGGCGGGCGCCGGGCCCTAGGTCGACGTGCACCTCCTCGACCTCGAGCGGCCTGATCCGCGCCGCTACGTCTCTCCGGCTGCGGACCCATGTTGCTCTGTGGGCAGCCAGGGCCGATGTACCACGTTTGCGTGGTACATTCGCACATGGACCTGACCGTGCTCGACCGGATCAATGCTCTGCTCGACGCTGAGGACGAATCGACCGTGAACACCTCGATGCGGCTGCCCGTCGCCCTTCGGGACGCCGCCGCGCTTGCCGTCGACAAGCTCAAGGCCGCAGTGTCCACCACGACCCTCACAGCCAGCGCCCTCCGTACCGCCGTGGAGACCTCGGTGATGGAAGCGGCTCTGGAGGCGCACTACACGCAGCACCCCGCCGCCCGCCCAACGCTCGCCGAGGTCGCCCTCGCGCTCGCGGCGCAGGACGGATCCCCGCTCGCGACCCGGCCGGACCTGCTCGAGCAGGCAGCCGTGGAGGTTCTCGAGCGCCACCCCCGGGCCGACGCGGACGACGTCCTGTTGTGGGCCGAAGCCCAGCAGGCGGCCGTCC
>JBKJOO010000052.1:0-6975 GCA_046595615.1 Mycobacteriales bacterium | reverse complement strand
AACCCACCTCGTGGTGCCCGCGCTCCACGATCATGCCGGCCTGCTCGAGGTTGACGGCCATCTCGTCGCGCAGGTCCGCGTAGTGGTCGGTCGGGGTGACCGGGAAGTAGCCGCCCTTGGCGCGCGGCTTATAGCCCAGGTTGCCGCCCTCTTCTTCCCGCCCGGTGTTCCAGGCGGCGGATTTGGCGTCGATGTGGAAGTAGCTGCCGGCGGAGGTTGTGTCATAGCGAACCGAGTCAAAGATGTAGAACTCGGCCTCGGCGCCGAAGAACGCGGTGTCGGCGATGCCCGTGCCGGCCAGGTAGGCCTCGGCCTTCTTGGCGATGTTGCGCGGATCGCGTGAGTAGGCCTCGCCGGTCAGCGGGTCGTGAATGAAGAAGTTCAGAATGAGTGTCTTGCGGACCCGGAACGGGTCGAGCCGGGCGGTCGTCGGGTCGGGCAGCAGCAGCATGTCCGACTCGTGGATCTCCTGGAAACCGCGGATCGATGAGCCGTCGAACCCGAGGCCGTCGGTGAAGTCGTCCTCGGTGAACGAACCAGCCGGCACGGTGAAGTGCTGCATGATCCCGGGCAGGTCGCAGAAGCGGACGTCGACCATCTCGACGGCTTCCTTCTTGATGTAGCTGAGCACCTCGTCGGCGGTGGTGAACACGGGTGTCCTCTCGATGCAGTGGTCTGCGGCGAAGCTAGCGATGGGCGATAACCCCGGGGTGTCCCACGTGTTACAGGCAGGTTGCACGCCCGAGCGTGGCCGCGCCTCGTCGAGCGGCCCTACGACGCCGAGGTTAGCCTCTGCCAATGGCTCGGTGGACGGGGACATGGCTGCAGGGACCAGGGGCGAGCCTCAGCGAGGTCCGCAACCCCGGCAGCTGGCCGGGCAGCCGATTGGGTCTGCCGCAGCAGGGATCGGGCTCGGTGGCGCCCTTCGGCGCGCGAGCCGGAGCCTTTGTCGTCGATGTGCTGGCGAGCGCGCTCGTCGCGACCCTGTTCAACGCGTTGCTCGACCCCTCCGACCGGCAACGGCAGCTCGCGAGTTATGCGGTGCTCGCCCTGGAGCACGTCGTGTTCGTGGCGCTGACCGGCCAGACCCTCGGCATGAGGGTGCTCGGCCTGACGGTGCTCCGGCTGGGGCATCCCGACCGACTGCCAGGGGCGCTGCCTTCGGTGCTGCGAACCAGCATCCTGCTGCTCAGCCTCGGCCTCGCCGCATTGTTCAGCCGGGATGGGCGGGGTCTGCACGATGTCGCCGCCGGCACCGTGGTCGTTCGCGGCTGACCGATTGAGGCAACGACCGCCTCAGCGCACCTTGCCGCGCTGGGGCCGGGTCGGCATCGGGCCTTTCGGGACCGGCATGACCGGCCCGCCGATCGCTTTGAGCTTACGGTCCAGCTCGTTGACCAGGACCGGCTTGATGTTGCGCGGGAGCTTGGCGAAGTGCTTCTCGAGGTCGCGCAGGGCGACCTGTCCCTCGCCGTCGCCGACGGACACGTCGTACACGGGGGTGTCGCCGACCAGCCGGCTGAGCTTGCGCTTCTCGGTCCCGAGCAGGTTGCGGGTGCGGTTGGTGGCGCCCTCAGCGACCAGGACGACGCCCGGCCGGCCGAGCACGCGGTGCACGAGGTCCTGCTCCTTGGTGAAGGCCACCGCAGGGGTGACCCGCCAGTCACCGCGCATGTTCGACAGCACGGCCGCGGCGGCGCCGAGTTGGCCCTCCACCTGGCTGTACGCCGTCCGCTGGACCCGCCGCCCGAACACCGCAGTCGTCACGACGAGCGCGGCGAGCAGCCCGATGATGCTCAGGTAGATCGAGTGGTTGATCGCGATGCCGATGAGCACGAAGACCGCAAGGGTGATGACGAACGCCGCCAGCACGAGCGGCAGCATCTTCGGGTCGCTCTTGCGGGTCATCGTGAATGCCTGGCGGATCTGGCCGAGCTTCTCGCCGCGTGACGGACCTTTCTTGGCGATCTTTGCCGGGGTCGCGCTCTTGCCCCTGCCCGGGGTCGCCTTGCCGGCCGAGCCGGTGTCCTTCGCCGTACGCCGTCCGAGAGCCATGTGGCAAAGGCTACTTGGCCTCGCTCGGGCCGGACGCCTCCGCGGCGCGCCGCTCGGCCCGGACCTTGGCGTCGGCCGCGACGGTGTCGGCGAGGGTCGGGGCGGTGCCACCCATCGAGGCCGGGATCCACCAGGTGTCGTCCGGGTTGCGCGGGCGGCCCAGGTAGGTCGAGCGCGCCTGGTCGAGCAGGAGCTGCATCCTGGCCTTGAGCTCGATCGTGACGGCCACCGGCTTGCTGCCCGGTGCGGGCAGGAAGGGCTCGCCGATGACGACCCGCACGTCGGTGCCGCGGGTCAGGTCGCGCTTGCGGGCCTTGGTGAGGATGCGCTGGCTGCCCCAGATGACGGCCGGCAAGAGCGGGACGTCGGCCTCCAGGGCCATCCGCGCCGCACCGGTCTTGAAGTCCTTCAGGTCGAACGACTGCGAGATGGTCGCCTCGGGGAAGACGCCGACGATCTCGCCGGCCCGGCACGCTTCGACGGCAAGGCGGTAGCTCCCGGCACCGGCCTCCCGGTCGACCGGGATGTGCTTCATGCCGCGCATCAGCGGCCCGCCGATCCGGTGGTCGAAGACCTCCTTCTTGGCCATGAAGCGCACCATCCGCCCGCTGGGCTGGGCGGCCCAGCCGGCGAAGGTGAAGTCGAGATAGCCGATGTGATTGACGGCCATCACCGCCCCGCCGGTGGCCGGGACGTGCTCGGTGCCGGTGATGTCGAAGCGGATGTCGAGGGCGCGGAACACCCCCCTGGCAAGAGCGATGACGGGGCGGTAGACCGGCTCACGGAACATGGCCGGCAGGCTAGTGCCCAGCCGGCGGTCAGCGGGCGTGCGCCGCCTGCTGGGCACCGAGGGCCTGGGCCCGGAACGCCGACAGTGCCATCGCGGCGTCCGCGTCGCGGCGACCCCGCGCCCTGGCGGCGTCGGTCGACATCGAGGCCCAGGCGTTGCGGCGGGCGGCGCGCTGACCGCCGTGCGGCAAGGCGGCCAGCAGGACGGTCGTGGTCAGGGACGAGGCACGGGCGATCGTGATGTGTGGCACGGGGACCTCCGTCGAAGCGGTTCCCTCAGGGTGCCGCTCCGGTGTGACGGCGGTGTGTCACGAGCGTGAACACCCCCGGTCCATCCGCTCTCACGCCGGGCGCCGCTCCAAAGCCTGCTGGTAGAGCCGCCCGGCACGGTAGGACGAACGGACAAGTGGGCCGCTCATGACGCCGGCGAAACCGATGGCGAGCGCCTCCGCCTCGAGCTCGACGAACTCCTCGGGCAGCACCCAACGCTGGACCGGGTGATGGCGGGACGACGGCCGGAGGTACTGCGTGATGGTGATGAGCTCGCAGCCGGCGGCATGCAGGTCGGCGAGCGCCTCGCTGACCTCCTCGCGGCTCTCACCCATCCCGAGGATGAGGTTGCTCTTGGTCACCAGGTCGTCGGCCCGCGCCCTGGTGAGCACGTCGAGCGAGCGTTGGTAGCGAAAGCCCGGTCTGATCCGCTTGAAGATCCGGGGGACCGTCTCGACGTTGTGGGCGAGCACCTCGGGCCTGGAGCCGAACACCTCGGCGAGCTGGTCAGGTTTGCCGTCGAAGTCCGGGATCAGCAGCTCCACGCCGATGCCAGGCAGCGCGGCGTGGATGAGACGCACCGTCTCGGCGTACAGCCAGGCCCCGCCATCGGGGAGGTCGTCGCGGGCGACGCCGGTGACCGTGGCATAGCGAAGCCCCATCGAGGCGACCGATTCGGCGACCCGCCGCGGTTCGTCGGTGTCGTAGTCGGCTGGCTTCCCGGTGTCGATGTTGCAGAAATCGCAGCGCCGGGTGCACTGGTCGCCACCGATCAGGAACGTCGCCTCGCGGTCTTCCCAGCACTCATAGATGTTGGGGCAGGCCGCCTGCTCGCAGACGGTGTGCAGGCCCTCGGCCTTGACCAGTCGCTTGAGCGAGGTGTATTCCGGGCCCATCACGGCCCGGGTCTTGATCCAGGACGGCTTCTTCTCGATCGGCGTGGCTGCGTTGCGAACTTCGAGGCGCAGCAGCTTGCGGCCGTCCGGCGCAATCGTCACAGGGCTCCCTTGTGTCACGCCAAGGCTAACGTCGCCGGACCCCGGCCTGCTTCCTGTGTCAGGGGGCGCGGCGGCCGCGGCTGGCCCGCAGGTTGCGCACGGTGTCCTGCAGCTTGCGGCGATTCTCCGGCGTGTCCAGGCGGGCCCGCGTCTGCGCGATGACCCGCCGGCCCTGCTCGCTACGGGTGAAGGCGACGGCAGCGCCCAACAGACCAGCCCGACGTGTGCGACCCACGACATCCTCCTCGGTTCGATGGTGCGTCGTGCGGCTCCTGCCCGGACTCGGTCTGGTCAACCGCTCCGGACCGCCGCGGACAGCGCGGGCAGGTGCTGCTCCAACAGCGGGAGCACGTCGGTGACGGCGACCGGGCGCGCCAGCTCGGCGCTCAGCGTCGTGACGGTCGCGTCACGGATGCCGCAGGCCACGATCGCGTCGTACGCGGTGAGGCTGTTGTCGCAGTTGAGGGCGAAGCCGTGCATCGTGACGCCGCGGGCCACCCGGATGCCGATCGCGGCGAGCTTGCGTGCGCCGTCTGTCGTCCACACCCCGGAACGGCCGTCGACCCGGACCGTCTCGAGCCCGAGGTCGGTGCACACGTCGATGAGCACCTGCTCGACGCGGCGGACGTAGGCAACGACATCGACGGGATCGGCCAGCCGCACGATCGGGTAGCCGGTGATCTGCCCCGGACCGTGCCAGGTGATCTTGCCGCCGCGGTCGACGTCGACGACGAGGCTGCCGTCGGTCGGTCGCTCCCAGGGCTCGGTGCGCCGACCCGCGGTGTAGACGGGCTGGTGCTCGAGCAGGAGCACGACATCGTCGGCGCCCGCCACGACCTCGTCGTGCAGCTGCTGCTGCAGCGTCCACGCCTCGGTGTAGTCGACCTGCCCCAACCGGCGAATCTGCACTGGATCAGCGTACGTCGGCCAGGACCGCCCAGGCGGCCCGCCGGCCCGAGACGAGGGCGCCCTGGATCGAGCTCGAGTCGCGGTGGTCGCCGCAGACGTAGAGCCCGTCGCGCAGCCGGACCGGCTTGGTGAAGCGGCCCATCGGCGGGGCCTGGGAGGGCAGCGCGGCCGGAATGTCATAGCGGCCGACGTGCTCCCAGTCGGCGGTGTCGACGCCGTAGAGCCGGCTCAGGTGGGCCCGCACAGCCGGCTCATCGCTGCCTCCCCGGACCACCGAGGAGCTGACGAGGACCCGTCCCGGCGCGTACGACGGGGCGGCGTTGGTCAGCACGACGGTGTTGGCGACCGGGCCGGACCGTTCGCCGTCGAGGACGATCGCCGCCTCGGCGACCGGCGGCTCGGGTGCCAGGTGGTAGTGCGTGACCACGCCGTTCATCGGTGGCGCCGGCAGCCCCGGGACGAGCCGGGCGGCGGTGGCCGGGTCGGTCGCCACGACCACCGCGCGGGCCTGCGGCAGCGTGTCGACCGGCGCCGAGAGGTGGACCTGCAGGCCGCGGGCGAGCTGCGTGGGGATCGCCTGCATGCCGGCGGCCGGCACGCACTGGGTGCCGCGGACGAAGGATCGCCAGACCAGGTCGAAGAACCGGCTGCTGGTGGTCAGCTGGTCCTCCAGGAACACCCCGGACAGGAACGGTCGCAGGAACCTGTCGATCAGCTCGTCGGAGCAGCCGTGGGCCACGAGCGCGTCGTACGTGGTCGTCTCGGGGGCGTTGAGCAGGCGTCCGGCGGAGCTGAGGCCGGCGCGGGCGGCCAGTCGCGCAATGATCATCTTGTCGGCGAGCGACCCGATCGGCGCGCGGGCGGTGGACAGGGCCCAGCCCGGCAGCCGGCGCGGATCACCCACCCGATGCAGCCGGTCGCCGTAGCGGACAAGTGCGCCGGCAGCGAAGGGCCGGAGCGCGAGTGAGGCATGGTCGAGGACCCGCTGGGCCTCGGGGTAGCCGGTGTTGTGCACCTGGAAGCCGCGGTCCAGCGAGATGTCGTCGACCAGGTCGGTGCGGACCCGCCCGCCGACGGCGTCCGACGCCTCGTACACCTCGACCTCGACCCCGGCGGCGCTCAGGTGGCGCGCACAGGCCAACCCGGCCAGGCCGGCACCGACCACGACGACCTCGGCCACGCCGTGACCCTACCTGTGGACAACTTCCGAGGCGGATGGCCGATCCTGCCTAGCCTTGCGGGATGACCGAGCGGTGGCAGGTGCCGGGGTACGACGTCCTGGAGCTGGTCGGCTTCGGGCGGACCGGCGAGCTCTGGCGCGGCCGGCAGCGCTCCTCCGGCCAGCTCGTCGCGCTGCGCCGGCTCGTCGACGCCGACCCGTCGGTGCTGGCCGCGGTTCGCCGGCAGGCCACCGTCGTCCGGTCCCTGCCCAGTGCCCACCTGGTCCGCGTGCGGGCCGTCGCGGGTGACGCCGTCGTGCTCGACCACGCCGACGGGGGTTCGCTCGAGGCGGTCCTGTCCCGTCGGGGCCGGCTCGAACCGGGCGAGGTCGTCACGATCGTGGCGCCGCTGGCCCAGGCGCTCGCCGAGGCGCACGCGCACGAGCTGGTGCACGGCCACCTCGGGCTCGGCAGTGTGTTGCTGACCGCCGACGGGCGGCCGCTGCTCGACGATCTCGGCCTGGCCGTGCTTCGTGACCTCGACGACGCGCTCGACCCGAGCGGCGGCCTGGGTGGGAGCGCCGACGTCTGGGCCTTGGGGGCGCTCGCCCACCAGCTGTTGACCGGTGAGCCCTACGCGCCCGGGTCGGAGCTCGGGTCCACCGTGCCCACCGCGCTCTCCCGCACCGTGGCGGCCGCGGTGGCCTTCGATGCCACCTCCCGGCCGGACGCCGCGACCTTCGCCTCGTCGCTGCTCGCGGCCTGCCCGGCCCTGCCGGTCCGGGGGGTGCCGG
>JBKJOO010000036.1:0-9451 GCA_046595615.1 Mycobacteriales bacterium | reverse complement strand
TGATGATCGCCGTGATGCTCGGTACGTGGTTGACAGACCCCGTGACGGTGATGTCGAACGAGGCCGAGGCCTGCGCCGAGCCGTCATCCGCAGTGAGGGTGACGTTCGAGTAGGAACCGGCGTCCTCGACGGCCGTTTGCCAGCTGAATTCGCCGGTGGAGACATCCACCGTGGCATTGGTCGGCAGGTTGCTGCCGCTCCACGCCAGTGCATCGCCGTCGTCATCGGAGCCGGCCGGCGTGATCGCGACCAGATCGCCGCCGACAGCCGACACGTTGGCAATCGCGGCGATCGAGGGCACGCGGTTGGTGTTGCTCACCGTGATGTCGAACGCTGCGGATGCGGTGGCGGTGCCGTCGTCCGCCGTGATGCCGACGTTGGCGTAGCTGCCCGCGTCGTCGTAACCCGGCGTCCAGGTGAACTCGCCGGTGCCGGGGTCGACAGACGCACCGGTCGGGAGGTTCACGCCGCTGTAGGTCAGCGCATCACCATCCGCATCGCTGGCGCTCGGGGTGACGGTGAGCTGCGAGGCTTCCGCGATCGTCTGGTTGACGATCGCGTTGAAGGTCGGCGCGCGGTTCGTGTTGCTCACCGTGACGTCGAACGAAGCGCTCGCATCGCCGTTGGGGTTGCCGTCGTTGACCGAGATCGTCACGTTCACATACGTCCCGGCGTCATCAAAGGTCGGCGTCCAGGTGAACGCGCCGGTGCCGGCGTCGACGGATGCGCCGGTCGGGAGGTTGGCGCCGGTGTAGGTCAGGATGTTCGGTCCTGCCCCGTCGTCCGGATCGGACACGGACGGGAGGACGGAGAGCGCGGCGTTCTCGGCAATCGACTGATTGACGATCGCGCCGATGACCGGCAGTTGGTTGACGAACACGGTGAAGGTGTCCTGGGCGGTGACGGCGCCGTCATCGGCCTCCACCATCGCCGCGAAGGCCTTGCCCATGTCGGCGCCGACCGGGGTGTTCCAGGTCAGGGTCGCCTCGGCGTGACCGGGGTCATTCACCGTCTGGGTGAACACCGGGAGTCCGCCGGCATCCGGCGTCGGCGACATGTACGTCACCTGCGTCGGATCGTAATTCAGGGTGATGCTGTCGCCATCGGTGTCGTTGGCAAGGATCACCAACGTCAGCGTCCCGCTTGGCGGCGTGAAGATCGAGGGGCTCACGACGGAGGACATCACCGGCGCGGCTGCATGCGCCTGGGTGAAGCCCCCGAAGAGACCCGCCGCCAGCAAGAGCACGAACGCCAGGCAGCGAGAGGGCGAGATCAGTCGAGACATGGTCACCTCCGTGTTCAACACGTGGACTGACGAGACACCCGGCTGGCGCAGGTCGCGCTGCACGGTAAACCTAGGGAGGCGGCAGACTTCTGCCCGCTCACTGAGCGCCCGGCGCGTGTCCCGTCGATCCGTCGCTGCGATTCATTCCAGCGACCCGACAGAGGGTGCGTTCCGGCCCGTGCCGGTCGCGCACCGCGTTCAGCTATCGACAGCCCACTGCCCCGACCTGAGAGGAAAAAACGGAGCCACTCGCTTTTGCTGGAACGACATAGCCCCCGCGCAGCCGACCTGTCGAAACCCGGTCATCCTATTGCAGGTCAAAGGATTCCTGGCCCGGAGCGGGGTGCTCCGGGCCCGGAAGGCGGGGGAGAAATCCTGTGGCTGCGAGGCCGGATCCGGCCCGGATCAGCGGAAGAGTTGCTTGATGCCTCCCCACGAGGCGGGCGCCACGGGGGTCGCGCTGGCCGTGTAGACCGCACTGTAGAAGTTCGCCCGCGGGTTGCCACCAAACGTGTTGTAGCCCGCCGTTGGTGCGAATTGATACCAGTAATCGGCACTCGTTCCGAGCGTCGGCGGGTTGTAGATCAGGTGCCCGGTGCTCGTCGTCGCGAACGCCACGCCCATCCAGACATCCTTGCCGAGCACGTTGGAATCCCCCACCTCGACATGCCATGCGTTGGTGCCGCTCGGCAGACCGGTGACCACGTACGGACCCGCAACGAGCAGCGACGGCGCCGTGTTGTTGGCGTCGTTCGCGTAGAACGTGACGGTGGCCGTGGTGGTGCCGGCGGTGGTCTTGATGTAGCCGAAGTCGAATCCGGTGAGCACGCCGCCGGCCGCCATGTGGAGGTCGTCCAGCGCGGAGTTGGTGCCGGGCGAACTGGTGTACCAGCCGGAGTTGTATGCCGTATTGCTGAACGACAGGCTCCCGGCGGGCGGCGCGGTGGTCTGCGGCCGCTGGAGTTCGGCGCCGTGCAGGGGCAGGGAAATCGCGCGGGTGACGGGCGAGACGTCGGCGATCGCCACGGTCGCACCAAGCAGCAGCACGGGGAGCAAGCCAAGCGTGCGCATGAGCATGATGAACGGTACCTCCTGAATCGCCTGGGTGCGGCTCGGAGAGTCCCGGGCCGGTGTTCGTCGGAAAGGCACACCCGCGACGACGCATGCGCCCGGGGAGGGCGACCTGCGTTCGTGGAAGACGGATACCGGAAGTGCAGCGCCGTGGCGATCGCGACAGGGACGTGCCCGGTCACCACGCAGAAGACCATAGCAAGTCGGCGACGGGCGGGTCAAACCGCGGGCCCCGCGACGCGTGCGCGGGGCGTCAGATTTCCCACCAGACGCAGAGAGGGGCGGGGATCGCTCCCCGCCCCTCCTGGACGCGCGAGCCGAGGCTCGCGTCGCTTATTCGGTCGTGACCGTCAGCTAGCGCATGATCAGCAAGCGGTTGACGACCCGCTCACCCGCCATGGTCGCCCGCAGGTAGTACACGCCCGAGGGAACGTTCTGGCCCGACGCATCGCGCGTGTTCCAGATCGTCTCGTAGCGTCCTGCCGTCACCACCTCGTCGATCAGGGTCTGCACCAGGCGGCCGTTCGCGTTGTAGACCGCGACCGACACCCGGCCATCTTCCGGCGCGGTGTACTGGACCCGGGCCGCAGTGCGCACCGGGTTCTGGACAACCGCTGCCGCCGCCGCCGCCTGGATCCCGGTGACGGTGATGTTCAGCTGCGTGCTCGCCACGAAGTTGCCCGACGAGATGACGAGCGCGAGGTGCGCCGTCTCCCCGCTGGCGAGGTCGGCCATGAGGCCGGCCAGCGCGCTACGGTCAAAGTTCGCGACGATGTGATCCGCCTGCACCTGCACGGTGTTCGCCAGGACACGAGCCCCCGCGAACTCCAGCGCGACGTGCGAGGCGGTGATCTGCTCCGGACGTACGTCACCGTCCACCGCGAACGTCACGGTGTAGGGCGATGCCGCGATGCGGTGCCGGTTGAACGGCTCGCTCGAGGTCACCGTGTTGACGAGATGCACCGGGGTGCAGTCCACGGCGACGGCGACCGTCGACGTGGAGGCCGCACCGGACACCGCGTCCGTGGCGGTCACGTCGATGGTGCCGGCGTATCCGAAGTCTGTCACGTCCGGCGAGCCGGTCAGCACGCCCGTGTTGGCGTCCAGCGACAGCCACGTCGGCATGCCGGTGGCCGCCCAGGTGAGCGCACCGCCGTCATCGTCGGTGGCCGACAGCGACTCCATCGCCGTTTCCCCGGCGCAGAAGCTCACCGCCGTCGTCGTGATCACCGGCGCCTGGTCGGTCACCGTGATGGTGAACGACGCCGAGCCGGTCGCCGTGCCATCGCTGGCCGACAGCGTCACGCCCGCGTAGGTGCCGCCGTTGGTCTCCCCGGCGGTGTTGTCCGGCGTCCAGGTCAGCGTGCCGGTCGCCACATCCACCGTCGCCCCGGCCGGCAGGCTGCTGCCGCTCCAGGTCAGCACATCGCCGTCGGCGTCGCTGCCCGACGGGGTCACCGTCAGCAACTGGCCTTCCATCACCGTCGCGTCGGCGATCGGCTGCACCACCGGTGCCCGGTTCGTGTTGGTGATCGTGATCGTGAAGCTTGCCGAACCGGCGCCGGAGATCCCGTCATCCGCCGTCAGCGTGACAGAGGAATAGGTGCCTGCATCGCTGAAGCCGGTCTGCCAAGTGAATGCGCCGGCCCCGGCGTCGACGGTGGCCCCCGCGGGCAGGTTCGACCCGCTCCACGTCAGGGGGTCGCCATCCGGGTCCGTCGCCGTCGGCATCACGGTGACCAGGTCACCTTCCGCCGCCGTCACGTCCGCGATCGGGTCCACCACCGGCGCGCCGTTGGCCGGTGCGGTGATGGTGATCGTGAAGCTGGCGCTGCTGCTGAGCGAGCCATCGCTGGCCGTCAGGGTCACGCCGCTGTAGGTGCCCGCGTCGCCACTCTGCGTCTGCCAGCTCAGGACCCCGGTGCCCGCGTCCACGGTGGCCCCCGCGGGCAGGTTCGACCCGCTCCACGTCAGGGGGTCGCCATCCGGGTCCGTCGCCGACGGGGTCACGGTGACCAGGTCACCCTCGGCCGCTGTCACGTCCGCGATCGGGTCCACCACCGGCGCCCGATTCACGTTCGTCACCGTCAGGCTGAACGTCGCGTTCCCGGTGCCGCCGGCGTTGTCCGTCGCCGTCACCGTCTCCGCGTACGTCGCTCCGCCCTGCGTGAAGTCCGGCGTCCACGTGTACACCCCGGCGTTGTCGATGCTGGCGCCGGTCGCGTCGCCGCTGCGGCTCCAGCCCGTGATGCTGCTCAGCGTGTCCGGGTCCGTCGCCGTCGCCGTGACGGTGAACAGCGCCCCCTCGTCGATCGTCGCGTCGGCAATCGCGTCCACCACCGGCGCGCGGTTCACGTCGTTGATGTGAATCGCCACCGACTGCGTGCTCGTCCCCGTCCCGTCACTGGCCGACACCACGGTCCCGCCGTAGTTGCCGCCCGGTACCCGGTCCGCCGCGTTGAAGTCCGGCATCCACGTGAACACGCCCGAGCCGCTGTCGATCGTCGACCCCGCCGGGTTGCCCGTCACCCCGTAGGTGATCGGGTCCCCGTCCGGGTCCACCGCCGTCGCCGTGAACGTCAGCAGCGCGTTCTCCGACCCGCTCTGCGGCGGAATTGCCGCCAGCACCGGCGGCGAGTTCACGTCCGTCACCGTCAGCACGAACTGCATCGTGTCCCGGCCCGTCGGCGCACTCACCTCGGCCAGGATCAGCCGGACGCCGTAGGCCCCCGCCGCGTTTGCCGGCGGGGTCCCCACCAGCGCGGTGTTCGTGCCCGTCGGCACCGCCAGCGTCAGCCACGGCGCCGCCGGCGTCACCGTCAACTGCCACTGCAGCGTGTTCACCGTGTTGTTGTCCGAGCCCACCACCCGGATCGTCGACAGGGCCAGCTCCGCGATCGTCGTGTCCGCCTGCAGCGCGATCGCCGGCGGCGACGCCACCGTCGTGTTGTTGGTCACCGTCACCGTGAACGACGTCGAGTCCGTCGCCCCCGAGGGGTCGGCCACCCGCAGCTTCACCGTGTAGGTCGCGGTGCCCGTGTTGTACATCGGCTTCCACGACAGCGTGCCCTCGTGCAACGAGGTCGAGTCCGTCACCACCGGACCCGGCGCCGGCGGCGGGTTGATCCCCGCCAGGATCGAAATCAGCGAGAAGTGCAGGTCGTCGCTGGCGTCCGGGTCGTTTGCGTTCAACGCCACGACCAGCTTCTGGCCCTCGAACAGCGTCTGGTTCGCCACCGCGGTGAACACCGGCGGCTGGTTGCCCGTGGGCGCTTCCACGGTGATCGTGAACATCTGGCTCGAACTCAGGGCGCCATCGCTCGCGATGAGGGTCACGCCGGAGAACACGCCGGCATCGCCGGTCATCGTCTGCCACGTGAGCACACCGGTGCCGGCGTCGACGGTGGCGCTGCCCGGCAGCGAGCTGCCGCTCCAGGTCAGCGCGTCGCCGTCGGGGTCGCTGCCGCTGGGCGTCACCGTGACCAGGTCGCCCTCGGTCACCGTCACATCCGCGATCGGGTCCACGACCGGCGCGCGGTTGGTGTTGGTCACATCGATCATGAAGCTCGCCGACGCGGTGCCGCCGTTGCCGTCGTCCGCGGTCAGCGTGACGCCGGGGTAGCTGCCCGCATCATTGAATCCGGTCTGCCAGCTCAGTTCGCCGGTCCCCGCGTCGACGGTCGCGCCGGCGGGCAGGGAACTGCCCGTCCAGCTCAGCGCATCGCCATCCGGGTCGCTGCCCGAGGGGGTCACGGTGACCAGGTCGCCCTCGTTCGCGGTGACATCCGCGAGCGGGGAGACGGTCGGGGCCTGGTTCACGTTGTTGATGGTGATCGTGAAGGAAGCCGAGCCGGGGCTGGACGTGCCGTCATCCGCCGTCAGCGTGACGGAGGAGTAGACACCGGCATCTGCCAAGTCGGTCTGCCAGCTGAATGCGCCGGTGCCCGCGTCGACGGTCGCGCCGGTGGGCAGGTTGCTGCCCGACCAGGTGAGCGGGTCGCCGTCCGCGTCGGTGGCGCTCGGCGTCACGGTGACGAGGTCGCCCTCGGACGCGGTCACGTCGGCAATCGGGTCGACCACCGGCGAGGCGTTCACGTTCGTGACGTCGATCATGAAGCTGGCCGACGCGGTGCCGCCGTTGCCGTCGTTCGCTGTCAGCGTCACGCCGGGGTAGCTGCCCGCGTCGAGCGAACCGGTCTGCCAGGTCAGCTCGCCGGTGGTCGCGTTCACGCTCGCCGTGCCGGGCAGGCTGCTACCGGACCAGCTGAGCACGTTCATGTCCGGGTCGCTGCCGGTCGGGGTCACGGAGATGAGGGCGCCCTCGGCTGCCGTCACGTCCGCGATCGGGTCGACCGTCGGGCTCTGGTTCGTGTTGTTCACGTCGATGGAGAAGCTGGCCGAACCGGGGCCGGCGTTCCCGTCGTCCGCGGTCAGCGTGACGTTGGCGTAGACACCCGCATCGGTGAGGTCCGTCTGCCAGCTGAATGCGCCGGTTCCGGCGTCGACGGTCGCGTCCACGGGCAGGTTGCTGCCTGACCAGGTCAGCGGGTCGCCGTCCGGGTCGGTCGCTGTCGGCGTCACGGTAACCAGATCGCCTTCATTTGCGGTCACGTCGGCGATCGGGTCCACCACCGGCGGGCCGTTCACGTTCGTGACGTCGATCATGAAGCTCGCCGAGGCAGTGCCGCCGTTGCCGTCGTCCGCTGTGAGCGTCACGCCGGGGTAGCTGCCGGCGTCGCTGAAGCCGGTCGTCCAGCTCAGTGCGCCGGTGCCTGCGTCGACGCTCGCGGTGCCCGGCAAGCTGGAACCGGTCCAGGTGAGCGGGTCGCCGTCGAGGTCGCTGCCCACGGGGGTGACCGTGACCACATCGCCCTCGTTCGCCGTGACGTCGGCGATCGGAGCGACGGTCGGGACCTGGTTCACGTTGTTGATGGTAATCGCGAAGCTGGCCGACGCGGTGCCGCCGTTGCCGTCGTCCGCCGTCAGCGTCACGCCGGGGTAGCTGCCGGCGTCGCTGAAGCCGGTGGTCCAGCTCAGTGCACCGGTGCCTGCGTCGACGCTCGCCGTGCCCGGCAAGGTGGAACCGCTCCAGCTGAGCGGGTCGCCGTCGAGGTCGCTGCCCACGGGGGTGACCGTGACCACGTCGCCCTCGTTCGCCGTGACATCGGCGATCGGAGCGACGGTCGGGACCTGGTTCACGTTGTTGATGGTGACCTGGAAGCTCGACGAACCCGTGCCGCCGATGCCGTCGTTGGCGGTGAGCGTCACGCCGGGGTAGGTACCCGCATCGGCGAATCCGGTCTGCCAGGTGAGTGCACCGCTCGTGCCGTTGACGCTTGCGGTGCCCGGCAGGCTGGTGCCAGTCCACGTCAGGGGGTCGCCGTCGGGGTCGATCGCCGAAGGGGTCACGGTCACCAGATCGCCCTCATTCGCCGTCACATCCGCGATTGGGTCCACGACGGGGTTCCGGTTGGTGTTGGTGACGGTGATGTTGATGCTGGTGGCGGCGCTCTCGAGGCCATCGCTGACCGAGACGCCGGCAATGACCACGCCAGCGTCGCTGAACCCGGGCGTCCAGGTGAAGTTGCCGGTGCCCGCGTCCACGGCCGCGCCCGCCGGACCGGAGTTCAGGGCGTAGGTGAGCGGGTCGCCGTCGATGTCCGCACCCACGAGGGTGAGACTGAGAAGATCACCCTCCGCCACTATCTGGTCGGCTACGGGATTGAGCGTCGGCGGCCTGTTCACCTGGATGACGAGGGTGTCCTGCACGACCGGGCCGGTGTTGTCGTCCACGTCCATGATGATGGTGGAGACGGAACCGATGTCCCCGGACGTGGCGTTGATCGTGCAGGCCCGCGTGGAGTCATTGTACGTCACGAAGGCCGGCAGAATCTGGGGGATCACGGTCACGCCAGGAGGGCTCTCCAAGCACGTGAATACCGTCGTGACGCCTGCCTGCACACGAATCGTGGCGGGGAGATTGGTGATGTCCGGGCTAGTCTGCGCTCCGGCCTCTCGGGGGCTCCATCCGCCCAGCAACACGAAGGCTGCGACGAGGGTGAGGAGTGGAGAACGGTAACGACGTATCATGGCGAGATCCCTCTCTAGAACTACGGCCACAGCAACACGTCCTGAATCGTTGGCGGTCCAAAATCTAGGACTGCTGGACGCATGCTGTCAATGCACACCTGTGTGCTCGGCGAGACTCGGGGCGCGTGAGGAGCGCCGGTCAAATAGCTGGCGGGGAGTGCCAGGTCCGGGGTTCGTTGCGATCTTCGTGATAGCAGACGAGGGACGGGATTTCTCCCGTCCCTCGCGCATGCTACTGCAACGATATTTGGTTTGCCAAGAGTATTTGATGAGCCTATTCGCGACTACCGAATAACCGTCACGCGGCCGGTGACCCGCTCGCCGGCCATGGTGGCCCGGAGGTAGTAGGCGCCGGTCGGCACCGCCTGGCCGGCCAGGTCGCGGCCGTTCCAGATGATCTCGTACCGGCCGGCCGACGCGGCTTCGCGCACCAGCGACAGGACCTGGCGGCCGCCGGCATCGAAGACGCCGACGGTGATCGCCCCGTCCTCTGGCACCACATACTGGATGCGGACCGGGCCGGACACCGGGTTGCGGACCGCATGGACCGAGGCCGCGGCGTTCAATCCGGTCACCCGGAGGCCGTACGGGGCGGAGATCACGTCCCCGCCTGCCGCGACCTCGAGGGCCAGCAGCGCGGTCTCGCCGCTCGCCACGCCGCCGACCAGGCCGGCCAGGGCCGCGCGGTCGAAGGTGGCGGTGACGTCCCCATTCTCGACGGTCACCGTGGTGGCCGCGATGCGCGACCCGGCGAAGGCGAGACGGATGTTCGCCGGCGTGAGGTCGGAAGCCTTCACGTCCCCCTGAACCTGGAAGCGGACGACGAATCCGCCGCCGGTCAGACGGTGCCGGTTCAGGACCTCGGCGGAAGCGATGGTGTTGACCGTGTAGGCCGGGGTGCAGTCCACGGCGACGGCGACCGTCGACGTGGAGGCCGCACCGGACACCGCGTCCGTGGCGGTCACGTCGATGGTGCCGGACGTGACAGACTTCGGATACGCCGGC
>JBKJOO010000001.1:0-2582 GCA_046595615.1 Mycobacteriales bacterium | reverse complement strand
CGTAGTGGTCGAGGTGGTCCGGCTCGACGTTGGTCACGATCGCCGCGTGCGGGCCGTAGGCGAGAAACGACCCGTCACTCTCGTCGGCTTCCAGGACGAACAGGTCGCCGCTGCCGTGGTGGGCGTTGCTGCCCGCCTCGTTGAGGTCGCCGCCGATCGCGAACGACGGGTCGACCCCGCAGTGCTGCGCGGCGACCGTCAGCATCGAGGTCGTCGTGGTCTTGCCGTGGGTGCCGGCCACCGCCAGGCTGCGCCGGCCGACGAGCAGGGTCGCGAGGGCTTCGGCCCGCAGCAGCACCGTGAGGCCGCGCTCGCGGGCAGCGACCAGCTCAGGGTTGCCTGGCCGGATCGCGCTGGACACCACGACGGTGTCGGCGCCGTCGATGTGCGAGGCAGCGTGACCGACGTGCACGGTCGCGCCGAGCGCCCGCAGGGCCGCCAGCGTCAACGAGTCCTTGGCGTCGCTGCCGGTCACCACCGAACCCCGCGCGAGCAGGACCCGGGCGATGCCGCTCATGCCTGCCCCGCCGATGCCCACCAGGTGCACCACCCCGAGGCTCATCTGCGGACCGCTTCGAAGACCAGGTCCGCGAGCGCCTCATCGGCGTCCCGGTGACCGAGCGCGGCTGCTGCCGAGCCCATTTCGCTGATCCGAAGATGATCTTTGAGCAGCGGGAGGACGACGTCCACGACGTACGCCGGGTCGAGGTCGGCGTCGGCGACCAAGAGCCCCGCACCGGCGTCGACCAGAGGCCGGGCGTTGAGGGCCTGCTCACCGTTGCCGATCGGCAGCGGGACGTAGACGGCCGGCAGCCCGACGGCAGCCAACTCGGCGCAGGTCATCGCCCCGGCCCGGCAGAGCACCAGATCGCTGGCGGCATAGGCGATGTCCATGGCGTCAACGTAGGCGAGCACATGATGGGTGGCCGGGGGCGCCTCGCCGAACTGGGCCCGCACGTCGTCGAACTGCCCCGGTCCCGTCACGTGCAGGACCTGCACCCCCGCGGCAGCGAGCGTCTGCGCCGCGCCCGCGACCGCGGCGTTGATGCGCCGGGCGCCCTGCGAGCCGCCGGTCACCAACAGGACCGGCCCCGCCCCGAGCTCGAGCGAGGTGCGGGCCGCGCTGCGGGCGGCAGCGCGGTCAAGGGTGCTGATCTGTCGGCGCAGCGGGATGCCGAGGACCCGGGCGCCGCGCAGCCCGCTGCCGGCAACGGCGGCGGCCACCCACGGGGTGCCGCGCGCCCCGATCCGGTTGGCGAGGCCGGCCCGGGCGTTGGCCTCGTGCACCACGACCGGCGTCCCGCGGCGGCGCGCAGCGAGATAGGCGGGCAGCGCGACGTAGCCGCCGAAGCCGACCACCACGTCGGCGCCGACCCGGTCGAGGTGCTCCCGCGCCCGGCGGACCGCACCGAGCAGCCGACCCGGGACCCGCAGCAGGTCCAGCGTCGGTCGCCGGGGCAGGGGGACCTTCGGCAGCACCGCCAGGTCGTAGCCGCGGGCCGGCACCAGCCTGGCCTCGAGCCCCTGCGCGGTGCCGAGCGCGGTGATGCCGACAGTCGGGTCCCGCCGGCGCAGCGCATCGGCGAGGTTCATCGCCGGTTCGATGTGTCCAGCGGACCCGCCACCGGCGAGCACCACCTGGATGACCGTCACCGATTGCGGACGACGGGCCGCCGCGACCCGCGCGGGGTGGACCGCGCGGCGTTCGCCCGGGACGGACGGCCGACCGGCCGTGCGCGACGGCTCGTCGGGTGGCTGCGGTGCCGTCGGCCGAACAGCTGCTGGACCCGGCTCTGCCGGGCGGCGAGGGCGGCCGGGGCGCCGGGTTCGCGCCTGGCGATCGACAGCAGCAGACCGATCCCGACGAGGGTCGGCACCAGTGCCGAGCCGCCGAAGGAGATCAGCGGCAGCGGGATACCGGTGATCGGCAGCAGGCCGACGACCGCGCCGATATTCACCATCGACTGCGCGGCCAGCCAGGCGGTGATCCCGGTGGCGGCCAGCCGGGAGAACGGATCCGTCGTGCGCTTGGCGATCCGGATGCCGGCGTAGACGAGGGTCGCGAACAGCAGCAGGACGGTCAGGGTGCCGAGCAACCCGAGCTCCTCACCGATGATGGCGAAGACGTAGTCGGTATGGGCGTTGGGCAGGCCGCCGGACCACTTCTCCCGGCTGGCGCCGAGGCCCAGACCGAGCCAACCCCCAGAGGACAGCGCGTAGAGCCCCTGCACCGCCTGGTAGCCGGTGACGAGCCGGTCGTTGAACGGGTGCAGGAAACTCGTCAGCCGCTGCAGCCGGTAGGGGTCGGCGACGGCGAGCAACGCGGCGAGCCCGACGACCACCGCGAGCAGGGTGCCGAAATACCGGCTCGGCGTCCCGACCACCCACAGCAGGGCGAGCGCCACCGACACGATGACGATCGTCGTGCCCATGTCCGGTTCGAGCATGACGAGGGCGCCGAGCGCGCACACCGCCGGCAGCAGCGGCACGAACAGGTGCTTCCACTCCCCCAGCAGCTGGTGCGCAAGCACAAGCTGCTGGGGGAGTGGAAGCACCTGTTCGTGCCGCTGCTGCCGGCGGTG
>JBKJOO010000245.1:0-29509 GCA_046595615.1 Mycobacteriales bacterium | reverse complement strand
GGGATGACTGTAGTTGCCGAGGGCATCGAGCAGGAGGAACAGCATCGAGTCCTTGCTGCACTCGGCGTGGACGAGACGCAGGGATACTTCCACGCGCGGCCCATGGCGGCTGTGGACATGGCCGCCTGGCTGCGACGCCACGAATCTGCCAAGCGTTGACCCCTTCTACCCACAACGAGCGCATCGTTCCATCTCGTGTAATTATGTCCCCGTACCCGCGATGAAGATCTACGTCCAGCGAATGCTGCGCATGACGCGCTCCCTCCTCGTGCTGCGGACTCTCATAGGTACCCGGAGACTTAGGTCCAGCGAATGCTGCGCATGATGATCTCCCTCGGTTGGTCGAGCCCCGATTGGGCCGTTCGGCGTACTGCGTGTGACCATACGGGTGCACACAGTTTTTCCGCTAGTGCCCAAACCTGACAAAAAGGCCAAATTTCGCAACTTTTTGTGAAGTTCACCCATTCGTGGCTCAAGAACCACGTTCTGGGAGCCGACCGGCCGGCAGGGGGGGTCGTACCCGGTCCGCGCGAAGGCTTAACGCAGGCCGGCGACGACGTTCGCTCGGTCGAAGACGGCATCGAGCATAGGCTCGGTCAACCGGCCCGTGAACGTGTTCTGCTGACTCACGTGGAAGCACCCCAGGACGGTGGGGCCGGCTGGCAACTCGATCTCGAATCCGTGGCCGAACGCCGGGCGCCGGCTCGGCACCGCAACACCGGCGGACCGCAACGCTGCGAATGCGGCGTGCCATCCGAACGCGCCGAGCACCACGATCACGCGCACCGACGGCAGGACGAAACGCAGCTCCCGGGCCAGCCACGGGGCGCAGGCGTCACGCTCCTCGGGTGTCGGCTTGTTCGCCGGCGGGGCGCACCGGACCGGGAGGGAGATACGGGTGTGCAGCAGCTGTTGCCCGTCCGCTGCACTGGTCGAGGTGGGCAACGTCGCGAGACCGGCGCGGTGTAGCGCTGAGAACAGCCAATCTCCGCTGCGGTCCCCCGTGAAGATCCGGCCGGTCCGGTTACCACCGTGCGCGGCTGGCGCGAGGCCGAGGATCAGCACCCTGGGCTTGTCGGCGCCCCAGCCGGTGACCGGCCGGCCCCAGTAGACCTGCTCGGCGTACGACGCCCGCTTGGTCTCGGCGACCTGCTCGCGCCACGCGACCAGGCGCGGGCAGGCTCGGCAGACCGATGACCGGCCGTCCAGCTGCGCCAGGCTCGGTGCGCTGTCGGCCAGGCGCACGACGTCCTGAGCATCGTGGGCCACCGGCGTCGCGGCACTGGCGCGGTCGGTCGGGAACCCGGAACCGGCAGCAATGACCACCTCGGCACCCTCCCATAAGCCCGGGCCGCCGGGAGTGAACCACATCGGCCCTCACTTCGACGACGCTCCACGGCGAGATACCGAGGCGGACGACCACAACAGCAGCAAAGCGGGGCTGGAAACGCCGTTGGCACCCGCCGCCGAGCGTACGGACACCGCGAGAATGCTCCGCTTGCCTGCTGTTGTGGTCGCTGAGCCGGCAGCCGGCCAGACTCCCGACATCAGTCCACTTCCCAGTGATCCACGGAAACGTAGGCACCTCGGCAAAGATCATCCCGGTGCCCCAGCTTCCGTGGATCACCAGAAGTGGGGGCCGGCACCGGGCGCGGGGACGGGCGGGGAGCTCCACCGACAACGGCATGGCACCTGCGCCGGTGCCGAGCCGTCAGGGGGCGCTGGTGCCTGCCCGGCCGTAGCGGTCCTCCAGTCGCACCACGTCCAGGAGTTGGGTCGTCGACGCCTCGAGCAGCACGGTGTCCTCGAGGGCGGTGACGCGATGACGGGTGAAGGGCACCAGGTGGATGGACTCCCCCGGTTCGAGGTCGAACGCTTCCAGGGCGTCCTCGTGCCGGCCGACCTCGACGCGCAGCCGGCCGGACTGCACCGAGATGACCTCTTCCTTCAACTCGTGGTACTGCAGCGAGAGGGCATGGCCCTTGTTGACGTGGATCGCCTTGCCGCAAAATCTGCCGTCGACGAGGGCGAACAACTCCTCGTGCCCCCACGGCTTGTCGGTACGCCGTACAGCGCTGACCCAGTCCGCCTTGCTCATCGTGCTGCTCCCGCTCCGGGTGACCCAGACATGCTCCAGGCGATGCCGTCCAGGATGTCGGCCTCACTCACCAGCACCTCGGCCAACCCGAGGCGATCCACGATCGTGCGCAGGACCAGCGCGCCACCGCCGATGACGTCGACCCGGCCGGGGTGCATGACCGGCAGGGCGGCCCGTTCCTCGCGGCGCATAGCGAGCAGCCGCCCGGTCGTCGCGCGCACCTGTGCCGCGCTGATCCGCGACAGGTGGATCGCCGACGCGTCGTACGACGGGAGGTCGAGCGCGACGGCAGCGATCGTCGTGACGGAACCCGCGAGCCCGATCGCCGTGCGGGCCCGCTCCACCGGCACGACCGCCCGGATCAGGGCGAGCGCGGCATCGACATCGGCCTCGGCGGCGGCGATCTGCGCCGGTGTCGGCGGGTCGTCGACGAGATGGCGTTCGGTCAGCCGGACGCAACCGACGTCGACGGAGAACGCGGCCTCGACGCCCCGGGTGCCGAGCGCCAGCTCGGTCGAGCCACCGCCGATGTCCATCGCCAGGAAAGGACCGTCGGCGGGGTCGAGATCCCTTGTCGCGCCGAGGAAAGACAGCTCGGCCTCCTGCTCACCGGAGACGACCTCCGGCGCCACGCCGAGCGTGTCCTGGACCATCGCGACGAAGTCGGCGCGGTTGCGGGCGTCGCGGGTCGCGCTCGTCGCGACCATACGGGTGCGCTCGACCCCGAGCCCGGCGCAGACGGCGGCGTACTCAACCAGCGCGGCCCGGGTGCGCGCCAGCGCCTCGGGCGCCAGCTCGCCGGTGCGGTCGACGCCCTGGCCGAGCCGGACCACTCGCATCTCCCGGTGCAGGTCGCGTTGCTCGCCACCGACCAGGTCGGCGACCAGCAACCGCACCGAGTTGGTGCCGCAGTCGACTGCGGCGACCTTCACGAGCGGGTCCGCTTGCTGGGCAGCGCGCCGGAGTCCGGGTCGACGCACGGGCCGCGGGACGACCAGTCGTCGAGCAGCGCGAGCGCCTCGTCGCCGAACGGGTTGACGCCCGGGCCGACCGCGAGCGAGTGCGCGACGAGCACGTGCAGGCACTTGACCCGGACCGGCATCCCGCCCTGCGCAGGCACGCCGGTCAGGACCTCGTGCGCGTCGCGGCGGGCGACATAGTCTTGCGCGGCCGCCTCGTACCGGGCGGCCAATGCCGGGTCCTCACCGAGGCGCCGGGTCATCTCCCGCATCAGCCCATTCGACTCGAGCGTGCCGATCCTGGCCGCCAGGCGCGGGCAGGTGAGGTAGTAGAGCGTCGGGAACGGCGTGCCGTCCTCGAGCCGGGGGCTCGTCTCGACGACATCGGGCAGGCCACACCCGCAGCGGTGCGCGACGGACCGCATCGCCCGGGCCGGGCGACCGAGTTGCAGCCCCACGGCGGTGCGGTCGCGCGGGTCCGGCCCGCTCACCCGCCGACCCGGTCGGCGGCCCGCACACTGCCCCACAGCTGGGAGTACCACGGCGCAGCGGAGCCCTTGGTCGGTTGGCGACGCCCCTTCGGACCGGCCGGCCCTGGCGCACCGGCCGGGCCCAGGACGACGTACGCGGTCTCACCGGGCAGGACGTAGTGCAGGCGCAGGCGGGCCTGGGAGCGGATGTAAGCCGGGTCCTGCAGCTGGCCCTGCTGCTGTTCGAGCGAGGCGACCCGCTCCCGCTGGGCGGCCTGGGTGGCGACGGCGGCGTCGATCGCACCGCGTTGGGAGAGATACTCCCGCAGGGGCAGCGCGCCGCTGACGACCAGCGCGCACACGACAAGCCCGAGCACCGCCGCCCTGGTGGTCAGCCCGGCCCGGCGGCCCGCGTCCTGTGCCGGCGTACGACGGGAGGTGCCGGCCGTCCGTCGGCGGCGACCTGGTCCGTGGGCGGGACGGGAGGAGGGCGGCACGGGTTAGACGGTGCCTTGAGAGCGCTCGCGTCCGGCGAAGCGCGGGAAGGCGCCGGCGCCGGCGTAGCGGGCCGCGTCGTCGAGCTCCTCCTCGATGCGCAGGAGCTGGTTGTATTTCGCGACCCGTTCGGACCGGGCCGGCGCGCCGGTCTTGATCTGGCCGCAGTCGGTGGCGACCGCCAGATCGGCGATCGTGGTGTCCTCGGTCTCGCCGGACCGGTGGCTCATCATGCAGCGGTAGCCACTGCGGTGGGCCAGGCTTACCGCGTCCAGCGTCTCGGTCAGGGTGCCGATCTGGTTGACCTTGACGAGCAAGGCGTTGGCGCAGCCTTTGCCGATGCCTTCGGCCAGCCGGGTGGGGTTGGTGACGAACAGGTCATCACCCACAATCTGCACCTGCCTACCGAGCAGCGCGGTCATCTGCGCCCAGCCGTCCCAGTCCCCCTCGTCGAGGGGGTCCTCGATCGACACGATCGGGTACGACGAGACGAGATCGGCGTAGTAGGCGGTCATCTCGTCGGAGCTCTTGAGCGCCCCCTCGAACCGGTAGCCGTCGGCCGAGTGGAACTCGCTGGCCGCGACGTCGAGGGCAAGCGCGATGTCCCGACCCGGGGTCAGCCCGGTGGAGCCGACCGCCTCGAGGATCAGGTCGAGGGCATCGCGGTTGGTCGGCAGGTTGGGGGCAAAGCCCCCCTCGTCCCCGACGCTGGTCGCCAGGCCGCGGGCCTTGAGCACCGATTTCAGCGAGTGGTAGACCTCCGCGCCCATCCGCAACGCCTCGGCGAACGTCGCCGCACCGATCGGGGCAATCATGAACTCCTGCACGTCGACGTTGGTGTCGGCGTGCGCGCCGCCGTTCAAGATATTGAGCATCGGCACCGGCAGGACGTGAGCGTTGGGGCCACCGAGATAGCGAAACAGCGACAGTCCGTGCGAATCGGCCGCCGCGCGGGCCACGGCGAGGCTCACCCCGAGGATCGCGTTGGCACCGAAATGGCTCTTGTCCGGCGTGCCGTCGAGATCGATCAGCGCCTGGTCGATGATGCGCTGCTCGCTCGCCTCGGTGCCGATGAGCTCCGGCGAGATCGCGTCGTTGACGGCCTGCACCGCCCGCAGCACACCCTTGCCGCCGTAGCGCTCGCCGCCGTCCCGCAACTCGACGGCCTCGAAGGCGCCGGTGCTGGCGCCGCTGGGCACGGCGGCTCGGGCGAAGGTGCCGTCGTCCAGGGCCACCTCGACCTCGATGGTGGGGTTGCCGCGCGAGTCGAGGATCTCGCGGGCGCCGACGGCCTCGATGGAGGGCACGGTGCTCCTGCCGGACGTGGACGATGGGGCACCGCGGAGCCTACCGAGGCCAGCGGCGACGCTCGCTCAGGCGCGCCACACGCGGGCGCCCGGGCGCAGGACACCGGCGCTGGTCGGCCGCAGATAGAAGCCGCGCATCCCCCGGTCAAGGTCGTCCAGAACCACCCGCAGCTCGTCGTCGACCTCCAGGTCGTCCCTGCGCAGGACCCAGCGGCTGAACTCCACGCAGGGCGGCGCCGCCATCGCACCGGTGACCTCGACCGGGCGGCCGTCCAGTTCGAGCCAGAGCTGACCGTCAAGATCGGCTGCGGTCAGGGGACCTTCGGTGTCGAGCAGCACGTTCTCCCCGGCGACGCCGTCCGCCAGATGAGGTCCGTAGCGGGCCCGCAGTTGTCCATAGTGCGCCCTGGGCAGAACGGACAGGCTGTTGACCAGTCGGACATTGCGACTGGCCGGGTGGTCGGCGTGATGCACATCGACGATCCGCTCGTCGCCCAGCACCCCGACGCAGCCGCGCTCATCCACCTCGAGGGCCTCGACCTCCAGCAGCGGTGCGGGATCGTAGTGGCCCGAGCCGGACGGGCGAGGCTTCAGCGGGGAGCGCTGCACCTGCAGCCGGGCGACGGTCGCGAAAGGGGTCACGACGGCATCGTCCCACTGCGCAAAGATCATCCGGGCGGTCGTCGGCCAGGGTTGGTGATCTTTGTGGGGCTCAGAGCCGGCCCGCGCCTCGAGCCAGCCCAAAGAGCACCAGCGCAGCGGGGGGTCAGGCCCAGCGCCGCGCCCAGTCCTGCTCGCTCAGGCCGACGGGGTCGCCACCGTCCCGGCGTACATCGTGCTCGGTACGGGCCAGCCGGTCACGGTGCTCCCGGGCCACCGCACGCAGGGCCGCCTCGGGGTCGACGCCCGCGTCACGGCACCGCGCCACCAAGGCCCACAGCTCGCCACCGAGCCCCTGGTAGTTCCCGGTCGGAGCACCGAGGCGCGCGCCACGCCGCTGCAGCTTCGCGGCAAGGCGCAGGGCCGGCTGCGACAGCGGGACGCCGTCGGTGACCGAGGTGCGGCCCTTCTCGGCAGCCTTCTGCGCCTCCCAGCTGCCCTCGAGGTCGTCCGCGCTCGCGCCGGCGAACACGTGCGGATGACGGCGGACCAGCTTGTCCACGAGATCGCCGGCGACCTCGTCGATCGAGAACCTGTCGGTGTCATGCTCCTGGGCCAGCCTGGCATGGAAGACGACCTGCAGCAGGACATCGCCGAGCTCCTCGCGCAGCCCGGTCCGGTCGTCGTCCTCGAGGGCCTGGTAGAGCTCGTAGGCCTCCTCGATCAGGTACGGCGCCAGCGAGGTGTGCGTCTGTGCCGCATCCCACGGGCAACCGCCAGGAGAGCGCAGCTGGTCCATGACGGCGACCACGTCAAGCAGGCGCGCCCCGGGCAGTTGCGGCGCCCCGGGGATCTCGTCCACCTGCACCCCGGATGCGGCGGCAAGGGCGCGCAGCTCGTCGGCGGCCGCCCCGCACAGCCAGGTCGTCGCACCCTGGAGCAGCGCCGCGTCCAGGGTCGCGACAACCCGCACCTCGACCCCGGCGGCTCGCAGCGCCGCCTCATGGAGATCCTCGGTGAGCAGGACCGGGCCGAGATGCAGGGCCTGCCAGGCGGGCCACGTCAGCACCCCCGGCGGCAGATGCGGCGGGGAGGTGACCAGGACGAGCCGGCTCACGGCCTCGGTTGCTGGGGCAGCGGGGACACGGGGGTCGTGGCACTCCTGGTGAAGTCCTTTGCCCGGTCGAGCTTGGTCGCGACGACGTCGAGCGTCTTGTCGTCCCACTCCCCGAAGCGCGGGTTGACGCGGACGCCGAGCTGTCGAGCCGTCCGTTGCAGCAGGGCACCAACCGCAGCCGCACGCTGCTGCGACAGCAGACCCCGGCGTAGGTCCGGTGAGGCCTGTTCGAAGGTGGTGGTCCGCCGCTCGATCACCTCGATGACGTGGTAGCCGAAGCGGGTGTGCGCCAGGACGACACTGCCGGGCTTGGCGGTGAAGATGGCTGTCTCAAAGGGCTTCTCGAACACGCCCCTACCCTGGAAGCCCAGGTCCCCGCCTCTGTCCTTGCTGCCGGCATCGGTCGAGAAACGCGCAGCCAGTGCCGCGAACTGATCCGGATGGGCCCGCACCGTCGTCAGCAGCGTCTGGGCAGCGGCAGCGGACGCGACCAGGATGTGCGCCGAATGCACCTGGTCGTAGCGGGCGATCCCCTGCGCGTAGGCCTGCCGCAGCTGCGCCTCAGGGACGGTCGCGTCGGCGGTGAGTCGGTCGCCGAGCGCGTCGCGCAATGTCACGTCGGCAAGGGTCTGCCGCAGGTCGACGGGGGCGATGCCGGCCTTGCCGGCGGCGGCCTTGAGCTGGTCGGTGCCACCGAGTTGGGTGGCGATGCGATCGGCGGTCGCGTCGACCTGCGCGGGCGTCACGCTCACCCCGGCCTTACTCACCGCGCTGACCAGGACCACGTGCTGGATCAGCCGGCTCAGCGCCGAACGCTGGAAGCCCGAGCGGTCGGAACCGGCCTGCTGCCGGGCCTGCGGGTCGACGAGGCCGCGGGCAACCAGTCGCTCCAGTGCGCCGGTGGTGATGCGGTCGTCCCCGACCACGGCCGCGGCGCCGGAGCGGATCGTCGTCGCGCCGCAACCACTGAGTGCGAGGCCGGCGGCAGCGACCACGAGCAGGCGTCGAGGGGTGCGCGTCACTGGGCGAGGGGTGTCCCTTCGGGAGGTCGGGGCTGGGAGACAGGTTCTCACGAGGCCGCCAAGGCGGGTTCGCCGAGCACGCCGTCGAGCAGGGCGGTGCACCAGTCCAGCAGTTCGATGTCGCGCAGCGGCTGGCCACCGATCCGTTGCGTCGTGGGTTTTGGCACCAGGACCGTGTCGACCGTCTGCTTGACCACCGACCGGGGGTAGAGGCGCTGTAGCCGCAACACCTGCGACTCGCGCAGCCGCAGCGGCGCGAACCGCACCTGACTGCCCATCAGGGCGACCTCGGTCAGCCCGTATCGCCGGGCGAGCAGCCGGAAGCGGGCGACCGCGAGCAGGTTCTCGACGGGGGTGGGGAGCGGGCCATACCTGTCGACGAGCTCCTCGCGCACCGCGTCGAGGGCCGGCTCATCACCGGCAGCCGCGAACTGTCGATAGGCGGCCAGCCGCAGCCGCTCCCCTGGCACGTAGTCGTGCGGCAGGTGCGCATCGATCGGCAGGTCCACCTTGGCCTCGGGGGACGCGTCCTGCTCGGCCTCACCCGGCATCGTGCCGAGCCGCTTGAAGTCCCCGACCGCTTCGCCGACCAGGCGCATGTACAGGTCGAATCCGACGCTCGCGATGTGCCCGCTCTGCTCGCCACCGAGCAGGTTACCGGCGCCACGGATCTCGAGGTCCTTCATGGCGACCGCCATACCGGCGCCGATCTCGGTGTTCTGGGCGATCGTCGACAGCCGGTCGAGCGCGAGCTCGGTCAGCGGTTTGTCTGGCTGGTAGGTGAAGTAGGCATACGCACGCTCACGACCACGACCGACTCGGCCCCGGATCTGGTGCAGCTGGGAGAGCCCGAACTTGTCGGCCCGATCCACGATCAGCGTGTTGGCGTTGGGGATGTCGAGCCCGCTCTCGACGATCGTGGTGCAGACCAGCACATCGAAATGCTTCTCCCAGAAGCCGACCATGACCTGCTCGAGGGTCTCCTCGTTCATCTGGCCGTGACCGGTGGCGATGCGCGCCTCGGGCACCAACTCGCCAAGCCGCTTGGCGACCCGGTCGATCGACTCGACCCGGTTGTGCAGGAAGAAGATCTGGCCCTCCCGCAGGAGTTCCCGCCTGATCGCGGCAGCGATCTGCTTCTCGTCGTAGGGCCCGACAAAGGTCAACACCGGGTGCCGTTCCTCCGGTGGGGTCAGGATGGTCGACATCTCGCGGATGCCCGTCAGGCTCATCTCCAGGGTCCGCGGGATGGGCGTCGCCGACATCGTCAAGACGTCCACCGCGGTGCGCATCTGCTTGAGGAACTCCTTGTGCTCCACGCCGAAACGCTGTTCCTCGTCGACGATCACCAACCCGAGGTCTTTGAACTTCACCGACGTCGAGAGCAGCCGGTGGGTGCCGATCACGACGTCGATGCTCCCGTCGGTGATGCCGGCGAGGACCTCCCGCTGCTCCTTGTCGGAGTTGAAGCGGCTGCTGGCCCGCACCATGACAGGAAATTGCGCGAAGCGGTCCCGGAAGGTGTTGTAGTGCTGCTGCACCAGCAGGGTCGTCGGCACGAGGATGACGACCTGCTTGCCGTCCTGGACTGCCTTGAACGCCGCGCGTACGGCGATCTCGGTCTTGCCGTAGCCGACGTCGCCCATGATGACGCGATCCATCGGCGAGGACTTCTCCATGTCGGCCTTGACCTCGCCGATGGCCTCGAGCTGGTCCGGCGTCTCGACGTACGGAAAGGCGTCCTCGAGTTCGCGCTGCCAGGGGGTGTCCGGACCGAAGGCATGACCGGGGCTCGCCATCCGGGCGCTGTAGAGCTGGATGAGCCCCGCCGCGATCTCCTTGACCGCTTTCTTGGCCCGCCCCTTGCGCTTGGCCCAGTCGCCGCCGCCGAGCCGGTCCATCGAAGGGGCCTCGCCGCCGACGTACCGAGTGACCAGTTCGAGCTGATCAGTTGGCACGAACAGCTTGTCGCCCTTGGCGTACTCGAGGATCAGATACTCGCGGGTCGCTCCGGCCACGGTCCGCTGCACCATCTCGACGTAGCGTCCGACGCCGTGCTGCTCGTGGACGACGGGGTCGCCGGCCCTGAGCTGCAGCGGATCCACGACGTTGCGCCGCTTGCTCGGCATCCGTTTGCTGATGTCCTTGGAGCCTGCCCCCCTGGTACCGGTGAGATCGGCTTCGGTGAGCACGGCGGTCTTGAGCAGCTCACTCGTAAAGCCGGTTTCCAGGCATCCCGTCGAGACGTGCACCACACCGGGATCAACTGCCCCATCGAGGTTCTCGTCGAGCCGCGCCGCGATGTCGGCGGCCCGCAGCACCTCGACGAGACGCTGCGCGGGCCCGTGCCCCTCGGTGGTGAGCACCACCCGCCAACCATCGGTGCACCATCGCCGGACATCCTCGAGCGCCCGCTCGGTCTCGCCCCGATAGGCGGTCGGCTGCCGGGTGGCGAGGACGAGGGTGTTGTCCTCCAGCTCGGCGTCGGAGGTGAACGGGGTCACGCTCCACCAGGGCAGCCCGCTCGCCGCAGCATGCTCCCGGACCTCGACGAGACTCTTGTAGGCAGCCGCACCGAGGTCCACCGGAGCCTGGCCACCAGTTGCCGCGGTCGACCACGAGGCCTCGAGGAACTCCTGGCTGGTGCGGACGAGGTCATGCGCACGAGTCCGCACCCGCTCCGGATCGCAGACGACAACGACCGTGCCTTCTGGCATCTCGTCGACCAGGAGCTGCAGGTCGTCGACGAGCACCGGTGCGAGCGCCTCCATCCCCTCGACCGGGGTGCCGTCGGCAATCCGATCGCAGATCTCGGCCAGCTCGGGGTGGCTGGTGACGAGCTCCCTTGCCCGGGCCCGAACCTCAGGGGTCAGGAGCAGCTCCCGGCACGGCGGCGCCCACAGGCCGTGCTCGACCGTGCCGAGGCTGCGCTGGTCGCTGACCTTGAACGACCGGACCTCCTCGACCGTGTCGCCCCAGAACTCGACCCGCAGCGGGTGTTCCTCGGTCGGCGGGAACACATCCAGGATGCCGCCGCGTACGGCGAACTCGCCTCTCTTCTCGACGAGTTCGACCCGCAGGTAGGAGATGTCGACCAGGCGGCGGACCACATCGTCGAGCGAGGCGTCCTGACCCGGCCGCAGCTGCACCGGCTCCAGCTCGCCGAGTCCCTTGACCTGCGGTTGCAGCAGACTCCGCACCGGCGCGACGACGATGTCGATCGGCCCGGTCGCCGGGTCGTCGGCGCTCGGGTGGGCCAACCGGCGCAACACCGCAAGTCGCCGCCCAACGGTGTCGGCCCGCGGGCTCAGCCGCTCGTGCGGCAGCGTCTCCCAACTCGGATAGAGGGCCACCCGGTCCGCGTCATGCAGACTCGACAGCGCCGCGACGAGATCCTCGGCCTCGCGCCCGGTCGCCGTCACCGCGAGCACGGTGCGGCCGGCCCGGGCGGTCAGCGCGGCGACCACGAACGGCCGCATCCCCGCCGGAGCCGTGAGGTCGATGGTGCCGGAGACCGTCTCGACCGCCCTGGCGAGGGACGGGTCGCCGAGCACGACGTCGAGCAGTCCGGTAAGGGACAACAGTGATGGCCTTCCGCTGACGTGGGCAGCACGAGCACCCCGTCGATCGGGCGCCTCGCACCTGCCCCTCCAGCGTACGTCGAGACAGGCCCGGTGCCGCTCGGCCTACCGTGGTCGGGTGCGCGCCGCCGACCTCGAACAGCAGCTGTCGCAGCTGGCCCGGCGCATCTCGCGCCCCGTCCAGTTGCACGGGCCAAGTGAGCACACCGTGCTCGACCGACCGGCGTACATGACCCTGTGGCGGCTGGTGGACGACGGTCCGATGCGGCCGACGCTGCTCGCCGCCCTGCTCGAGGTCGACCTGTCGGTCGTGAGCCGGCAGCTGCGGGCCCTTGAGGACGCCGGCTTCGTGCAGCGCCAGGCCGACCCGGCCGATGCGCGCGCGGCCCTCGTCAGCCCGACCCGGACGGGCCGGCAGGCCCTGCTCGAGACCCGGGCGTTACGCGCCTCGGTGCTGCGTGAGGCGCTGGCCGGCTGGCCGGAGGATGACTGCGCCGAACTGGTCAGGCTGCTGGCCCGGTTCAACATCGACCTGGACGAGGCGGTGGCCCGCCGGCAGCTGCCCGCCCCGCCGTCCGGGGAGGCTCTCCGCGGCGAACACACCCCTCACGACACCGCAGGCGCAGGGATTGCCGCAGCCGGGCCCTAGCATCCGCGGACATGAGCCTCGCCCCGGAGCGTGCCGAGGAGCTGGTGCTCGCCGCCGCAGCGGGCGACCGCGGCGCCTGGAACGAGCTCGTCGCGGCCTACGTGGGGCTGGTGTGGACCATCACCAGAGATCACCGGCTTGGTCCGACGGACGCCTCCGACGTCGCGCAGACAACCTGGCTGCGGCTGGTCGAGAACATCGATCGGATCACGACGCCCGCCCATGTCGGCGCGTGGCTCGCCACCACCGCCCGGCGTGAGTGCCTGCGCGTGATCGCCCGATCCAAGAAATACGTCCTCGTCGGCGAATCCGAACGGCTCGATCTGGCCGACGAGCGGCTGCCGGGTCTGGACGTCGGCCTGCTCGGCTCCGAGCGAGACGCCGCCGTACAGGAAGCGCTGGCCGAGCTTCCGCAGCGCTGCAGCCAACTGCTGCGGCTGCTGATGCTCGACCCTGTCCCGTCGTACGAGGACATCTCGGCCGCGCTCGGCATGCCGATCGGCAGTCTGGGTCCGACCCGGGGACGGTGCCTTCGGCGACTCCAGCAGGTGCTGGAGGCCAAGGGAATGTCGGCCGCCGACGCCGGACCCTGAGTCGCGGGAGGAAGCCGACATTTGCCCGCCTGTTCGTCTGTTGTTCACCCCGACCTCACCCTTTCTAATCATGTCGCCACGGGGTGCGACGGGGCCAGAGTGTCTGCAGAGCGGCGCCGACCCCCGTCGGCCCGCGAGGAGGCAGCTGTGAGCTCGACCGCGCCAACGATCGTCGGTCCACGACGCTGCCCCGACTCGTCCCTGCTGCAGCCGGACGAGCTGCTGACCGCGGCCGCGGCCGCCGGCGACACGGCCGCCTGGGCCGCGCTCGTCGAGCAGTACGCCGTGGTGGTCTGGCGGGCCGCCCGCGACGCCGGGCTGCCCGCGGACGTTGGTCGGGTCGTCTGCCAGCTCGGCTGGCTGCGGGTCCTTGAGCTCCTCGAAAGCGACCCGCACCTCGGGTCGCAGGTCGAGCAGGTGCTCCTGCAGACCGTCGAGCGCGAAACCCGCGCCCACGCCGCGGGTGCCGGTCGTCGATACAGCGAGATCCCAGCGCCCCGGTCCGCCGTTCGCGCACACTGAGTCGTCCGCCGACGTATCACCGGCCACCCAGCCCCGCTCCTGTTACGTGGGGACAGCTCCGGGAGGTGCGACGCGATGCTCAGCACACGGCCGGTGGTCGCGCTCGGACACTCGGCGGGGCGCCCGACGAGCGGGCAGCCGGTTCGGCCTCTAGCCTTTCGCGCAGCAGCGGAGCACGGCCTGCGCGAGGAGCCCTGGTGACCCGACCATCCGAGGCGGCTGCACGCGCCTCGTTCCCCAAGCCAACGCCGAAGCCAGCGCAGGAGGTCGACATCCTCGCCGTTCCCGTGGACGTGGTGCAGGCCGCCCGCGACGCGTTCAACGGCCGGGCCCCCGGCACCCGCATCGCCGACCTGGTCTACGACTCGCTGATCGACGGTGACCGGAGATTCAGCGACCGCAGCGACGTTCGGCGGCTGCGCTTCGGGGACGACCACTGGGGCTTGGAGGTTGCGGTGCGGGGCGAGGGCGATCTGCTCACCCTGGAGTTGCACAGCACCCCTGGAGACAGTCTGTCCGTCGAGGTGCGGCACGGCGGCGAGCCGCTGCACGGTCTGGCCGACGATCAGGCAACAGCAGTGGTGGCTGGGGTGCAGTCCGGGCTGGTCAGCTTGTTGGTCGACTCCATCGATTCGCCGGTGAGCCGTCGGTGGCAGACCTCCTGGGTCCGTCTCTAACCCGATTCGGGCGCGTGGAAGGCATTTTGCGCCTGCTCCAGATGCTGAACCACGAGCGCCTCGGCTGCGTCGGCGGTGCGATCGACGAGGAAGGGCAACTCGCGCCGCTCGGTGGTTGAGAAGTCCTTCAAGACGTAGTCGGCCGGGTCCTGCCGGCCAGGCGGACGGCCGATCCCGAAGCGCACCCGCAGGTAGTCCTTGCTGCCCAGCGCGGTGCTGAGTGACTTCAACCCGTTGTGCCCGCCGTCGCCACCGCCCCGTTTGAGGCGCAGGCCGCCGAACGGCAGGTCGAGCTCGTCGTGCACCACGATGATCCGCTCGACGGGAACCTTGAAAAAGCCCCGTAGGCTCGCCACCGGCCCGCCGGATTCGTTCATGTAGGACTTGGGCTTGGTCAGCACGACCCGCCGGCCGGCCAACCGCCCCTCGACCACGTCAGCCCGACCGCGGTGCGCCTTGAAGCGGCTGTCCATCCGGTCGGCGAGCAGATCGAGCACGAGAAAGCCCGCGTTGTGCCGATTCCCGGCGTACGACGGGCCGGGGTTGCCCAGCCCGACGAGGAGCCAGCACTCGTCCGGCATCGGCAACCCTCCTCGGGATGCTGGGCCGGCTAGGCCTCGGCGGCGGGTACGTCGTCGCCGTCGCCGGCCTTATCGGACTCGCTGCCCTCGGTCTCGGGGGTGTCGCCCTCGGCCTGCGGCTCGTCGGGTGCGAGCTCCGCGGCGGCCGCGTCGAGCTCGGCCTCGAGTTGCTCCTCGGAGATGACGCCGAGGCCCTGGACGATGACGTGCTCAGGGTCCTGGGCCAGGGTCGTGCCGGCCGGCAAGGTGATGTGCTTGGCCGACAGGTGCTTGCCGGCGCGCAGGCCCTTGATGCTGATCTCGACGTGGTCGGGCAGCTGGGTGGCGTCGGCCTCGACGGTCAAGGTCATCGTCTGCTGGTCGACCAGGGTGTCCGGGTCGGCCTCGCCGATGAGGGTGATCGGGATCTCGACGGTGACCTTCTCGCCACGTCGCACGGCCACGAAGTCGACGTGCTCGAGATGGCCCTTGATCGGATCGCGAACGATCACCTTGGGCAGCGCCAACTGGTCACCGTCCTCGGTCTGCAGGGTGAGGAGCACGTTGCTGTCGTGCTTGAGCGCGAGCATCAACTCGTGGCCGGGCAGCGACAGGTGGCGAGGCTTGTCACCGTGCCCGTAGAGCACGGCGGGCACCTTGCCGGCGCGGCGCGTCCGGCGGGCCGGGCCCTTGCCGAACTCGGTGCGCGACTCGGCGGCGATGCGGACCTCGGACACGACGGGACTCCTCGATGCAGTGCTTGGGGTGGATCACAGCTGGTGGCGCTCAGGCGCGGAGGTCGAGTCTAGCCGACGGATCAGGCCGCTCCGTCGAACAGCGAGGTCACCGACCCGTCCTCGAAGACCTCGCTGATCGCCCGGGCCAGCAGCGGCGCGATCGAGAGCACAGTGAGCTTGTCGAAGCGCTGCTCGTCGCTGACCGGCAGGGTGTTGGTGATGATGGTCTCCGAGACCCGGCTGTTCTTGAGCCGGTCGATGGCCGGCCCCGAGAGCACCCCGTGGGTCGCCGCGATGATCACGTCGGTCGCGCCGGCGTCGTACAGCACGTCGGCAGCCTTGGTGATCGTGCTGCCGGTGTCGATCATGTCGTCGACGATGACGCAGACGCGGCCCTTCACATCGCCGACGACCCGGTTGGCGACCACCTGGTTCGGCACCAGCGGATCGCGGGACTTATGGATGAACGCGATCGGGATGGCGCCGAGCCGGTCGGCCCAACGCTCAGCGACCCGCACCCGGCCGGAGTCCGGCGACACGACGGTCATCATCGAGGTGTCGTAGCGTCTCGCGACGTAGTCGGCCAGCAGCGGCAGCGCGAACAGGTGGTCGACCGGGCCGTCGAAGAAGCCCTGGATCTGGGCGGTGTGCAGGTCGACGCTCATCAGCCGGTCGGCGCCGGCGGTCTTGAACAGGTCGGCGATCAGCCGGGCGCTGATCGGCTCGCGCCCGCGGTGCTTTTTGTCCTGGCGCGCATAGGGGTAGAACGGCATGACCACGGTGATCCGCTTGGCACTGGCGCGCTTGAGGGCGTCGACCATCAGCAGCTGCTCCATCACCCAGGTGTTGATGGGGGCTGCGTGGCTCTGCATGACGAACGCGTCGCAGCCGCGGACCGACTCCTCGAAGCGCACGAAGATCTCGCCGTTGGCAAAGTCGTACGCCGAGGTCGGGACGGGTTCGACCCCGAGGTCGACACCGACCTCCGCAGCCAGCTCGGGGGCGGCCCGACCGGTGAACAGCATGAGGTTCTTGCGGCTCTGGATCTCAAGGCCACTCATCCGCTGCTCCCCTGGTGCGGCGGGCGCCGTCTGGCGACCCAGCCCTCGATGATGCGCTGCTTGGCCCGGCCGATGCCGAGCGCACCGGCCGGCACGTCCTCGGTAATCGCCGAGCCGGCGGCGGTGTAGGCGCCGTCGTGCACCGTGACGGGCGCCACGAGCACGTTGTTGCTGCCGATCCGGACATCGTCCCCGACGCTCGTCCGGTGCTTGTGCCGACCGTCGTAGTTGACGACGATCGTGCCGGCGCCGATGTTGCTGCGGGCCCCCACGGTCGCGTCGCCGACATACGCCAGGTGCGGCACCTTGCTCCCGTCGCCGATCGTGCTGGCCTTGACCTCGACATAGGCGCCGGTCTTGGCGCCGCGCCCGAGCACCGCCCCTGGCCGCAGATAGGTGAACGGCCCGACCGTCGCCGCCGGCCCGATGACCGCTCCGCTGCAGTGGCTGCGGACCACACTCGCATCCTCCCCCACCTCGCAGTCGATCAGCGTGGTGTCCGGACCGACGACCGCGCCCCGGCGTACGACGGTCCGGCCGTGCAGTTGCACGCCCTGGGCGATGGTCACGTCGGGCTCGAGCAGCACCTCGACGTCGACCCAGGCGGTCTGCGGATCGAGGAAGGCGACACCGGCGCGTTGGTGGGCCAGGACGGTGCGGTCACGCAGGAGGCGGGCGAGCTCGGCGAGCTGGGCCCGGTCGTTGACCCCGCGGGTCTCGTCGGCGTCACCCGCCACCTGCGCGCCGACGGCGAGCCCAGCATCGCGATGCAGCTCGACCACGTCGGTGAGATAGAGCTCGCCCTGCGCGTTGTCGGTGCCGAGCCGGTCCAGCGCCTCCCGCAGCGGCCCGGCGGCGAAGGCGTAAACGCTGGTGGCGACCTCGTCGACGGCCAGCGTCGCCGCGTCGGCGTCCATGTGCTCCACGATGCGGATGACCTCGCCCGCCGCGTCGCGGACCACCCGGCCGTAGCCGGTGGGGTCCACCACCCGCGCGGTCAACAGCGTCGTCGCCGCGGCGGCCCGCTCGTGCGCCTCGACCAGCTGACGCAGCGTCTCGGCGGTGAGCAGCGGAGCATCGCCCGGCAGCACGATGACGGTGCCCTCGAGGTGTGCGACGGACTCGAGCGCGACACGGACGGCGTGGCCGGTGCCGAGTTGCTTGTCCTGCACGATGGCGCGGGCCCCCGCGGGGAGGGCGGCGGCGACCTGCTCGCGGGCGTGCCCCACGACGACGAGCAGATGGTCGGGGTCCAGACCGGCGGCAACCGAGGTGACGTGCTCGATCATCGAACGCCCACCGAGCTCGTGCAGCACCTTGGGGGTGGCGCTGCGCATCCGGGTTCCTTCACCGGCGGCCAGGACAATCACGGCCGCCACGCCACCGGGGGACGCGGACGTCACGGCGCAGACTCCTCGCAATGGGTGCTCACCGGAGAACCCGGCTCCGTGAGTCTACCGGCCCCGCAGGACCCGCCCGGACTGCTCCGCCCCCAGGATTCGAACCTGGAACTGAGACCACCAAAGGGTCCTGTGTTGCCGTTACACCAAGGCGGAAGGTGTGACCTCGCGGGGCGAGACCGGCCAAGTCTGCCACCGGCACAGCCGGGCCGAGCAACCGTCGGCACCGTTCGCCGGGTCCGCTCCGTGCACCCCTGCGCGGTGCGCCGACCCGGTCCGGGCCGCCACTTCCGTCGTACGACCGGATCAACGGGTCCACCTCAAGCCTCGTCGGTGGACAGGGATTGTTTACCTACGAGCAGGTGCCGGGCTACGGCTGCGTAGGTTACGGTCCCGAACATGACTGCGACGCCGGAGCTGTTCGACGCACCCGCGACGACCATCGCGTACGCCGGGGACGACAGCCGGCCGCTGCAGCTGGTCCCGACGACCGAGGCAAAGGCGCGCTGGGAGCAGTTCGCGCTGGCTGTCTTCATCATCGTGCCGCTGCTCGCCGTGGCTGCTGCGGGGTTCGTCGTCTGGGGACAAGGGCTGTCGCTGACCGACGTCCTGCTGGCGACGGTGTTCTACGCGATCACCTTGCACGGCATCACGGTTGGTTTCCACCGCTACTTCACGCACGGGTCCTTCAAGGCCAAGCGGCCGCTGCGGATCGCGCTCGCCATCGCCGGCAGCATGGCCATCGAGGGGCCGGTCACCCGCTGGGTCGCCGACCACCGCCGGCACCACGCCTACAGCGACGCCGAGGGCGACCCGCACTCCCCCTGGCGCTACGGCAACGACGTCCGCTCGCTGTGCAAGGGGCTGTTCCACGCCCATGTCGGCTGGTTGTTCGATGTCGAGCAGACCGATCAGCAGCGGTTCGCCCCAGACCTGCTCGCCGACCGCGACGTCGCCCGCGTGGCGAAGGCGTTCCCAGTGCTGGTGGTCCTGTCGCTGCTCACGCCGCCGCTGCTCGGTGGGCTGATCAGCATGAGCTGGGCCGGCGCCCTCACCGCCTTCTTCTGGGCGTCGGTGATCCGGATCGGCGTCCTGCACCACATCACCTGGTCGATCAACTCGATCTGCCACACCTGGGGCAACCGGCCGTTCGTCACCCGCGACCGGGCCGTCAACGTCTGGTGGCTGGCCGCGATCTCCGGCGGGGAGAGCTGGCACAACCTGCACCACGCCGACCCGACCTGCGCCCGGCACGGCGTCGACCGGGGCCAGATCGACAGCAGCGCGGTGACCATCCGCGCGTTCGAGCGGCTCGGCTGGGCGCACGACGTCAGGTGGCCGAAGGCCGAGCGACTCGACGCCAGGCGGGCCACCGCCGCCTAGCCTTGCCTGCGTGGCCGACGAAGAACGATCAGCGAGAGTCCGCATGACCGGCAAGCAGCGGCGGGAACAGTTGCTTGACGTCGGCCGCACCCTGTTCGCCGAACGGGGGTACGACGGGACATCGGTCGAGGAGATCGCCTCCCGGGCCGGGGTCTCCAAGCCGGTGGTCTACGAACATTTCGGCGGCAAGGAAGGGCTCTACGCGGTCGTCGTCGACCGGGAGGTGCAGCGGCTGCTCGACACCTTCACGGCCGCGCTGACCGGCGACAAGCCACGGCTGCTGCTCGAGCAGGCGACGCTCGCCCTGCTCACCTACATCGAGGATCAGGCCGACGGCTTCCGGATCCTCGTCCGCGAATCGCCGGTTGGCCTCGAGCGCAGCGGCGGCTTCGCCACGATCATCAGCGATATCGCCAGTCAGGTCGAGCACATCCTCGGCGGAGAGTTCAAGCGGCTGGGCTTCGAGACCAAGCTGGCCGCGCTCTACTCCCAGGCCCTAGTCGGCATGGTCGCCCTGACCGGCCAGTGGTGGCTCGATCACCGCAAACCCAAGCGAGACGAGGTGGCCGCCCACCTGGTCAACCTGGCCTGGAACGGCCTGTCCCATCTGGAGCCCAAACCGAAGCTCACCGCGCCGATCATCCACTGAGCTCGCGGAGCGGAGCGGGCGCCAGCCCGCCGTCATGTTGACCTTTGCGCATCCGGCAGGCTCAGAACCACCCCAGCACGCACAACGATCACGGGACCGCTGGTCGCCAGCACCCGATCTCCGACCGGATCGACCCGACGACGCGACCGCAACGGCTCAGAAGTCGCTGAGCTCGAGCCAGGTGTGCTCGGTCGACTCCTTCTGCTCCCGCACCGACCGCAGTTCGGTGTCGAGCGCCGCCACCGCGGTGTAATCGGCTGCTTGCTCGGCGATCTGGGCCAGCAGCTCGCCTTCGCGTCGGTCCAGCTTGGCTAGCTCACGCTCGAGCCGCTGCAGCTCCTTCTTCGCCGCCCGCGAGTCGCCGGTGGGCTGCTTCTGCGGGGCTGCGGCCGGGGCCTGCTTGATCCGCTTGGCGAGATACTCCTCGACCCCGCCGGGCAGCGCCGCCACCGAACCATCGCCCATCAGCGAGCTCGTGACCGTCGTGACCCGCTCGAGGAAGTACCGATCGTGGCTGACCACGATCAGCGTGCCGGGCCAGCCGTCGAGCACGTCCTCGAGGGCATTCAGGGTGTCGATGTCGAGGTCGTTGGTCGGCTCGTCCAGAAGGAGCACGTTGGGCTCGCCCATCAGTAAGCGGAGCACCTGCAGGCGGCGACGCTCGCCACCGGACAGGTCGCCGACCCGGGTCCATTGCGCGTTGCCGGTGAAACCGAACCGGTCGCACAGGGATGACGCCGAGATCGTCTTGCCGCCGCCGATGTCGACCTGGCGGGAGATCTGCTCGACCGCCTCGAGCACGCGCAGGGCCGGGTCGAGCTCGGCGACCTCCTGCGACAGATAGGCCACCTTCACGGTCTGGCCGACCTTGACCTGCCCGGCCGACGGGTGCACCTGGCCGACGAGCATCTTGAGCAGCGTCGACTTGCCGGCACCGTTCACCCCGACGATGCCGACCCGGTCACCTGGACCGACCCGCCACGTGACGTCGTCGAAGAGCACCCGCCCGTCGTACGACAGGGAGATGTCCTCCAAGTCGTAGACCGTCTTGCCGAGCCGGGCGGTGGCGAAGCGCTGCAGGGCGATGTCGTCGCGGGCGGGCGGCTCGTCGGCGATCAGCGCGTTGGCCGCGTCGATCCGGAAGCGGGGCTTGGACGTGCGGGCGGGCGGGCCACGGCGCAGCCAAGCGAGCTCTTTGCGGACGAGGTTCAGCCGGCGTTGTTCGGTGGCGCCGGCCATCCGGTCGCGTTCGGCCCGGGCCAGGACGTAGGAGGAGTAGCCGCCGTCGTAGGCGTCGACCTGCCCGTCGTGGACCTCCCAGGTCGCTTCGTTGACCTCGTCGAGGAACCACCGGTCGTGCGTGACGACCAGGTGCGCCTGCTGCGGGCTGCGGCCCTTGAGATGGGCGGCGAGCCAGGCCACACCCTCCACGTCGAGGTGGTTGGTCGGCCCGTCGAGCACCAGCAGGTCCCATTCCTGGACGAGCAGCGCGGCGAGCGCGACCCGGCGACGCTCACCACCGGACATCGTCTCGACCGTGCTGTCGAGCCCGACGGTGTGCAGGCCCAGCCCGTCGAGCACCTCGCGGACCCGCGCGTCACCGGCCCAGGTGTGCTCGGCCGCGTCACCGAGCACGGCTTGATGGGCGGTCAGCGCCGGGTCGATCCGGACATCCTGCGTCAGCACACCGATCCGCAGCCCACCGGCATGGGTGACCCGCCCGGTGTGCGGCTCCTCGGCTTTGACGAGCGTCTTGAGCAGCGTCGTCTTCCCGCCGCCGTTGCGCCCGACGACGCCGATCCGGTCGCCTTCGGAGACGCCGAGGGAGACGCCGTCGAGCAGCAGCTTGGAGCCGTGCGCGGTCGTGACGTTCTCGAGGTTGATCAGGTTGACGGCCATCAGGGGGTCCTCACGATCCGGGCGCCGGGCACGGGACCGTTGACGTGACGCACCGAACGGCAGACGCCATGGCCGGCCAGGGCAGCGGCCAGTGCGATGGCATGGCCTTCGTCGCGGGCGAGGAAGGCCACCGTCGGTCCGGAGCCGGAGACGAGGCCGCCGAGCGCACCGAGGTCGTCGCCGCTGTCCAGGAGCCGCCGGAGCGCGGGTTTCAACGCGATCGCGGCGGGTTGCAGGTCGTTGGACAACACCCGGCCGAGCGCCTCGGGGGTGCCGCGGCGCAGTGCGGTGAGGACCGCTGAGGCGTCCCCGGCCACCGATACCGGTCCGAGAGCGCGTTGCTGGTCGAGCCGGTCGTAGACCGCCGGGGTGGGCAACCCGCCGTCGGCAAGGGCGAGCACCCAGGAGTAGCTGCCGCCGCCGAGCACCTGGGTCAGCCGCTCGCCGCGCCCGGTACCGAGCGCGGTGCCGCCGTGCAGCGCGAACGGCACGTCGCTGCCCAGCTCGGCGGCGAGCTCGGCAAGCCCCTCGGCCGACAGGTCGGTGCCCCACAGGGCAGCGCACGCGACCAGTGCGGCCGCCGCGTCGGCCGAGCCGCCGGCGCAGCCACCAGCCACCGGAATCCCTTTGCTGGTCGCGATCTCGACAGCCGGGTCGTTGCCCGTGCGTTCGGCGAGCAGGCCGGCCGCGCGGGCCGCGAGGTTGGTGCCGTCGATCGGTACCTGCTCGGCCCCCTCGCCGACCACCCGGATGATCATTGCGTCGGCCCGGCGCACCGTGAGCTCGTCGTACAGCCCGACGGCGTGAAACACGGTGCTGAGGTCGTGGAAGCCGTCGCGTCGCAGCGCGCCGACAGACAGGTGCAGGTTGATCTTTGCGGGGGCCCGCACCGTGATGGAGTCGGCCGGGGCCGGACGGCTGGGCAGGACGAGCTCCTTCGAACAGGTGCAGACGGGGCCCCAGCCTACGGGGCGGTACCGGCGAGCCGGGCGAAGTCATCGACGTGCAGCGTCTCGCCCCGGGCGCCCGGGTCGAGGCCGGCGGCCCGCAGCCGGCGCTCCGCCACCTCCGGGCCCCCCGCCCAGCCGGCCAGCGCCGCCCGCAGCGTCTTGCGGCGCTGCGCGAAGGCCGCATCGACCACCGCAAAGGTCGCCTGCCTCGACCCGGCGGGGGGCGGCCGGCGGGTGAACGCCACCAGGCCGCTGTCGACGTTCGGCGCCGGCCAGAACACCGTCCGGCCGATCGCCCCGGCCCGCCTGACCTCGGCATACCACGCCGCCTTGACGCTCGGTACGCCGTACGTCCTGCTGCCCGGCGGCGCGGCGAGCCGGTCGGCCACCTCGGCCTGCACCATGACGAGCCCGCTGCGCAGGCTCGGCAGCTGCTCGAGCAGCCGCAGCAGGACGGGCACCGCGACGTTGTAGGGGAGGTTGGCCACCAATGCCGTCGGCGGCGGCCCGGGGACGCCGGTCAGCGTCAGCGCGTCCTGCAGCACGACCTCGAGCCGACCGGCGTACGCCGGGGCGCGGGCAAGCACGGTCTGCGGCAGCTGTCCGGCCAGCAGAGGGTCGATCTCGACGGCCACGACCCGCGCCGCGACCTCCAGCAGGCCGAGCGTCAAGGAACCCAGGCCAGGCCCGACCTCGACCACGACGTCCTCGGATCCGACGCCGGCCGTGCGCACCAGGCGCCGGACGGTGTTGGGGTCGATGACGAAGTTCTGCCCGAGGCCCTTGGTCGGCCGCAGCCCAAGACCGGTCGCGAGCGCCCGGACCTCGCTCGCCGAGAGCAGGCTCAGAGATACCTGCCGCAGACCGGCCAGGGGGACCGGCCCTCACGCTGGTACAGCAACTCGGCCCGGTGGGTCTGCTCACCGGCGGAGGCGTTGATCGGGTCGCCACTGCCGCCGACCGACTGCCAGGTGCCGATGCTGAACTGGTAGAGCCCGCGGAAGCTGCCGCTGCCGGAGACCGAGCGCGGGTCACCGCCGGACTCGCAGTTGGCGAGCGCGCCCCAATTGAGCCCGCCCGAGCTCCCGGTGGCGGCCGCACTGCTGGTCCGCGCCGGAGCAGTCGGCGGGGCGGCAACGACGACCGGCGCGGGTGGGCGCTTGGTGCCGACGCCGATGATGCGGGCACGCGGGCTCGCGGTGCGCCGGGAGGACTCCAGGCGCCGACCGGTCAGCCGGCCGTTGGTGTAGGTCAGCAGGTAGCTGTTGTGCACGATGCCGACGCTGCCCGGCTCGGCGATGCGCGTCTGACCGGTGAAGATCGAGCTGTCCGGGTGCTCCTCGGTGCGGAACGCGAGCTGGATGTCCTCGCTGACCCGGCGGCCGGCGACCCTGGTGACCGAGATGACCTGACCGTCATGGACAGCGGTCGTGGTCGGCACGTTGGTGCGGTCCCCGGCCGTGAGGTGGATGTTGACGCGGCGCAGCACCTCGCCGACGGTCCGGTCGGTGGAGGTGGTGTCGCGAACCTTGCCGGCGAACAGCACCTGCACGTGCTTGGGCAGCCGGACGTCCAGCGAGAAGCCGCGCAGCGGGATGGCGCGCGAGCGGTCCGCCGAGACTGCCGCGCCCTGCGCACGCACCCCGATCTGGTCGAGGGCCTCGGCGACCGAGGTGGCCGTGACCCATACGGTGCGCGGGACGCCGTCGACCGCGACCGTCACCTCGCGGCCCCGGCGCAGCACCACCTTGGCGCCGTCCTGCACCTGCGTGCCCGCCGCCGGGGCGAGCAGGTCGTGGCTGCCGACCGTGACATGGGCGGCGTCGAGCACGTCGCGAACGGTGCTCCCGTGCGTCGCCACGGCGCGGGTGGCGCCATCGACCGAGAGCGCGACGGTCTTGCCGGTCATCGACCAGGCGGACGCACCACCGACGAGGGCGGCCAGGGTCAGCCCCTGCAGAACCAAGGTGGCTGGGCGCGTGCGGATGCTCACAGATCTCCGTGGGTCGAGCTGTCCGGGCACGGGGACGACAGGCAGACGGGCAGCAGCAGCGCCGCAGTCCGGCGCGCGTCCCGCCGCTGAGGACTTCCCCGACCCCGGCGACTATCACGAGAACGTAACGGCGGACGCCGGGCTTGCCAAACCTCGGCCGGCGATCGTGCGTACGCCGAGCCGGGGCCAGGCCCTGAACGTGCAGGTCAGCGGGCCTGGGCCGGGCTGGATGTGAGAGCCCTCTCACCCCGGGCGCTGCAGCGACGGTGGGGCCCCCGCTTGTGCTGGATCGCGCCGCAACGCGCCCGGCGGGTCGCGGTGCGATCCAGCACAAGGGCTCGCTCGCGCCGCCATCAGAGCGCGAAGGCGGCCCGACCGTTCGCGGCGATCGCGCCGCAGAGCTCATCGAGGTCCGCACCCCGCGTGCCAGCCAGCGAGCGGACCGTCAGCGGAACCAGGTACGGCGCGTTGGGCCGCCCCCGGAACGGCATCGGCGTCAGGAACGGTGCGTCGGTCTCGACCAGCAACCGGTCGGCGGGGCACAGTGCGGCAGCCTCCCGCAGCGCGTCGTTGGGCTTGAAGGTCACCGGGCCGGCGAAGGACAGGTAGAAGCCGTGCTCAGCGCAGACCCGGGCCATGGCCAGATCGCCTGAGAAGCAGTGGAACACGACCCGCTCCGGCGCGCCCTCGTCGAGCAGCACCCGCAGCACCTCGTCGTGGGCATCCCGGTCGTGGATAACCAGGGTCGTGCCGGATTGCCTGGCGATCTGGATGTGGGCGCGGAACGACTCCTCCTGCAGCCGGTGCCCCTCCGGCCCGGTGCGGAAGTGGTCCAACCCGGTCTCCCCCACCGCCTTGACCTGCGGGAGGGTCGCCAGTGCGGCGATCTCAGCCAGCGCGGCGGCCGTTGCAGCGCCCCGGCCGGCCTCGTTCGGGTGCAGCGCCACCGCCGCCCACACCGCGTCGTGGGCGGCCGCCAGCTCGGCCGACAGCCGCGATGACGGCACGTCGACGCCGATCTGCATGACCGTGTCGATGCCGACCGAGCGGGCGAGCGCGAGCTGCTCAGGCACGTCGGTACCCATGATGTCGAGGTGACAGTGGCTGTCAGCGACCGGGACTGCCAGCGGCTCGGGCATCGGCGGGGGCGTCGCATCCCTCGGTGCTGCTCCCCGCTTCCCGGGCGGCTCGCTCGCGGCCGCCGCGGCGAGCGAGCTCACCCGGCCTCCATCCGGGCCAGCTCGTCGTCGACGACCGAGGGGTCCAGCTTGGTGAACAGCGGGGTCGGTGTCGCCAACGGTTGGCCGACCCGGATCGGTACCGACGCCCACACCGCCGCGGTGTCGTACTCACCCATCAGCACCGGGTACGACGGGCCGCCATCGAGGTCATCGACCTCACGGAGCTCCGGCTGGCCGCTCCAGGGCGCCGTCCCGCCCAGCATCTCGTCGACGGTCTGCGAAGACCCCGGGAGGAACGGCGTGAGCAGGGCCTTCGCGTCGTCGACGAGTTGCAGCGCCACGTGCAGCACGGTGTCGCGCCGGGGCGGGTCGTCCTTCAACTTCCACGGCGCCTGGTCGGAGAGATACTTGTTGGCCTCGCCGACCACCCGCATCGCCTCGGCGAGAGCCGCCTTCTGCTGCGACCGGGCGAGCAGCGCGCCGACGTCGTCGAACGCGTGGCGGCTGGTCGCGAGCGCCTCGTTGTCGGGCCCGGTCAACTCGCCGGCCGGCGGGATCGCACCCAGGTTCTTGGCCACCAGCGACACGGTGCGGTTGACCAGATTGCCCCAGCCGGCGACCAGCTCGGTGTTGTTGCGGGTGACGAACTGCTCCCAGGTGAAGTCGGTGTCGCTGCTCTCCGGACCGGCCGCGGCCAGGTAGTAGCGCAGTGGATCGGCGCCGTACCGCTCGAGCACGTCCCGGACGTAGATCACGACCGACCTGCTGCTGGAGAACTTCTTGCCTTCCATGGTGAGAAATTCGCTCGACACCACTTCGCTGGGCAGGTCGAGTGCACCCAGCGGACCAGGCGTGCCGGTCGGAGTTCCGCTCGCGCCGAGCAGGATCGCCGGCCAGATGACCGAGTGGAACACGACGTTGTCCTTGCCCATGAAATAGAAGGACTCGGCCGACCCGCCCTGCCAGAACGGTCGCCATGCGTCGGGGTCGCCGGTGCGGCGGGCCCACTCGACCGAGGCCGACAGATAGCCGATGACGGCGTCGAACCAGACATAGAGCCGCTTGTCGTCGCGGCCGGACCAGCCGGGCAGCGGGATCGGGACGCCCCAGTCCAGGTCGCGCGAGATCGCCCTTGGGCGCAGGTCCTGGAGCAGGTTCTGGCTGAACTTGAGCACGTTGGGGCGCCAGCCGCTGCGGGTCTGCAACCACGAGCCCAGGGCGTCCGCAAAGGCTGGCAGCTCCAGGAAGAACTGCGCCGACTCGACGAAGGCCGGCGCCTTACCGTCGATCTTCGACCGCGGGTTGATGAGATCCTTCGGGTCGAGCTGGTTGCCGCAGTTGTCGCACTGGTCACCGCGGGCCCCGTCGTAGCCGCAGATGGGGCACATGCCCTCGAGGTAGCGGTCGGGCAGGCCGCGGCCGGTGGCCGGGTCGATCGCCGACAGCTGCGACCGTTCGACGACGTAACCGTTGTCGTACAGCGCCTTGAACATCGACTGGACGACGGTGTAGTGGTTGCGCGTCGTGGTGCGGGTGAACAGGTCGTAGGACATCCCGAGGCCCTGCAGGTCCTCGGCGATGACCCGGTTGTAGCGGTCGGCGAGCTCGCGGGCGCTCACGCCCTCGCGGTCAGCCTGCACCTGGATCGGCGTACCGTGCTCGTCGGTGCCCGAGACCATCAGCACCGAGTTGCCCGCCATCCGCTGATAGCGGCTGAAGACGTCGGCTGGTACACCGAAGCCGGCCATGTGGCCGATGTGGCGGGGGCCGTTGGCGTAGGGCCAGGCGACCGCGGTCAGGATGCGCGACATGACTCCACTCTAGGGACGGTCAGCCTGCGACGAGCGGCTCGACGTCGCGGGTGCAGGAGAGGCAGACGCTGGCGGCGACGCCGATGAAGCTCTTGCAGAACGGGCATTCGCAGCTGCCTTGGGCGCCGACCGCCTCGACGCCGGTGAGCTTCTTGATGCCTTTCACGAACAGCAGGATCACCAAGGCCAACAGCAGGAAGCCGACGAAATCGGTGCGGAAGTCGCCGTAGGGGATGCGTGTGCCGCGGATTGAGGCCTGCAGCGAATGAAAGCTGGGCTTGCCGAAGATGGCCGCCACCAGCGGCAGGATGATGTTCTTGACGAACGAGTCGACGACCGCCGCGAACGCAAGACCGATGGCGACACCGATGGCGAGATCGACCAGTGAACCGCCGAGGGCGAAAGCCTTGAATTCGAGCAGCAACTTTTTCCTGGCCGCAGGCTAGACGATCTTTGCGCGGTTGCCCTTCGCCGACACAACGGCATCGTAGACGTCCCGTCGCGGCACCCCGAGCTCGCGGGCGACGCCGGCGATGGCCTCCTTGCGGGGCTCACCGCTCTCCTCCCGGATGGCCACGAGCCGGGCCAACTCGATCGGCGTGCTCTCGACCATCGGCTCGGCAGCCCCCTCGACGACCACGGTCACCTCGCCACGCACCTCCCCGGCAAACCGGGCGGCCAGCTCGGCCAGGGTGCCCCGGCGTACCTCCTCGTACGTCTTGGTGAGCTCGCGGCAGACCACGGCGCGCCGGTCCGGACCGAGGATCGTGACCATGTCGGCGAGTGAGTCGGCGAGCCGGTGCGGCGCCTCGAAGAACACGGCCGTACGCCGTTCCGCGGCCAGGCCCTCCAGTCGGGTGCGGCGCTCGCCGGCTTTGCGGGGCAGGAAGCCCTCGAAGCAGAAACGGTCGCTGGGCAACCCGCTCACGGCAAGCGCTGTCGTCACCGCGGAGGGCCCCGGCAGGCAGCTCACCGCGAGGTCCTCCGAAACGGCGGCGGCGACCAGCCGGTAGCCCGGGTCGGAGACGCTCGGCATCCCCGCATCGGTGACGAGCAGCACCGTCTCGCCGGCCCGGAGCGCGGCCAGCAACTGCGGCGCCCGCTGCGCCTCGTTGCCCTCGAAATAGGAGACCACCCGGCCGGTGAGCTCCACCCCGAGGTCCTTGCAGAGCCGGTGCAGGCGGCGGGTGTCCTCAGCCGCGACGATCTGCGCGCCGGCGAGCGCCTCGCGGAGCCGGGCGCTCGCGTCACCGGGGTGGCCGATCGGGACACCGGCGAGGAACAGGGGCATCCGGCGATGGTGCCAGCCCTAGGCTGCCCGGCATGACCGCGACCCTCGACCGGCCGCAGCTGTCCGACATCCCCGGGCCCACCTGGCGGGACCGGCTGCAGCCGCTCGTGACCGGCTCGGGGGGCTGGGGGGCGACCCTGCTGGTCACCGCGCTCGGTGGCCTGCTGCGGTTCCTGCGGCTCGACCTGCCCGGGACCGGTGGAGACCACGGCTCGGGCAAGATCTTCGACGAGATCTACTACTCCTGCGACGCACAGAACCTGCTGCGCTACGGCGTGGAGCACGCGACGAAGGACGGCAACGCGCGGTGCATCCCCACCGGGGGAGGCGCCTTCATCGTTCACCCGCCGCTCGGCAAGTGGGCGATCGCCATCGGCGAGCAACTGTTCGGGGTCAACCCCTTCGGCTGGCGCTTCGCCGCCGCCGTCGCCGGCACGCTGACGATCCTGCTGGTCGTCCGGATCGGCCGGCGGATGACCGGCTCCACCTTGCTCGGGGCCCTCG
>JBKJOO010000475.1:0-3997 GCA_046595615.1 Mycobacteriales bacterium | reverse complement strand
ACCCGAGCGGGGATCGGGTGCCGGGGGGCGATCGGCCCGAGCTCGTCGAGCAGCTCGGAGATGTCGCGGACCTTTGCGGCGAACGCCTCGGCCTTGGCGGCGTAAGCAGGGTCATCGCGCAGCAGCAGCGCGTGCTCCTTCATCGAGGACCCGCAGCCGGCGACGTTCACCACGATGGCCTGACGAGTGCGCTGGAGTGCGCCCGGTCTACGGCCTGACTGCAGAGCAGGTCGGTCACCTCGCCGCCGTCTACGCCGTGCCGCTGCACGCCCTCCGCATGAAGAATAGTCCTCGGAGGAAGCGTTCATGGAACTCATCCAGGACAGCGTCGAGTGCCGCGCCGCGGCACCCACCAACAGAACCGATCGTGGCTGAGACCGCCCCGACAGCCCGGGAGCATGGGCCGGATCTGCTGGTGGTGACACGTAGCGAACTCCGCAAACTGCTGATCGTCCGGTTTACCTACCTCACCCTCGCCGCAGCCGTGCGGTTGTCGGCGCCATCGCAAAGTTGCCCGCCGGCTACGCGCAGCGGTCCCCGCCCGTTCGCACGCGAGGACCAGGTCGGAGATCGTGCACCACCCCTGACTCTGAACATAGTGACAGCAGCTCCCGCGCCGTACCCCTTTGACCCGAGCCCCGGCAGGTTCGTGCTGAGATCGTAGAAAGCCTCGACCACATCAGGCGGCCGGTTTGCTCCTTCCGGTGCGACGCACCGCGCGCGTTTTGTTGGCAAGCACCTCCCGGGCCATCACGATCCGCTGGACCTGGTTGGTGCCCTCGTAGATCTGGGTGATCTTGGCGTCGCGCATCATCCTCTCGACCGGGAAGTCCTGTGTGTAGCCGTAGCCGCCGAGCAGCTGGACGGCATCGGTGGTGACCCGCATAGCCATGTCGGACGCAAAGCACTTCGCCGCGGCGCCGAAGAACGACAGGTCGGGGTCGTCCCGCTCGGACTTGGCGGCGGCGACGTAGACCATCTGTCGCGCCGCCTCCAGGTCCATGGCCATGTCGGCGATCATGAACTGCAGCCCCTGGAAGTCGGCGAGCCGCTTCCCGAACTGCTCGCGTTGCTTGACGTAGTCAGCGGCGAAGTCCAGCGCTCCTTGGGCGATGCCGACGGCTTGGGCACCGATGGTGACGCGGGTGTGATCGAGGGTGCGAAGCGCGAGGGCAAGGCCCGTGCCGGGCTCACCGATGATCCGGTCACCGGGGATGCGCACGTCGTCGAAGAGCAGGTCACGGGTGGGTGATCCCTTGATCCCGAGCTTGCGTTCCTTGGCCCCGAAGCTGAAACCCTCGTCGGACTTCTGGACGACGAACGCGCTGATGCCCGCGCCTCGACGCGCGTCGGGGTCCGTCACCGCCAGAACGGTGTAATAGTCGGAGAACCCGGCGTTCGTGATCCACGACTTCTGACCCGACAGCACCCAGTCGTCGCCGACGTTTCGAGCTCGGCACTTCATGGAGGCGACGTCCGAGCCGTCCTCGCGCTCGGACAGACCGTAGAAGAAGGCTGCTTCCCCGCGCGCGAGCGGTGGCAGGTATTGCCGCTTGAGCTCCTCCGAACCGCCGAGGATGAGGGGGAGACTGCCGAGCTTGTTGACCGCTGGGATCAGTGACGCGGACGCACATGCACGGGCGACCTCCTCGATCACGATGCACGTGGCCAGGGCGTCTACCCCCATGCCCTCGTAGGCCTCGGGCACGTGCGGGGCGTGGAAGTCTGCTGCCACCAGTGCGTCGTAGGCCTCCTGGGGGAACGCTGAGCCAGCGTCGACGTCGGCGGCGTGCGGCGCGATCTTGTTCGTGGCCAGGTTCCGGACAGCGGCACGCACGTCCTCGTGGTCTTCGGAGAGCCGGTAGAGGTCGAAGTCGTGGGAAGCCATGCGCTCACACCTCGACCTGGAAGAGGCCCATGATCTCTGCCCGCCAGTCCTGGTAGTCGCTTCCACTGATGCTCATGTCCGCCCCTTCGAAACCGGTGGTCAACGGATCCTTCTCGCCGGTGGTCGCGAACTCCACGAGCTCGGTATCGCTGCGCTCGTCGCTGATCACGCGGACCCTGATGCGCTGGGGCGCCCGGTCCGCACGGATGGCGTGGGCGAGCACCCGGAGCATCAGCAGGCGGGCTGCACGATCATCGGGGGCCGCTGCGTCCGACGACTGGTTGCCGCTCACCAGGAGGACAGTCGCCGAATCGGTCAACAGTGGAAGGATTCGTTCGACGACGGCGAATCGCTCGAGCAGCCCGTCGCTGAGGAACGAGCGCACACGCTGCACGACAGTGTCACCGCGGGCCGGCACCGTGACGCTGAGCTGCACGTAGCAATCGACGGCAGCGCAGTCCGGACCGAAGTCGGCCAGCGTGAGCACGTCGGCGCCGGTCTGCACGAACTCCTTCGAGAGCGCCTCGACCCGTTCGGTCGAGCCGGTGATCAGTACCCGCATGGGTGACATGAGAGGCTCCTCGCATTCCGGTCTGACGGCGTCAGCTGGGCTTGATTACATCCCGATCCAGCGGCGTTGATAAGGGTCGTTAGTCCTCTTCCGCGCCGCCGACCTGCTTTACCCCCGGGGAGATGGACCAGCCAGCGTGGTGCGTAGACAGCGAGTCCGCCGCGGGTTGCCCGCCGCTGAGGGAGTAGCCATGACGCCGCACACAACCACCGGACCGATCCAACTCACGGTTCCCGAGCTCGGCCTGCACGTCGGACGGGTGCTCGGCCACAGCGTTTGGCACGTCATCGAGCAGGCGGATGCCAACGCCTTCGGTGCCGCCACCCATGACGAGGAATGGATCCACACCGACCCGCATCGAGCGGCGCAGGGCCCCTTTGGACGGACCAGTGCGACGGCTACCTGACGCTCCCCTGGCGACCTGGCTCGTCGATGAGGTGTTCGAGGCTCCGGACGCCGCGATGGTCGTCAACTACGGCGTCGACCGGGTGAGGTTTGCCGCACCGCTTCCGTTGGGCGCCGAGGTCCGTGCCGAGGTCGGGCTCAACAGCGTCGTCGGTTTCGTTGACGGAGTCCAAACAAGTTTGCACCTGGTCTACGAGGTCGCTGGCAGGCCAAGCCGTGCCGCGTGGCCGACGTCCTGCTGCGCTACCACTCGGAACCCTCCGCGGCGACGACATGACGACCCGGCTCACTCCGGGCGCGGACGATCCCACGGTAGGGCGCCAGGTCGGCCTGTTTGAGGGCTCCGACGCACCCGAGTTCGGCAAGGCACTGGTTGGTGCGATGACGCGATCGGTCCGCCATCCCCACGACCTTGCTGCCGTCTGCATCACGTACGCCAACAACATGGCCAAGCTGGGGCCAGCAGCGCTCAGCCGAGTGTTCGGTGGGCGAGCGGCTCCGGAACCGGCCGACCAACGCCCGGACAAGCGCTTCGCCGACGCGGCCTGGACTGAGAATCTGGCCTTCTTCGTCCTGCACGGTGCCTATCTCGCCGCTGCCGCCTCGGCGACGACGTGCTGGATCCCGGGTCGAAGAATCCGTCAGTCGACGCGAAGGCACGGCTTGCCTGGCAGATGCTCGCCGACGCCCTCGCACCGACGAATTTTTTGCTCACCAACCCGTCGCCATTCGCCGCGCGGCTCAGACCGGTGGTCGGAGCCTGCTGGCGGGGTTGGGCAACCTCGGGCGTGATCTTGCCTCGAATGGAGGCAAGCCTCGGCAGGTCGACAACCGAAGCTTCGAGCTCGGGGTCAACTTGGCGACGACCGCCGGCACGGTGGTCTTCCGCAACGACCTGAGGGACCTGATCCAGTACGCACCCCAGACCGCGAAGGTTCACGCCGTGCCCTTGCTCGCGGTCCCGCCCTGGATCAACAAGTACTACGTCATGGAACTCGCGCCCGGGCGCAACCTCATGAAGACGGTCCGCTCGTGCTGGACGGCCCACTCCACGAGGTTGCGCCCGGGCGCGAGGTCCATGACGTAGTACTTGTTGATCCAGGGCGGGACCGCGAGCAAGGGCACGGCGTGAA
>JBKJOO010000449.1:0-6131 GCA_046595615.1 Mycobacteriales bacterium | reverse complement strand
TCCAGCAGCTCCTCGCCACGCCGGCCGAGCGACGCGGGCGGACTGAGCATGGTCACGGGACCTCCAGGGGCGAGCGGTGGGGATGGATTCAGGGCAACCGGACGACGGCCTTCGCGCCGGTCAGCACCTTGCCGTCGCCGACCGTCGCGGTGAGCCCGACGACGACGCGGTTGCCGTCGAGCTTGTCCTCGACGACGCCGCTGACGGTCAACGTCGCGCCGGCGCCGTCGTCCGGGACGACCACGGGCCGGCTGAACCGCACGCCGTACGACAGCAGCGCGCCTGGGTCGCCCGTCCAGTCGGTGACGACCCGGCCGGCCAGCGCCATCGTGAACATGCCGTGGGCGATCACGTCGGGAAGGCCGACCGACGTGGCGACCCGCTCGTTCCAGTGGATGATGTTGAAATCACCGGAGGCGCCGCCATAGCGCACCAGATCCGCGCGCTCGATGCCGAACGACTGCGCCGGCAGCTCGGAGCCGACTTCGACGTCTGCGTAGCCCGGCATGTCAGAGGTCCTTCTTCGCTGCGGTGCCCCGGCTGACGATGCTCATCCGGGTGGTCGCGACCTTCTCGCCGTCGGCCGCCGTGACCTCGGTGACCATGACCATCAGCTCGTTGCGGCCGACATCCTTGATCTGCTCGACCCGCTGCGTGCTGGAGAGCACATCCCCGGCGCGCACCGGTCGGTGCAGCTCGAACTGCTGCTCGCCGTGCACGACGAGGGAGTAGTCGAGCCCGAGCGCCGGGTCCGCGACCGGGCTGTCGAGGCCGAACCGGAAGCCCAGCGTCGTCAGGAAGGTCGGCGGGGCGATCACATCGGGGTGGCCGAGGGCGCGGGCCGCGACCGGATCGACGTACACCGGGTTGGGGTCGCCGATCGCGACGGCGAAGCTCCGGATGTGCTCCCGACCCACTTCGAACGTCCCGGACGCCGGGTAGTCCCGGCCGATGAACTCGCGGTTGATGGGCACTCGGCTCCTTGTGAACGGCGGTTCGCGCAACCTAGCCCACGGCCGGTCAGGCTGGACAGCACGGAGGCCGGCTCCCCTGCTGGGGGCCGGCCTCGACGTGACGGGCTCGGAACTAGCGGGTCTCGCGGTGATCGGTGTGCTGCCGGCAGGTCGGGCAGAACTTCTTCAGATCCATCCGGTCGGGGTCGTTGCGACGGTTCTTCTTGGTGATGTAGTTGCGGTTCTTGCAGACCTGGCAGGCCATCGTGATCTTCGGTCGGACGTCGGTGGCTGCCATGCGGGAGTGCCTGCTCTCGGGAAGACGAAGGGGTGCTGGGCAAAGACTACCGGAGCGACTCCTCCGTCGATGGTGGGCGTAGCGATGACCGGACTTGAACCGGTGACACAGCGATTATGAGTCGCTTGCTCTGCCAACTGAGCTACACCGCCAGGTGGTGCAAGAGCCCCTTTACGGAATCGAACCGTAGACCTTCTCCTTACCATGGAGACGCTCTGCCGACTGAGCTAAAGGGGCGGCGAACGCCGGGAAGACTACACGGCGCGGTCCGGTGGCCTCCAACCAGCGATCCGGCGCAGCGGGCCGCACGCAGCGACGCGGCCACTCCCCCGAGGTGCAGGGGAGTGGCCGCGTCGATCAGGTGGCGGCGCTAGTTGTGCTCCCGGCCCTTCACCTTGCCGTCGGTCTCGACGATCTCGGCCTTGTCGCCGTCGCTGTTGTGCAGGTGCAGCAGCAGCAGCCCGAGATCCTGCGTGCCGCTCGCGGTGGCATCGCGGGTGATGCCGAGGCGTCCGGGGACGTCCAGGCTCAGCAGCGACGGGCCGTCGACCCCGGCGGCCGCCGGCAGCGAGGGGCTCGTGACCTTGACCGTTGGGTGCGCCACGTCGTAACTCAGCGGGCCGACCGTGTCGAGCACGGTCCCGTCGTCGAGGCTGAACGTGTGCACCGTGTAGCTGATGGTGGTGCTCCCCGCGGGCAGGCCCAGGGCCTGGACCGAGACCGGCAGCACCATCGCGTTGCTGTTGAACACGTTGCTGTCCGTCGAGGCCGGCACCCCGTTCAGGAACTGCTCGTCGACGACCTTGTTCTTGGTCAGGTCGAAGGTTTCCGCCACGTCGACGTCGGTATTCGGGGCGAATCGGGTCACGTCGATCTCCCGGTCGTCCACACCGTCACCGTTGGTGTCGATCGTGACGAACGCCGCGATCTCGCCGCTGATGCCGCGTGCGGAAGGGTTGTACGCCGGGCTGATCCACGTGCCGAAGGTGGTGAGGGCGATCCCCACCACGTCGGAGACCTTCGGGTCGGTACTGGTCGCCGTGGTCGCCCCGACGTACTGGACATCGCCGTCACGCTGGGACGGGAAATGCAAACACTGGTTGAGCTGCGTGGCGGCGCACGGGGCCAACTCGGGGCTGCTGGCCTGCAGCTGGAAGCCGCCGAGCAGGCTGTTGACGCTGTCCGGCTGGCCGAGCGGGCCGTTGGCCACCGGGGTGCCGGCGAGCTTGACGGCGCCGGTCGACAGCGTGCTGCTGCCGGGGGTGCGCGTCGTGCTGCCCAGGTGCTCCGGCGCGTGCATCTGCGAGGCGGGCCGGACGGCGACCGCGGCCGGCAGCCGCAGCGTGCGGCCGGCGGCCGGCGTCATCAGGATCCGGCCGTTCTCCTCCGCGACGAAGTCGCGCGGCAGACCGACCTGGTTGAGCTCGACGGTCGGGTCCGGGGTCTTGCGCAACGCCTCGACGTCGGACACCCGCATCGTGACGGTGAAGTTGGCGACACCGGGGCCGCCACTGCGGCGGGCCGCCGGGACGGTGATGCGCCTCGGCACCTCGAAGGTGACACCCGGGACGTCCTCGGCCGAGGCGTAGGACAGCCGGTAGCGCACCGGGCGCTCACCGAAGTTCTCCACCCGGACGATCTTCTTGCGGGTCAGCCCGTCGGTGGCCGCGACCGGACCGAAGCCCAGCCCGACCGAGCCGGAGCCGTCCTGGACGAAGGCGAGTACCGAGCTGCCGACCGCGTCGAACCCGTCGATGCGTCCCGCCCCGACCCGGCCGACGCCGTACTCGATGCCCTTGCCCTGGCCGCCGGTGGTGAGCACACCGCTGGCGGTGTTGACCAGGGCGGCCTTGACCTCCTCGGGGGTGTAGGCCGGGTGCGCCGACTTGACCAGCGCGGCGTTGCCCGCGGTGTGCGGGGTGGCCATCGAGGTGCCGCTCTCGTCGAGCCCCTCGTTGCCGGTGCCGGAGTTGGCCGAGAACGTGTGCAGGCCGGGGGCGCCGACATCGGGCTTGAGGAACCCGTCGGCCGGTGTGCCGCCGCGCGAGGTGAACGAGGCGATCTTGTCGGTGCTGGGCAGGTCGATGATCTTTGCGCCCTGCGGGGTGCCCGCCCGGAAGTTGAAGCCGAACGTCGCGGTGACCGGCGTGCTGGCCGCCAGCGCGGTCCGGATCGCGTCGGCGCCGGTCTTGTTGACCAGGGTCACCGGGATCACCTTGCTCCCGGTGATGCCGGCCGAGAAGCGCAGCGCGTTGCTGCCGAAGACCGCGCCGAACGCCCCGGCCGCCACTGCGTTGCCGCTGCGCCTCACCGACCCGCACCGGCGGGTCGTGTCGACGTCGTCCCACTCCAGGAAGGCGTACTTGCCGGCCACCGCGGCCGCATCGATGGCGCTGAAGGCGTCGCAGCCGTCCAGGTTGGTCGGGTCGGTCAGCTTGACCAGCAGGCCGGTGTTGTCGGCCGGCTTGCTGCGGTAGGGGTAGGCGATCGAGTTCGTCGCCGGGTAGATGGTGGACGCGCCACCGATCGAGACCTTGACCCCGTCGACGGTGTCCACGCCGTCATCGGTCGCCGCGACGGTCAGCGCCCGCTGGGCCGTGCCGGGCGAGCCGGCCGCGCCGTACAGGTCACCGGCGTTGCCGGCAGCGATGACCGGCAGGACGCCGAGCTGGGTGATGGCGTCGATGGCCTGCGCGTCCGGGTCGTCGCCTCGGGCGAAGTCCGAGCCGAGCGAGAGGTTGGCGACCTGGATGTCGTTGGCCGGGTTCTCGTCGGTGTTGAGCCTGGCGATGTAGTCGAGGGCGGTCGTCACGAGGGCGGTCGAGCCGGTGCAGCCGAAGACCCGCAGGGCCGACAGCTTCGCGTCCGGCGCCGCGCCCGGGCCGACGTTGAGTGCTGCCGCGCCGGCCGCGCCGAGCGTGGCGTAGTTGCCGCGGAAGGTCGTGCCGTCCGCCTTGACGCCGAAGCCCGCTGCCGTGCCCGACACGTGGGTGCCGTGGCCGCCACCGAGGTCGGTCGCGCAGTCGCCGGGGTCAGTGTCCGGTACTGGAGCATTCGCTCCGGTGTAGGCGTCGCCGGCGAAGTCGAACCCGCTCACCACCTTGTCGGTGGGGAACGCCACGTCATTGGCGTATTGCGGTCCGTCGCTCGGGATATGGGTGCGGTCGTTGCGCGTAAAGTCGGCGAGACCCCCGCCCGCGAAGTCGGTGTGGGTGTAGTCGATACCGGTGTCCAGCACGGCGATGGTGACGCCCTTGCCGGTGTTACCGAGGGCGTGCCAGACATCGATGGCGTGGGTGACCTCGTCCGAGCGCGCGTTGCTGCGCGTCTTCGGGGTCAGCGGGAGCACCCGGACGACCCCCGGCAGGGACGCGATTGCGTCCAGCTTCGAGGCGTCGGTGGTGACCGCCACGCCTGGGAAGACCCGGGTGGTCGAGAAGAGCACCTTCGCGCGGGTGGACCGCTCCGCGAAGTGCTTGGCCAGGTCGGCGACCTCGGGGGCCGCCTGGGCGGCCGCCTCCCGGGACGCCTTGCGGGCGGCTGAGGCGCCCCGCCCACGGTTGTCGGCGAAGACCTGGGTGGCCGAGGAGCCACCGAGCTCCACCATGACGGTGACCGGGCCGGTGGCATGGGCCAGCCGCGTGGACAGTGGCGCCTTCGCGGTCGAGGTCGAGGCGGGTTCTGACGTCGCGGCGGACGCCGTGACCGGCAGGAGCAGGGTGACGGCGAGCGCAGCACTGCCGGCCCCCGCGATCCCGGAACGCCGGCGCTTACGGGGCAACGAGGACATGACGACCTTTCGTGCTCACGCGGGGCAGCGCCTCGTGGGGCGCCCCGCAGGATCTCGATGCCGCCGGGGGGGTTCCCTCAGCGGGGCCACGCTGCGCGACATCCTGGGGGGGTGTGACCAAGAACTCAAGTTCGGGCGGGGCAGAGCTTCCTCACCCCCCGGTACGCCGGGCAAGGCGTGCTACCGGTTCGCCCCGGCGAGGCCGGCCGGTGGTCCCCAGCCCTGCCCCGGCGTACCGAAGGCGTTCTGCCGTCGCGAGACGGTCCATACGGTGGCCGACCGCAAGGCGCCCCTGAGCTGCACAGCTGCAGATCAGGGGCGCTTCGCCACCTGGTGGCGGGTGAAGGGTTCGAACCTTCGTAGGCTGAGCCGGCAGATTTACAGTCTGCTCCCTTTGACCACTCGGGCAACCCGCCTGGTGCGCGGGAGACGATAGCAAGGAGTGCGCCGTGGCCGATCCGTCGTTCGACATCGTCAGCAAGGTCGACCGGCAAGAGGTCGACAACGCGGTCAACCAGACCGCCAAGGAAGCCGCAACCCGCTACGACTTCAAAGGCACCGGTGCCGAGATTGCCTGGTCCGGCGAGGATGTCGTGCTCAAAGCCGGCAGCGAGGAGCGCTGCAAGGCCCTGCTCGAGGTCTACAAGGAGAAGCTGGTCAAGCGGGCGATCTCGCTCAAGACCCTCGACGCGGGCGAGCCCCAACAGTCTGGCAAGGAGTACCGCTTGACGACCACCGTCAAGGAAGGGATCACCCAGGAGGACGCCAAGAAGGTGGCCAAGCTGATCCGGGACGAGGGCCCGAAGGGGGTCCAGCCGCAGGTGCAGGGTGAGCAGTTGCGGGTGACCGCGAAGAAGAAGGACGACCTGCAGGCCGTCATCGCGCTGCTGAAGGGCAAGGAGTTCGACTTCGCCCTGCAGTTCACCAACTACCGGTAGGCCGCCCACCCTGGACACAGACCGACGGCCGGCTCTCCGGGGGGAGGGAGCCGGCCGTCGGGGCACTGGGTGTGCGCTGAGGATCTGATTAGACTGCTTGTCGAACCACCTGCGTACACAGCGCACACCCAGTGCCCCGACGGCCGGCTCCC
>JBKJOO010000192.1:0-15734 GCA_046595615.1 Mycobacteriales bacterium | reverse complement strand
ACCAGCAGGACTCCTCGACGCTCACCCGGGCCTCGACCCGAGGCCAGTCGCCGTGGACCACCAGCACCGCCGCGCGGGTGCGCAGGCGTGAGTCGAGGATCCCCGCCGTCCGCTCGTCGACGGAGGCGGGCGGTCGCAGGACCACCACCCTCAGCACGTCGACCAGTGCGGCTGTCACCTCCAACCAGTGCTCGCCGGGATCGGGCACCAGCACCGTGCGGGACAGCTCGATCCCCAGCTCCGCCGCAGCCTCCACCCCGAAGTCGGTGCAGCCCGCGAACCCGACCCACTCCCCGGCCTGCGAGGCCCCGGCCACCAGGGCGAGCGCGAGCGAGGCGGAGTCGACGGCATACGTCGCACCCGCGTGCAGGGGCACCAGACTGGCGATCCCGGGCAGGGTCGCGACGGGCTGCGCGGCGCGCTTGTGCTCCATGGCGGCCACACGCTCGCGCAGCTGCTCGACCACCGAACGCGCCGGGTCCAGCGCGGGGAGGGAGCGGGCCGACGACATGGCCTCATGATCGAACATCTGTTCGAACGAGTCAAGTGATGGGAACGTCGAGTCCCTGCCTGATCGCCTCGATCACCCGCGGCCTGAGGCGCGCGACCGAGATCACCTCGTCCACAGAGCCGACCCGGACGGCCCGGTGGATGTCGTGGACGCCGTCGAACTCCGCGGCCACCTCGCCGATCTTCTCCGGCCGCACCGCTGCCCTCAGGTCGGCCAGCTCGACGACCCGGCGGCTCCGGTCCGACCCCGCGGCGTCGGCGATCCCGGCTTCGACGTCTCGAACACGGGGGTCTGCCGACGTACGCTTCTCGACCTCGCCAGCGAACACGACTGCCGCCGCCGGGGCTCCACCGATGACCGAGGCGAACGACCCCTCGAGCGCCAGCACCGTCATGTTCGGATTGAGCGCCTTGGAGAAGACCACGAACGCCCCGCCGTGGTAGCGCGAGATGACGCAGAAGACGATCGGGCCATTGAAGTTGACGATTGCGCGGCCGATCTCCGCGCCGTACTCGAGCTGGAGATTGCGCATCGAGTCCGGCGACCCGTCGAAGCCCGACAGGTTGGCAAGCACGACCAGCGGACGGTTCCCGCTGGCCGCGTTGATCGCCCTGGCTGCCTTCTTGGACGAACGCGGGAAGAGCGTGCCGGCGGTGTAGATGTCGGGGCCGTCGGTGGGCGGGAAGCCGTGCCGCGGCACCTGCCGGGACTCGATGCCGAGCAGACACACGGGATAGCCGCCCACATGGGCGTCCTGGACCACGGCCGTGTCCGCGTCGGCCATGCCGGCCCAGCGCTCCAGGGTCGGGTGGTCCTGGTCGGCCAGCGCCCGCATCACCGTGCGGATGTCGAAGGCCTTCTTGCGGTCCGGGTTGGACGTCGCGGAGAAGATCTCGCCGACGCTGGTGAAGTCGCTGTCCGGGTGGGTGTGGGGGAACGACGAGATGTCGCGGTCCTCCGGGTCGGTCGTGGGCGCCTGACGTGGCCCGGACTCGCCGGGCACGACATAGGTGTGGTCGTAGTGGGCCATCAGCACCCCGAAGGCGCCGGCCAGGTCGGCAGCCCAGTACTGCGCCTGCCCGTTCGGTCCCATCACCCGGTCGTAGCCGCCGATGCCGAAGTTGTCCTCGGCGGACACCCCTCCGGAGTAGTCCAACGAGTGCTTGCCGGTGAGCACCATCGCGCTGTCCGGCGTCATCACCAGGATGCCCTTGGTGTGCAGCAGCATCGTTGCTTCGGCGTTCCAGTACGGCTGCGCTCCCACGTTGATGCCGGCCACGATGATGTTGACCTCGCCACCGGCCTGGGTGAAGGTGATGATCCGGCGCAGCGCCCGCGCCACCCAGTCCATGTTCTCGGTACCGCTGTCCATCGAGATCCTGGCGCCGGAGGACAGCGCGAACCACTCGACGGGCACACCCTTTCCCTCGGCCAGATCGAGCGCGGCGATGATGAGCGCGCACTCCGGCTCGGCGACGGTGCCGAGCGCCTTGGTCGGGTCACCGAACAGCGCCACCCGCGTCATGCCCTCGGGGTAGCGCGCGGTGGGCGTCGTCACGACCCCGGCCACGATGCCCGCGCGGTTGCGCCCGGGCGGCCGGTCGACCGGGACGAGCCGACCCTGCCCGTCAAGGTCGTACTCGACGAACGTGCCGTCCTTGCCTGCGAGCAGGGGAATGAGTTCGTACGGGTAGACGGCGCCGCGGGCGCGCGAACGCAGCACCTTCTGGGTGTACTCATCCAGTGGCCGCAGCGGCTCGGTGGGCCGGTCGGTCACCGTCATGCCCACTCCGGTGCCGGGCCGGTAGGAGAAGCGCAGGGCCACATCGCGGGGCGTGACGCCCGGTTCCTCCTGCAGCCGTGAGAGCAGCACGATCTCGTCCAGGCCGGCGCCGACGGTGAGCGCCGCCGCCGTCCGCACGAAACTCGCCACCTCCGACAGCGGCAACTCGATCGACGGCCAGGCGTAGAGGAAGATGCGATTGTGGTCCAGCCGCCGGCTCGCCCCGCGCTGCGACTGGGCCCGCCGGATGCCGTCGAGGCAGGCCGCGAGCGACCGCTCCAGGGTCGGGAAGCCGATGATGTCGCCGGCGGCGTCCCGCAGCGGCGTCACGTCACGCACCTCCGCCATCGCGATAAGGCGCTCGTCGGCCGGGTTCTCCTTGGCCACCAGATGGAACAGGTAGGTGTCCTCGGCGGCGGGCAGCCGCACCCCGTCGAAGTTCTTCAGCCGCCACAGGTCGAGCCGCTGGCCGGTCAGCGGGTGCATGCCCCGGATGACCCGCTCCTCGAGCAGGCCATCGGGTGCCGGCCGGAAGGTCAGGTGCTCGACGTCGCCACGGGGGGTGCAGACGGTCACCGTGACCCGGCGGCCGACGCAGAGCGGCGGCACCGCCTCGAGCTGTTCGCGCAGCTGCGCAGAAATCTCGTCGGTGTCGGTGGGTCGATCCGGCCAGGACAGGTAGAGGTCGACCACCAGGTTCGGCGGGTCGGCGACCTCCTGCGCCAACGCGGCCAGTGAAGTCAGGGCCGGCGCCAGCCCAGCCAGGTCGGTCATCAGCGCGATCAGGTGCAGTTGCTTACCGCTCAACTCGTAATCGCCTGTGACGCAGGGGTTTCCGTCGAGGCGCCAGGACCGGACATGCTCGAGACTGCGCCGGCGATAGTAGCGGCGGGTCAGCACCTCCAGGATCGGTTCGGGGCCGCTGCCGGTGGATCCGAACCGCTGGGCGAGCAGCCGGATCAACGGCTCCGGACTCGCGACCAGCGCGTCGATCCTCGTCATCTGCGTCGGGGTGTCGTCATGCCCGGACAACTCGCCGAGCAGCCGCTCGGCCTCGTCGAAGACTGCCTGCCGGGCCTGCGCCACGAGCGGTTGCTCGAAGAAACGGAACCGGACAGCTCGGGCGAGGTCCCCGACCGCCGGGTAGCGCAGCTGGGTCGCGACCACCAGCCGGTCCAGGACCTCCCCCACATCGATCCGGGACGGCCCGGTCGGCAGCTCCCCAGCGGTCAACCAACGGTCGAGCAGCGCGGTGACGGCCGGCAGTTGGCTCACCGCGCGTTGCTGCGCAAGGAAGATCCGGTAGACGGCCTCCTCCAGCGCCGGACCGGGTTCGAGATCGCTGACGGCGTAGTGCAGGAGCACTCGGGCCAGCCGGGCCCGGAAGCCCTCGGGCAACGCCTCGCGCTCCAGGTCCAGCGAGTGCAGGTAGGAGTGGAAGTACTCCCTGGGGCTGTGGACCTGTTCGTCACCGACCTCCTCGGCGCTCGTCGGTCGGTTGCGCGAGAGCTCGCACAGATCGGCGAACGTCGTGAGCACCGCCAACTCGCCGCGCAGCAGTTCCAGATCGTCGACCGGCAGCTCGCTGCGCGCCCCGGCGTAGCCCGCGACCAGCTTGCGGCCCCGGTCGGCGCTGACGTCGTAGCCGGTGATCAACGCCTGCAGCGCCCCGAGCAGGGCCAGCGCCGTGCTGCGGGCATCGCCCGCCTGCGTGCCCAAGGCCTGGCCGAAGGTGACCCGGGGGCTGGCGACGACCTCGACGTCGTCGCTCACCCGGTCCAGCCGCAGCAGCGCCGCACCTGCATCGACCTGGGAATTGACGGAAACCAGGACCTCTCGGATCCGACCCGCGTACGGCGCCCGCACGGGGGTTTCCATCTTCATGCTCTCGAGCACCGCGACGGTCTGGCCGGCCTCGACGTCCTGCCCGACAGCGACCCGGACGGCAACGACGACAGCGGGCGCCGGGGCGCGAACGACCCCCGCCTCGTCCCGGACGATCCGGTGGGACGTCCCATCGACCTCGACGAGATGGGACGTCGGCCCACGGACGGCCACGATGTGGAAGCGATCGGCCCCGACGGTGAGCCGGCTCTCCAGCGTGCTGAGCCTGTCGACGTCGACGTCGACCTCGACGCCGTCGAGCTCCACCCGGTAACAGTCGACACTGACCTTGGCGACGGCCAGTCGGTAGACCTGGCCGCGGTAGCCGAGCTCGATGGTGCGCCCCACCTCGTGGCTGGCGCGGGGCCGGCCACCCCGAGCCGAGGCAAGGAACGCCGCCCGCTCGAGTGCTTCTTCCGCGTCGTACACGTCGATGGCGACCTGGACGAAGGCGACATCGGCATGCCGGGCCGGCCCGTTGTCGCGGCCGCCGGCGTCGGCGCCGACCCGATCCAGCCAGCCGGTGTCGGCGGTGCCGGCGACCACCTCAGGCCGGTCCAGCAGCTCGAGCAGGAACGACTTGGTGGTGGTGCCACCACGCAGGACCACGGTGGTCTCGCGCAGCGCGCAACGCAGCCGGGCGAGCGCCTCGGGCCGGTCATGGCCCCACGCGATGATCTTGGCAACCATCGAGTCGTAATCGGGCGGGATGACATCGCCGACCGCGATGCCGGTGTCGACCCGGACGCCAGGGCCCGACGGCAAGTGCAGCAACTCGACCGCGCCCGGCGCAGGCGCGAAGTCCTGCTCGGCGTCCTCGGCGTTGAGCCGGGCCTCGACGGCGTGCCCGAACTCGCGCGGCGGATCGCCGACGAGGTGCCCGCCGTCGGCGACGTGCAGCTGCAGCTTGACGATGTCGAGCCCGGTGGTGGCCTCGGTCACCGGATGCTCGACCTGCAGCCGGGTGTTCACCTCCAGGAACGTGAACAGCCGCTCGGTCGGCTGGTAAAGGAACTCCACCGTGCCGGCGCCGACGTAACCGGCGGCCCTGACCAGCGCGACGGCGGCGTCCCGCAGCCCGGCGTCCTGCTCAGCCGTCAGCGCGGGCGAACTGGACTCCTCGATGAGCTTTTGGTTACGGCGCTGCACCGAGCAGTCCCGGACCCCCGGCGCCCACACCGCGCCGTGCTGGTCGGCGATGACCTGGACCTCGATGTGCCGACCACCTTCGACCAGCCGTTCCATGAACACCACCGGATCGGCAAAGGTCCGCAGCGCCTCGGCCTGGGTGCGTTCGATGGCGTCCTCGAGCTCGGCTTCGGCTCGCACGATGCGGATCCCGCGACCTCCTCCGCCGCTCCTGGCTTTCACGATCAGCGGATAGCCGATGGTCGCCGCGTGCCGACGGGCAGCCTGCACATCCTCGACGGGCCCGCCGCTCCATGGTGCAACGGGCACGCCGGTCTGCTCGGCCAGCAGCTTGGCCTCGACCTTGTCGCCGAGGCGTCGCATCGCCGCTGCCGGCGGGCCGATGAAGACGACACCGAGACCGGCGCACAATTCGGCAAAGGCCGGGTCCTCGGCGACGAAGCCCCAACCCACCCAGGCGGCATCCGCCCGACTGGTCTGCAGGGCACGGCCGAGCTCGGCGTGGTCCAGATAGGGACTGCCATCGCCGGTGCTGCGCAGGACGACGGCCTCGTCGGCGGCCCGGACGAACATCGCCCGGCGTTCGGCCTCGGTGTGCAGCGCGATGACCCGGATCCCGTAGCCGTGCTCCTCGTTGAGCTCGCGGACAGCACGGATCAACCGGATGGCCGGCTCGCCCCGGTTGACCACCGCGATGCGCCTGAACACGTCGTACCTCTCTGTCGATGGACCGGGGAACACCCAGCGCTACATGTCGAGACCGCCGTTGACCCCCCAAACCTGGCCGGTGATGTAAGACGAGGCGTCGGCAGCCAGGAAATGCACGACCCGGGCGATCTCCTCCGGCTGACCGAGCCGCCCGAGCGGCACCCTTGCCTTGATCCCGTCCAGGACGCTGTCGGGCAGTGTCGCAAGCATCTCGGTCTCGATGAAACCGGGGGTCACCGTGTTGACGGTGAGGCCGATCCCGTCGGTCTTGCCGGCCCGCTGCAGCTGCATCGCGGCCTCCCGGGCCAGCGTCTTGGTCAGGCCGAACAACCCCGATTTGGCAGCCGCGTAGTTGACCTGCCCGATGTTGCCCATCTCACCGATCACCGAGGAGATCATCACGATGCGCCCGCTGCCGCGCGGCAGCATGTGCAGCATCGCCGCCTGCGACAGGTAGAACGCGCCGGACAGGTTGACGTCGATGACCCGCTGCCAGTCCTGGTCCTTCATCTTGAGCACCGACCGGTCGGCGGTGATGCCGGCGTTGTTGACCAGGATGTCGAGCCGGCCCTGCTGCTCCACGACTTCGGTGACGCAGCGACGGCAGTCCTCCCCTGAGCTGATGTCACCGCGGTGCACCGTCAGCGTCCGGTCCGGGTAGCGCTGCGCGAAGTCCAGCGCAAACTGCTTGGCAGCCTGCTCGTTGCCGCTGTAGCCGGCGGCGACGTCGGCGCCCTGGGCGGCCAAGCTCAGGCAGATCGCCGCACCGATGCCGCGGGTCCCGCCGGTCACGAACGCCACCCGGCCGAGCAACTTCTCCCCGCCGGTCAGTGTCATTGTCATACCGCTCCTTCGTCGCATCCTGGGTACGTCGGGCCTGGCCCGGGTCAGGAGTTCAGCGCAGCTCGGCCTGCACGTCGGGGTGCTCTCGGGTCCCCGGGCTGAGGATGGTGCTGCCTGGTCGGGGCGTCAACGATCAGCGATCCGGCACCTTCGCCCGCGGACCGGCTGCGCGGCGTTACGGTGGCGCCATGGTGCCCGCGTCGCCCGGCACGTCACGGACACTCCGGCGTCCTCGCCGCCGGCTGCTGAGCCTCGCCCTGTCGGCCGTCGTGGCCGCTGTCCTGCTGGTCACGCTCATCGGCTTGGACGCCAGCGAGAACACCGCCTCGTCGGCGCTGGCCGGCGGACCGGCCGGCCCGCCCCGGCTCGGCGCGGCCCGGGTGGTCGACCTCGACGACGTCGGCGATCCCTTCATGCTGCCAGTTCGTGCCGGGACGGCGGGCGACCCAGCGGTTCGCTACGTTCTGTTCTGGACGACCGACTGGGAGTCCAACGTGCCGACCGCAGTGTCCGCCGACCTGGTGCGCTGGCGCCGGATCGCCGACGCGCTGCCGGTGCTGCCGTCATGGGCGACCCCGCAGCGGACCATGACGTGGGCCCCATCGGCCCTGCAGGTGGCCGGCGGCTGGGTGCTCTACTTCAGCACCCAGGAGCGAACAAGCGGGAAAGAGTGCATCGGCGCCGCGTTCGCCCGCGACCCGGCTGGCCCCTACCGGGACCCAGCGGCGTCCCCGCTGGTCTGCCAGCGTTCGCTCGGCGGCTCGATCGACCCGGGGGTCGTCCGGGACGGCGCCGGTGGCCTCAACCTGCTCTGGAAGAGCGACGGCAATGCCGGTCGATCACCCGTCGGCCTCTGGCAGCAGCAACTCGCCGCTGACGGCCAATCGGTGACCGGCCGAGCGCATCGCCTGCTGGTCGCCGATCAGCCCTGGCAGCACGGGATCGTCGAAGGTCCGGCGATGCTGGCGGCCACGAAAGGCGGCTGGTGGCTGTTCTACTCGGCTAATTCGTGGCAGTCCAGCACCTACAACACCGGCGTCGCCTGGTGCGCCACGGTGGCCGGGCCGTGCCGGGCGACCGCTGCCGGGCCGCTGCTGACGAGCACCCCGACGGCCGTCTCTCCCGGCGGGCTGGACACCTTCACCGACAGCGCCGGCACCCTGTGGGCGACATATTCCGCGTTCCCGGACGCACCCGCCGACAAGCGGGCCGCGATGGCGATGAACAGGGTGCTGCGGATCGCGCCGGTGCTGTCCCACTGAGCCGCGGCGTCAAGAGACTTCTGGGCGGCCGATGAAGCTCATCACGTGCTTGACCCGGGTGTAGTCCTCGAGGCTGTACATCGACAGGTCCTTGCCGTAGCCCGAACGACCGAAGCCGCCGTGCGGCATCTCGGCAACCAACGGGATGTGGGTGTTGATCCAGACGCAACCGAAATCCAGGCCCCTGGCCATCCGCATCGCCCGTCCATGGTCTTGCGTCCAAACGCTGGAGGCCAGCCCATAGTCGCTGTCGTTGGCCCAGGCCAGCGCCTGGTCCTCGTCAGTGAAGCGCTGCACCGTGATGACCGGGCCGAAGATCTCGGACTGGATCGCTTCGTCGTCCTGGCGCAGGCCGCTGACCACGGTGGGCTCGTAGAAGAAGCCGGCTGTCCCCACCCGGTGACCACCGGCGGTCACCGAGGCGTGCGTCGGCAACCGGTCGACGAAACCGCTGACGCGGCTGAGCTGGCCCGCATTGTTCAGCGGGCCGTACAGCACATCCTCATCGTCGGGCAACCCCGTCCTGGTCCGCTTCGCCGCCTCGGTCAGGGCCGCCACGAAATCGTCGTGGACGCCGGGTCCAGCAAGCACCCTGGTCGCGGCAGTGCAGTCCTGACCGGCGTTGAAGTAGCCGGCCATGGCGATCGCCTCAGCGGCTGCCTCGATGTCCGCGTCGTCGAAGACGACCACCGGCGCCTTGCCGCCGAGCTCGAGGTGGACCCGCTTCAGGCTGCGACTCGCTGCTTCCGCGACGGCCATCCCGGCGGCCACCGACCCGGTAATGGACACCATCGCCGGAACCCCGTCGTCGACGAGCGCCGCTCCGGTCGAGCGGTCGCCGCACACGACGTTGAGGACGCCCGGCGGCAAGAACTCCGCGGCGATCTCGGCGAGCAGGGCGGTGGTCACCGGCGTGGTGTCGCTGGGCTTGAGCACGACGGTGTTGCCGGCAGCAATGGCGGGGGCGAACTTCCAGACCGCCATCATCATCGGGTAGTTCCAGGGCGTCACCTGGGCGCACACGCCGATCGGTTCACGGCGTACGAAAGAGGTGTGGTCGGTCATGTATTCGGTGGCCGCGCGACCCTCCAGCACGCGGGCTGCGCCGGCGAAGAAGCGCAACTGGTCGACCATCGGAGGGATCTCTTCGGTGGTGGTGAGACCGAGCGGCTTGCCGGTATTGCGGCTCTCCGCGGCCACCAGCTCGCCCGCACGGGCTTCGACGGCGTCGGCGATCCGCAGCAGCGCCCGCTGCCGCTCGGACGGCGTCGCGGAGCGCCAACCGGCAAAGGCATCGGCGGCGGCGCTGGTGGCGGCGGCCACGTCCTCGCTGCCCGACAGCGGAGCGGTGCCGTAGACCTCACCGGTCGTCGGGTCGACGAGGTCGGTGGTGGCGCCGCTCGCGGCATCATGATGGGCGCCGCCGATGAAGTTCTGGACGGTCACAGCTGGGCCCAAGCCTGCTGCAGCACGTTGCGCAGCACGTGCTCGATCTCATCGAAGTGGGACTGGTCGCAGACGAGCGGCGGCGCGAGCTGGATGACGGGATCCCCGCGGTCGTCGGCGCGGCAATAGAGCCCCGCCTCGAACAGCGCCTTGGACAAAAAGCCACGCAGGAGGCGTTCGGACTCGTCATCATCGAACGTCTGCCTGGTCGCCTTGTCCTTGACCAACTCGATCCCGTAGAAGTAGCCATCTCCTCGGACGTCGCCGACGATCGGCAGGTCCAGCAGCTTTTCCAGCGTCGTCCGGAAGCCCTTCTCGTTGTCGAGGACATTGCGGCACAGGCCCTCACGGTCGAAGATGTCAAGGTTCGCCATCGCCACCGCTGACGACACCGGGTGGCCGCCGAAGGTGTAACCGTGGGCGAAATAGTTCGTCCCGGTCAGGAACGGCTCCATCAGGCGGTCGCTGGCAATCATCGCCCCGATCGGGCTGTAGCCACTGGTGAGCCCTTTGGCGCAGGTGATGATGTCCGGGACATAGTCGAACTTGTCGCAGGCGAACATGGTGCCGAGCCGCCCGAACGCGCAGATCACCTCGTCCGAGACGAGCAGAACGTCGTGCCGGTCGCAGATCTCACGCAGTCTGGCGAAGTAGCCGGGCGGCGGGGGAAAGCAACCGCCGGAGTTCTGCACCGGTTCGACAAAGACCGCGGCGACGGTGTCGGCGCCTTCCATCTCGATGGCGATCTCGATCTGGTCGGCGGCCCACCGCCCGAATGCCTCGAGGTCGTCGCCATGCTCGGGGGCTCGGTAGAAGTTCGTATTCGCCGCCTTGTGTGCCCCGGGCACGAGTGGCTCGAAGAACTTCTTGGCCTCAGGGATCCCGGTGATCGACAGGGCCCCCTGGGGCGTCCCGTGGTAGGCGATCGCCCGGCTGATCACCTTGTGCTTCATCGGCTTGCCGGTGAGCTTGAAGTACTGCTTTGCCAATTTCCAGGCGCTCTCGACCGCCTCGCCGCCGCCGGTGGTGAAAAAGACCCGGTTGAGGTCGCCCGGTGTGAGGGACGCAAGCCGTTCCGCGAGTTGGATAGCCTGCGGGTGGGCGTAGGACCACAGCGGGAAGAAGGCCAGCTCGCCGGCCTGCGCGGCGGCGGCCTGGGCCAACTCGACCCGACCGTGCCCGGCCTGGACGACGAACAACCCGGACAGCCCGTCGAGATACCGCTTGCCGGTGGAGTCCCAGATGTAGGCGCCGTCGCCCTTGACGATGATCGGCACCGAGCCGCCCGCCTCATAGGTCGAGTGTCGGGTGAAGTGCATCCAGAGGTGGTCGCGCGCCGAGTCGGCCAGGGCGCTGTCGGCCACGCGCTGCCAGACCTGCGGGGTGGTGGTCATCATGAACATCCTTCGTGGTCTCAGGCGGCGTGCAGATCGAGGGTCGTGCAGGGCAGACCGTGGGCTTCACCGACCGGTGCGGAGAGCAGCTCACCACCGGAGGTGCTGAGACCGGCAGCCAGGGACGCGTCGGCGGTGCAGGCCGTCCGCCAGCCCCGGTCGGCGAGTTCGACGACATAGGGCAGGGTTACATTGGTAAGCGCGAACGTCGAGGTGTGCGGAACGGCGCCCGGCATGTTCGCGACGCAGTAGAACAACGAGTTGTGCACGGTGAAGACCGGATCGTCATGTGTGGTGGCCCGGGTGTCCTCGAAGCAACCGCCCTGGTCGACGGCGATGTCGACGAGGACCGAGCCCTTCTTCATCTGCCGGACGAGGTCGTTGCTGACCAGCGTCGGGGCCTTTGCTCCCGGCACGAGGACTGCGCCAATGACCAGGTCCGCGTCCAGGACGGCACGTTCGATCTCGTAGCGGTTGGAGGCCACCGTCTGCATGTGTCCCTGGTAGATCCGGTCGACCTCGCGCAGCTTGCCGATGTTTTTGTCGAGCAGGAGGACCTCGGCCTGCATACCCAGGGCGATCGCGGCCGCGTTCAGCCCCGAGACGCCGCCACCGAGCACCACGACCTTGGCTGCATACACGCCGGACACCCCTCCCATCAGGACGCCGCGGCCCCCGGCGTACCGCTCGAGGAAATGGGCGCCGGCCTGTGGCGCCATCCGTCCGGCGACCTCGGACATCGGGGCGAGCAACGGCAACGACCCGTCTGGCAATTGCACCGTCTCGTAGGCGATGGCGGTGATCCCTGCGGTGAGCAGTGCGTCGGTGCAGGTGCGGGAGGCCGCCAGATGCAGATAGGTGAACAGCACCTGATCAGCCCGTAGCCGGGCATATTCCTCGGCGATCGGTTCCTTGACCTTGAGCAGCAGCTCACTGCTCCCCCAGACGTCGTCCGCGGCGTCGAGGAGCTTCGCGCCGGCGGCCAGGAAGTCCTCGTCGGGCAGCGACGAACCGAGCCCTGCGCCCCGCTGGACAAGGACCTCGTGCCCGTGGGCCACCAGCTCCTGCACCCCCGCCGGTGTCAGGGCGACGCGGTATTCGTGGTTCTTGATCTCGGTGGGGACGCCGACGCGCATGGTTCGCGAGCTCCTTGGTGGTTGGTGGTTCAGCGGGAGGAAAGGTCTTCGGCGGGCGCGCCACTGTGTTGGACGGGCATGACAGTGGTTGCGTGGAGCGAGCTCTCGCGACGGAAGAAGGTCCGGTCGGACCCCTCGCAGGCGATCATGACGAGCAGGCCCAGCACCAGCGAACCGATCCCGAGCAGGAAGACGCCGCCGACGCCGTGGAACGACGTCGCCCCGTAGTCGGCCGCATACATGTCCTTGGCGCTCTTGATGAAGCACAAGGTCAGGATCAGCGCCCCGACGAGAGGCAGGACGCCCTTGACCACCGCGTCCCTGGCGCTCCTGGTCAACTCGGCCCGGAAGTGCCAGGCGCAGGCGTAGCCGGTCAGGGCGTAGTAAAAGGCGATGAGCAGCCCGAGCGAGGCAATCGAGTCAGCCAGGACATTGCCGCTGAGCACCACGAGCCCGACGTAGAAGGCCACCGAGGCGACGCCCATGGCGATCGTCGACGTGGTCGGGGTCTGGAAGCGGGGATGCATCGTGGCGAAGTGCCGCGGGATCGCTCGGTGGGCCGCCATCGACAGGACGGTCCGGGCCGTCGGCAGGATCGTGGTCTGGGTCGAGGCCGCTGCCGAGCTCAGCACCGCGAGGATCACCAGCTTGCCGAAGGTGCTGCCGAGGACCGCGTTGCCGAGCACGGCGAGCACATCACCCTGGTTGTCGGGATTGACCAGCGTCGCAACGCCGCCGAAGGCCAGGCAGGCCACCGTCACCAGCGCGAAGATCGCGAGCAGGATGAACGTCGCGACGACCGCCGCGCGTCCCGGGGTGCGCTCGGCGTCACGGGTCTCCTCGTTGCACGCGACCGCGGTGTCCCAGCCCCAGTAGATGAAGACCGCGAGCAAGACGCCGGCCGACAGCGCACTGAACGAGGGAATCTGGAACGGGTTGAACCAGCTCAGCGCCGGGTGCACAGCTCCCTTGGGCGCGTTGCCCGAGTAGACCTTGACGAGGGCGACGACCGCGAACAGGGCCAGAGCCGCGAGCTCGATCGCGAGCAACAGCAACTGCACCCGGGCCGACAACTCGATCCCGCGATAGCAGACGTAGGTCAGCAGGATGATCCACGCGCAGCCGACCAGCGTGGTCCAGAACGTGCTCGCCGCGAGTCCGTCCGCGCCGAACAGCAAAAAGGCGTACTGCCCGGCGATCTGCGCGAGGTTCGCCATCACGATGATGTCCGCGACGACGATGCCCCAGCCGCCCATCCACCCGGTCCGGGGTCCGAAGGCCCGGGACGCCCAGGCGAACGTCGTCCCGCAGTCGGGGTGGACGGCGTTGAGCTCCCGGTAGGCGTAGGCGATGCAGAACATCGGGATGAACGCCACGAGCATCACCGCCGGCGACTGCAGCCCCACGGCGGCGGCCACGAAGCCGATCGTGGCGGCCAGGCTGTAGCCCGGCGCGGTCGAGGACACCCCAATCACGACACTCGACAGCAGTCCCAACGCGCCCGCCTTGAGGCCCTTGTCGTGCCTGAGGGGCTGCGTAACCGCCATGGATACTCCTTCAGCAGTCGGGGTGTGAGCTACGTTTCTCGCAGGCGAGAGGCTGCTTGGCAAGGGTTTCCACGGAGTCATCATCGATGCAACGCGAAGTCACGTGCTGACTCACCTTGTGCAGCGGGCTACCTGGCAGCAGGATGAGCAGCGCCCCCGAGGAGGTCAGATGCCACCCGTCCCGCGCAGGCACCAGCGCAACGGGCTCACCGTCGCGCCCGCCCCTGCCGCCCTGCTCGATGGGGTCGGCAAAGCGATCATGCGCCAGTTGCAGGAGGACGGCCGTCGTTCCTACACCGCCATCGCCGCGGCGGTCGGACTGTCCGAGGCGGCGGTCCGTAGCCGGGTCAAGGCGCTGATCGACAGCGGCGTCCTGCAGATCGTGGCCGTCACCGACCCCCTGACGCTCGGCTTCGGCGTCATGGCGAGCATCGGCGTGATGGTCACCGGTGACTCGCGAGCCGCCGCCGAGGCCCTGTCCGACATCGATGAGGTCGACTACTGCGTCCTCACCTCGGGGCGCTACGACCTGCAGCTCGAGGTCGTCTGCCGCGACAACGAACACCTGCTGACTGTCCTCAACGATCGCATCCGCACGGTCGAAGGCGTGCGCGACACCGAAACATCCATCTGCCTGCGTGTGCACAAGCAGACCTACAACTACGGGACCCCCGAATGACCGTGCTCACCCCCACCGGCCGGCCTGGACCACTGCTGCATCCGTTCGCCAAGCCCGCTGCCCCGGACTCGTCGTACCTCCGGCTGGTCCGGGGCGAAGGTGCGCTCGTGTGGGATGACGACGGACGACGGTACGTCGACGGGCTGGCCTGTCTGTGGCATTGCAATGTCGGCCACGGGCGCGGCGAGATTGCCGATGCAGTCAGCGCGCAGCTGCGCCAACTCGAGACGTTTCACTGCTTCGAGCGGTTCTCCAACGCACCCGCAGAGGAGCTCGCGGCCCGGTTGGTCGCCCTGGCGCCGGTCCCGGACAGCCGGGTGTTCCTCACCAGTGGTGGCTCCGAAGCGGTGGACACCGCCCTGAAGCTCAGCCGGATTGCGCACGTCCAGTCAGGTCACCCGGAACGCACGGTGGTCATCAGCCGGAGCCCGAGCTATCACGGGGTGACCTACGGCGCGATGGCGCTGACCGGACTGCCGCTGAACCGCAAGGACTTCGGTCGCGGGATGGCGGATGTCGTGCAGGTCGACAAGGACGATCTGGCGGCGGTGCGCGCCGTCTTCGCGCAGCATCCCGGTCAGGTCGCGGCCGTGTTCGCCGAACCGGTGATCGGTGCCGGCGGCGTCTGGCCGCCCGGGCCCGGTTACCTCGAGGGGCTCCGGCAGCTCTGCGACGAGCACGGCGCGCACCTCGTGCTCGACGAGGTCATCTGTGGTTTCGGCCGGCTCGGGTCGATGTTCGCCGGCGAGCACTTCGGGGTCCGGGCCGACCTGACCACCTTCGCCAAGGGTGTGACGAGTGGCTATCTGCCGCTCGGCGGCGTCCTGGTCGCCCCGGCCGTGCATGAACCGCTCTCGAACGACCCGGCGTTCGTCCTGCGGCACGGCTACACCTACTCCGGTCACGCGACCGCCTGCGTCGCCGCGTTGGCGTGCCTCGACATCACCGAACGCGAAGGACTGGTCGCAAAGGCCACGGCCATCGGGACGCGGCTGGAACCGGCATTACGGTCGTTGCAAGCAGCCGGGCTCGTCGCGGATGTCCGCGGTGTCGGGGCGCTGTGGGCGGTCGGGTTGCCCGAGGGCGCCGATCCGGTCGCGGTGCGCGACCGAATGATTGGCGAGGGCGTCATCGTCCGCCCGATCGCGCCAGCCACCCTGGCCATCTGCCCGCCGCTGGTGATCACAGACGACGACCTCGCGGCGATTCCCGCCGCGCTCCGGACCGCCCTGACGTGAGCTCGAGCGGCGCTTGCCTGTGGCACGACCAACTCACCGAGGCTGCGCCGCCAACGCCCCTGCCGGGCGACACCGCCGCCGACGTGGCGATCGTGGGCGCCGGCTACACCGGGCTCTGGACGGCGTACTACCTGGCGAAGGCCGACGCGTCGCT
>JBKJOO010000148.1:0-3066 GCA_046595615.1 Mycobacteriales bacterium | reverse complement strand
GCCGGGCAGGCTGTTCACCGTAGGCGAGCTGAGCCTGCGCGGCTCGGTGGTTTCGGCCGCGTGTAGGACCGCGGCGGTCTTGGTTCGTTCGGCTTCGACCCAGGCTGTGAGCGTGGGCAGTATCGGCAGCCGTTCCCGGGTCCGCTGATCCATGCGGGACTTGCGTTGCGTGCGGTCCTTCTTGTGTGAGGCGTCGCTGGCGCTGACTGGGCAGCGCACCGCCCACGGCCCCCAACGGGACGGGTCGTCGTCGGCCCACTCGGCGATGTCGAGGTAGAACGACCTCACCGCCGTCAACACAGAGCGGCCGTCCAACCGGGTCGACACCCGTGTGACCTGCTCGCCATCGGGAGTGGCTGTGGTCTTGGCTTTGGTCATCACTCGCTGCTTCCAGGCGGCGGCGACGTCGCGTGGAAGCTTCAGGGAGTCGATGCCGGGATGGTGGGCTTCCAGGTCGGTCCAGAACAGTTTGCCGAGCAGGTAGGCAAAGCGTTGCAGCGAGGAGAAGTCGACCGAGCTCTGGCGTTCGCGTAGGTAGTCGACCAGCACGTCACGCACCGGTTGGCAGGAGATCAGGTAACGGTCGATCAGCTGCTCGCAGCTGGGTTGGCCGGGTCCGGCGAACACCTGGATCGCCGACGGTGCGTCCTGGCCCCAGATGCCATGAGCATGCAGCAGCTGGTAGAACAGCGGGCTGTGGGCGTTCCCGTCCCTTTTGGCGGACACCCGTGCAGCAACCTCCAGTAGCTCCACGGCATCCCCGACGCTCACCTGCCCGACCATTCCGCCTTTGGCGGCCATGATCACCGCGATATGGGCCAACGCCTGTTGGCCGGACTGCGTCCCCACCGCGGCGCCCTGGGACAATCGAGCGGCTAGCTGCGGGAAGACGACGGGGTCGCGGGTGCGCGCCATCTCCGTAGCAAGGCCGCGCCGCGCCGCCGGGCAGGCCAGCAGCCACCGGATGCTGGGCCGGATCACGTCGGCACAGATCAGCACCATTAGGCCAGGGCTGAGGTGGGGTGAGAGCTTCGTGTGGTTCACCTCGGTTATGCCGGCCCGGCCCGCTGAAGTGGAGGCCACCAGTTCCCGCCAGTCGTCGTGGTCCTGGGCACCGCTGGCCACCCACCGGTCCTGCCAGCTGTCCCCTGGCTGAGTTTGCAGCCAGTTCACCACCGAAAGCAGGCCCAGGCGCCGGCTTGCCTGGCTGCTTGAGTGCTCCAACGCAAATGGCGGCGCCAGCAACCGAGTCAGGAGCTGCGTCCTGTTAGCCTGCGTCGCCGGCCACGTGCAGGCGAGTGCTCGCGGAGGAAACCGGGACAACAGTTGCGCCCCCGGCGTGGCGGCTGCGGGCAGGGTGGCGGCCTTGGGTGTGGCGGTCGCCTGGTCGCTGGCAGTGTTCACAGGGCGTCCTTGCCGAAGAGCACCCGCAGGCTCTCGACGCGATATGGACCCGCCGGTGGTGCGGCGGGACCGTCTTCACGCCGACGGGCGTGGTAAGCCAGCACGCTTTCGATCACGTCCTGGGTCAACGGGTTGAGATACCGCTGGGTGGTTGACAGATAGGCGTGGCCCATCACCCACTGCACGTCGTTCAAGGGCACCTGCGGGTCACGGGCCATCCGGTACGCCGCCGTATGACGAAGATCGTGCAGCGACCAGTTCGATCCCAAGGTGGCATTGGCGCGGTTGAACATCAGCCGGGCCGCGTCGTAGGTCAACGACCGAAAGGGACGCCGCAGCGTCCACCACAACGGTTGATCCCGCCCACCTGGCACCAGATCCTGCATTTGAGCCTGATACAGCCGCAGCCACACGAACGCGTCCGGTGAGGCCGGCAGCTGCTGCAGCGCCCGGGTCCCCTTGCGGATCACCGTGATCAGCTGCTGGCCCGGATCGACATCAGCCACCGTGGCGCCCAATAGCTCCGAGGCTCGCGCCCCGGTCGATACCCAGAACGCGACCAGTGCCCGGTCCCGGTGCGAACCCAGCTGGGCGAACAACTGGTCGAAGCTCTGATCCGGGATACACCGCGGAACGTGCTGCACCACCTTCGGCCGGTACCGGCCGACTCGCCCCCCAACGAAGGGATCCATCGGGTTGTGGTGCGGATGGGCCCGGCCACCATGACGGTGTCGAGACAGCGCGAACGGGTTCACCATTGGCCCCGTGCCCGCCTCGAGGTGAAAGTCGTAGAAGCCCCGCAGCACACTCTCGCAATGCGCCATCGTCGCAGGGTCATACCCCTGCCCCGGTGACCGCTTGCCCGTCACCGGGTTCGGCGTCCCAGAATCCGCCCGCGCAGCCCCCACGCCAGGCGCGCCGCCGCCGGGATAACGCCAATGCAAAGCCACCGGTTTGCCGGCGACCTGCAGCCACCGGCAGAAATCCCGGGCCTCGGCCCGGGTCGCCTTATCCCAGCCGACACCGATCGACCACAAGAACCGGAACCAGCGCAGCAGATCCATCCCGTAGGAACGCTGAGTCGTCGCGGGCCTACCCCGCGCCGCCAGCTCGGCAAAGAATGCCACGGTGGAACCAACTACGGCCCCGCCCACATCGACTAGCCGGTAAGGCTCAAACAGGTCGCCAGTCGCCTCAAGCGACCCGACCCGCGGCACCACCAAACCGGACAACTCCCGCAACCCATCCCCGTCGTTGATCACGAACAGGGAACGTAGCCACTCCAATCGGCAAACGCCCGCCTTCCGTGGAATCCAGCCCGGGTAGTTCGGTTAACAGGTCGGTCTTGCGGTTGTGCCCGGTGTCGAAGAGTCGGACCCTGGCAGCGAGCTTGGCCGGGACGTCGACAACCTGTTCGCCTGCCTCGAGCAGCCGCTGGGCCAGGGGTCGACCGGCTCCGTTGGCGCCCTCGACCGCCCAGACCCGCTGCGGCCAGGCCTTCGCGTAGGTCCGCATCGCGGCGTAGCCGGCCCGGTCGGTCGTGAACCGACCCGACCCGAGCCGCTGCTCGTGTCTGTCGACGACCTCGATCGTCGCCGACAGCTTGTGCGGGTCGACCCCGATGATGATCTGCTGAATGTGTTGCATGTGCTTCTCCCGCCT
>JBKJOO010000119.1:0-2602 GCA_046595615.1 Mycobacteriales bacterium | reverse complement strand
CCTGCCTGCAGCGCGAGCGCACCCCGTCACATCTTGGGAAAACGGCTCCCGAGCCGCTGTCCGGGCTGCCGTCTGCGCCGGCCCGACCATGGGCTCGCAAGACTTCCACGGGAATCCCGGGCAGCGGCGTCGCCATCTCGCAGGAGCCCCTTCGTGAAGCCCGTCCGTTCCGCCCTGGTTCTCGCCATGACCTGCTCGGCCGTTGCCGCAGCAGCCGTGCCGGCCACCGCCGCGACGCCCACCCGGCGGCTGCTCAGCGGCCACCTGTCCATCTCCGCGGTCCGCGGCGCGTTGCCGGCCGGTGCCACGGTCAGCGTGCTGCAGTTTTGCCCGCGCGGAAGCACGCTGGAACGTGCCGCGACTCGCAAGGCTGAGGCCGAAGGGGACGGTGACCTCGACCCGCGCATCAAGGTTGCCAGCCGCGAGTTCTGGACGACCGGCACGGTGTCGCGGTACCGCGTGAGCAGCAAGCTCGCCACCAACGACGGCGTCCTCTTGCTCAACGCGGCGCTGTGCAGCAGCACGGTCCCCGGGGGGACCAAGATCGTCACCGGCCGTGCCGCGACTGATCTGCGGGTCTGGGGCCCGGCGCCGTCGAGATTGCAGGTGCAGAACGTCACGGTGGCCCTGGTCAGTGACAACATCAACGCCGATTTCAGCTTCGCCACCATCATGCGGGCCGGTGGTGTCGCCTCGTCGAGGGGTTCGTTGGCCGGCGGCCTGAAGGCCGTCCAGCAGGCCAGCCAAGCGGGTGGGCTGAGCCGGGTCGCCGCTGAGGGGGAGACCCAACGCAGCGTGCGCCCTGGTCGCTTCATCTCGATGAAGAACAGCTACAGCTACATCAGCGACTTGACTCGGAAGGTCACCGACCCCACCGGTGGCTAGGACGCCCCTCCCACCGCGGAGGCGCGGTTCGCGTTGCCTTCCGACGGGGGGCGTGACGCGACGACCTTCGGGTCGGTGACCAGGGCGTCCAGCGCCCGGGCGATCTCGCTGTCCCGGCAGGTGCTGGCGTGCTGGTAGATCAGCGAAGCGGCCGGCGAGGAGTGCCCGAGCCGGTGCATCAGGTCCTTTGTGCTGGCCCCGGTGGCGGCGGCCTGCGTCCCCCCGGTGACCGTAATGCTGTCGGCCGAGACGTCTTGGCGCCGCAGCCCCGTGGCCTCGCCGAATCGCAGGCCCTCGAAGGCCAGCGTCAGGATCAGGGCTCGGTAGCGAGCTGGGATCTTCCCGGCCAGGGACTGGACCTCCGCCACCGTGAGCGACCGGGAAGGCCGCGCGGACGAGGCAATCCCAGCGGCCCGCAGCCGGCAAGGGTTGGTGGCCAGGACCTCGTCGGCCACAGCGACGTTCAGCAAGGCCCGCAGCAGGCGGTAGGACTGCACCAAGGCCGTCGGCCTGGCCGTGTGGGCAGCGGCCTCGTGCCACAGGCGGACCTGCTGAGGGGTGATGTCGGCGACGGCGACCGAGGACCAGGTCTCCCGCAGGTGCAGCCGCTCGGCTAATCGGCGCACTGCCGCCTCGAGGGGTCCAAGGTCGTGCTTCACGGTTTCTGCCACGTGGCTGTGTTCGGTGTCGAAGTAGTGGTGAGCGAGGCGGTCTCGCATCCGGGCGATCGCGCTCCATGGAAGATCTGGTTCGCGGGCCAGTTGCTCGGCGGGTAGGGCCTTCACGGCCTCGCCGACCTCGATGAGCCGTACTCGCACGGCGTCGAAGATGCGTCCGTCGGAGAGGTCACCTCGGCTGAGGTGGCCCTGGATCGCCGCGCGGGCAACCATGATGTCCCGCAGCCCCTCCGCATCGCGCCGGCTCACAGCGCGATGGCTTCGGCGAGTGCCTCGGCCCGCACGCGGGACTTCAGCCCTTGCGGTGTGGCCAGGTCAACGTCAACGTGGAGGATGCGCTGCAGGGTCCCCTCCAGTTCCAGGAGGGCGAACAGCCCGGTGTCGTCGGGGAGGTCGATGAGCAGGTCTATGTCGCTGGCTGGCGAGTCTTCCCCGCGGGCGACGCTTCCGAATACGCGAAGGTTGCTGCCCCCGGCGGACGTGGCGGCGGCGAGGAGGGCCTGGCGGTGGCGTCGCAGCCGACGTCCCAGCGGGGTGTCGGGGATGCCTCGTATGGAGGGCTCGGTGCGGAGCAGCTCGAGGGACAGCTCGTGGCCGGTTCCTTGAACCAGTTTGGCGAGGGTGGACAGCGCCGGCTGACGCTTGCCCGATTCGTACTCGCTGACGACGCTCTGCGGAACGCCCGCGCGGCGCGCGAGGTCAGATTGCGACAGGCCAGCACGAGTCCGGGCTTCACGAAGCAGGGCGCCCGCGTCCATGGGGTGATCCGATCGCGTATTGCCGATGGGTGCAGAAGTGCCGTCCGCAACGGCTCGCTGTGCCTCATAGCCGTCCGAGCGCGCCGACCACGTGGCCTCGATCAACGGGCGACCGGCTGGGTGGTCTCATCACACAGTTTGACGGCTGAGTCCGTCCCGTTTGGGTAGGGCAGGACAGGGTGGTTGACGGGACGACGTGCCAGGCGCGCGCCGCCCGGGTCCGACCCCCCGAGCACGATCACCCTGCGAGGACAAGGATCAGCGCGTGACCGCGACCCAGAA
>JBKJOO010000047.1:0-4220 GCA_046595615.1 Mycobacteriales bacterium | reverse complement strand
CGCGGTCGACGGCTTCTGGCACGGCGGGTCGGGTGTCGTCGTTCTGCCTTGCGGGGCGGGAAAAACCATTGTCGTCGCACCGGCACGGGCCATCGCCGCCGCGCCAACAATGGTTTTTCCCGCCCCGCAAGGCAGAACGACGACACCCGACCCGCCGTGCCAGAAGCCGTCGACCGCGAGCTTTTGGTAGTCGCGCAGCTCCCAGCCCTCCTCGCGCATCGTGATCTCGTGCGCCTCGCCGTCGACGTAACCGGCGAGATCCTCGGCCGGCCAGCCGACCTTGAGCAGCGCCTGCTTGAGCCGGCCCCGCTCGGACGGGTGCACGAGCACCGTCTCGGGGTCCAGCCGGAGGCCGATCATCGGGCTGACCTTCTTGCTGCGGACGACCTCTTCGAGCACGGCCCGGTCGGTGGTGCGCAGGACCAGCCCGTGGATCGGGTCCACCTCGAGCCGGAGCCGCCCGTAGCGATCCATCGTGTCCGCGACGTCGACCAGGAGTGCATGCGGTACGGCGTACCGGCTGAAGCGCACCAGGGCATCGACGACCTGCTCGGCGTCGTGTCCAGCGGCGCGGGCGTTCCACAGCCCGAGCGGGGTGAGCCGGTAGGTGTGCACGTGCTCCGGTGAGCGCTCGAGCTCGGCGAATGGCGCGATCGCCTGCCGGCACTCACCGGACAGCGGATGGTCGATCTCCAGGAGCAGCGTCTTGTCGCTCTGCACGATCAGGGGTCCGTCAGTCATTGTGTTCCCTTAACGCTCATCGGCTCAGTCAGCTTCCACGTCGGCGACCCCGGTGATCCGGTGGATCGAGAAGGTGCGGTCCTCTTGGCGCAGATGGTCGTACGCCGCGACGTAGCCACCCTCGACCGACCGTGGTTCGACCACCCGGCTGGTGGAGCGGCCCTGCGCGTCGACGTAACCCAGCCAGACCTGCTGGCCGGTCCGGGCCGCCTGCTGGAGGAAGGCCAGCGTGTCGACAGTCGTTGACCGGGTGGTGGTGACCGGTGCCTTCCGCGCGGCGCGGGCAGCCAGATCACCTGCCCGCAGGGCGATCACGCCCAGCCGCGCCGACTCATCGCTGATCGCCGGCGGTTCCCCGTGCCGACCGGGTCGTTGGCGGACCGGTGTACGCCGGGCCTCGGGCCGGGCGAGCAGCAGCGCGCCGTCCGGGGCCTCGGCGGCCGGGGCATGGCCGAGGGCCCGCAGCACCTCCAGCACCTGGTTGACCGGCGCCTGGCTGGCCAGGATGGTCGGGGCGAGCCGGCGCAGCCGCAGCCCCTCGGCCTTCTTGGTGGCGAGCACCTCGGTCAGCAGGGCCTCGTCGTCGCACCGCAGGTAGGACGTGGCCACGCCGACCCGCAGCCGGCCGTGCCGCCGGGCGACGTCGTCGATGAGATAGGTCAACCCCTGCGGCACCGGCGTCCGCGACCGGGTCCGGAACAACTCCTGCAGGTCGCTGGCGCTCCGGCCGAGGTCGAGCGCCCGGCGGACCGTCTGCTCGGTGACGCGGTAGACGGTGGCCCCGCCCGTCGATTCGACGTCGGCGACGGCCGCCAACTCGCGGGCGAGGTCTCGTTCGAGCGGGCCTGGCGCGATCACGGTGAGGTCGGGTTGTACGAGGACATGGTCCAGCGGCGCGGGGAGCAGGGCCGCGAGCTGCCGGGCCGCCAGCCGGTCCTCACCCGCCAGCAGCGCGCGGGTGAACGAGGACGGACCGCCGCGCCCGGTGACCCCCAGCGTCTCGGCCTCCTCCAGGGTCCAGCCGGTCAACCGGTCGCGGAGCCGGCCCCCGCGACGGGGGGCCCGCCAGGTCAGCAGGGCCGAGACCGACTCGCGGGTCGGCGCCTTGCCGGGGGGCGCCTCGATGAGCAGGTCCAGGACCCGTCGTCGGTCGGTCGGCGCGGACGGCCGCTCGAGCTCGGGACCGAGGGCCGGCAGCGCCTTGTCCCGGTCGTCGCGCTCGCCGACCAACGCGGGCAGTCGGGTCAGCTGCAGCCAGGTGCGGGCCAGCACGACCCACCGGTCCTCCGCCGGCCGGATGAGCCAACTGTCGAAGCCCGGGGTGGGAACCCACGACGGCTCGACGCTGGGGGTCTGGTCGAGCAGCCCGGCCGCGTGGGCGAGCTCGACGAACAGGCCCGCCGTGCGCTCGGTGACGTCAAGCTCCTTGGCGGTCCGGCGCAGGTCACGGACGCCGAGGCCACCCGAGCGCAGGACCGGCGGTGGCAGCTCGGCCCATGACTCGAGGAACGCTCCGACCTTGCTGACCACGTCGGCGGCGGTGAGTCCGGCCGCCCGGTCGACGGCCCCAGCCCCGGGCGCCGCGGCGTCCAGTCGTGGGGCGGTCGGGGTGAGCTCGCCCAGCGGTGAGGCGCCGCGCAGGGCGATGCCGACTTCGCGGGGTAACTCGACCGTGCCGTTGTCGATGGCGACGAGCAGGCTGTGCCCGAGCAGCCAGCGGACCGGGTTGTCGAGCTCGTCGTCGGTGACCGGTCGCTGCGCGTCCCGGACCTCCCCGAACGGCGGCCCGGCCGACAGCGAGGTCAGGACGGCGTGCGCGGCGGGACTCGCCGTCTCGAGCAGCTGCTGCAGGCGGGCCGGGTCGGTCAGGACGTCGAGCACCTGCGCCAACCCGCCCGGTGCGCCGAGCCGGGCCGCGACCGGCGCCAGCTGGGCGTCCCGATGTCGGCCGAGGCAGACCGCGAGCGGTCGCCCGAGCCCAGCGGCGCTGCCCGACACGACATCGCGGACCGGCCCGACCACGTGCAGGGCGACGTCGTCGCCCCAGACGAGCGCGAGCTCGACGAGCTGGTCCAGGGCCCGGTGGACCTGGGCCGGCTCGGCCGACGGACCGACGAGGGTCTGTACCCCGGCGTACGAGGAGGGGCCGTCGGTGAGGCAGAGCGCGTCGAGGACCGACAGCACGAAGGCGTCGAGTTGCTCGAGCGCGCGCAGGACCGACAGCCGGACCGCGGCGCGGGCGGCGAGCACGCCGAGGTCGGGTGGGACGGGCACCGCGAGGTCCGGCCGGGCCTGCAGGAGGTTGGCCAACCGGGCGTCCGGCCAGGCGCGCAGGGCGTCCGCGAGGCTGCGGGGTACGGCGCGGTCCATCCGGACGAGGCTAGTCGCCGGTGTGCGCGGGCGCGGTCCGGGAAGGCTCGGGCGATGACTGCCGACGAGGACCTGGTGACCACGGGCAGGAGCTCAGCGACGGGGGCTGAGACCGACGAGGGCTCAGCCGTTCAGTGACCCCGCCGCGCCGACCCCGCTGAACTGCTGGATGAATTGGTCGAGCAAGCTGCCGATGTCGAACGACGAGACGTTCGTGGGAGCGCTCACCGGCGCGGCCGAGTCGTCGAACTGCAGCACGACGGCACTCTTGCCGAGCGGCGGGACGGCGCTCGACGGGTGCGCGTCGAGCGCGGCGAGGCCGGCGAACGGCACCGAGAGCTTGGTGTAGTGGCCGCGCGTGATGGTCAGCGTCGCGGACAGCGTCTTGTCGCTGACGCCGGTGAGTGCATCGCCCTTGGGGATCAGGCCCGGCGGCAGACCGAGGGTCGCCGCATCGCTGTCCAGGACGCCCAGGACGGCCGTGAGGGCCTGCTTGACCTTGATGTCGATCGAGACGTTGCGGGTGTCGCCCGTCGCGCCAAGGTCCGTCAGCCCGATGTTGGCGGTGATCGCCGCCTGCAGGTCCTTGCCGAGCTTGGCATAACCGCGGGCCTTGGTCGGGTCGGGTGCCCCGCCACCGCCTGCCTTGGCGAGCTTCTGCAACTGCTTCAGATAGGTCGCGATCGGCACCTTCAGCCACTTGCCGGCCCTGAGGTCGTCGGCGCCCTGCTTGAGCTGCGGCGGGACGCTGTTGAAGAACTCGTCCACCTGCGCGCCCGCTCCCGGACCGCCGAGGTCGGCGGCCTTTTTCACCGCCGCGATGTCGGAGGCGGCGTAGAGGATCCCGTCGACGAGCCGGACCTCGACCAGCTTGCCGGCCAGCCCATTGACGGTGAGGTCGAAGTTGCTCTGCTTGACCTGCTGGTCCAACGGCTGGTCAGCCGCACCGTTCGCGAACAGGGGCCGGCCGCCGTTGGCGCTCACCGTGAAGCTGATCGTCCCGCCGATCAGCGCCGCGGCCTGAGCCGCGCTGGTGGTGCTATCGCCCGACTGGGCCGCCTTGGCGAGCTTGCCGTCGGGGTCGCTGAAGCCCAGCGTGACCGACAGCG
>JBKJOO010000477.1:0-3147 GCA_046595615.1 Mycobacteriales bacterium | reverse complement strand
CCGTAGTGCACCGTCTCGGGGTCACCCAGGGTGCGGCCCTCGGCGACCTTGATCGGGTCGACGTCGCCGATCAGGTCCCCGACGCTCGTGTCGGGGGTCGCCAGCTTCTCGCCGTAGCGGTCGCTGCGGTGCTTCCAGCCGACCGGCGTCTCGTCGCCGTCGGTCTCGACGAGCCGCTGGCAGCGAACACAGCTCGGCGCGTAGGGATGGTCGTTGATCTCACAACCCTCGACGACCGGCGTCCACTCGTCGAGCAACCCGACCATGGTGCGGATCAGCCGGGTCTTACCCTGGCCGCGCTCGCCCAACAGCACGAGGTCGTGGCCGGCGAGCAGGGCCCGCTCGACCTGCGGCAGGACCGTCTCGTCGAAGCCGAGGATGCCCGGGAACGTCGGCTCGCCGGATGCGAGGCGGGCGAGCAGGTTGGCGCGCACCTCGGCCTTCACGGTCCGCTGCTGGTGGCCGCTCGCGCGCAGGTCGCCGAGGGTGGTCAGGTCGGGTCGCGTCACCCTGGCCACGTTACGTCGCGCATCCCGGACCTGCACACTGTCGGCCATGGGGCGGGCGCGGTGACGGTGCTGGCGATCGACGTCGGAGGCACGAAGCTGGCGGCTGCCCTCGTCTCGGCGTCTGGGGAGTTGTCGCGACGGGCCCGGCGGCCGACCGGCGCGGACCCGTGGGCGTCGCTGACGGCGCTGCTCGACGAGGTCACCGCCGGGGTCACCGTCGACGGCGTCGGGATCGGCTGCGGCGGCCCGATGCGGTGGCCCCAAGGGGAGGTCAGCCCGCTCAACATGGCTTCCTGGCGGGGTTTCCCGGTGCGGGCCAGGCTGGCCGCCCGCTATCCCGGCGTACCCGTGCGGCTGCACAACGACGCCGTGTGCGTGGCGGTGGGGGAGCACTGGCGTGGTGGCTGGGATACGGGCGATCTGCTCGGCATGGTCGTCTCGACCGGCGTGGGTGGTGGCCTGGTGCTGGGCGGTCGGCTCGTCGACGGGCCGACCGGCAATGCCGGGCACGTCGGCCATCTCGTCGTCGATCCGGCCGGGCCGGCCTGCGGCTGCGGCGGCCGCGGCTGCCTCGAGGCCGTCGCGCGAGGTCCCGCGGTCGTCGCCTGGGCCGCAGAGCGGGGCTGCGCCGCCCGCGACGGCAGCGAGCTCGCGACCCTGGCCCGCGGCGGCGACACCGTTGCGCAGCAGGCATTCTCGCGCGCCGGATGGGCCCTGGGCATTGGCATCGCCTCGGCCGCGGCGCTGCTCGAGGTGCGTGTGGTTGCGATCGGCGGCGGGCTCGCCCAGGCCGGTGAGGTGCTGTGGGGACCGCTCCGGGAAGCCCTCGCCCGGCACGCCAAGCTGGGCTATCTCGATGGGCTGCAGGTCGAACCGGCCGCCCTTGGTCAGGAGGCCGGCCTCTACGGCGCGGCCGCGCTGGTGCTTGCGGGTGACCGCTATTGGCGCGGCGGCTCCAGCTCCGACGCCGGTGCGCGAGACTCGCCGGTGTGACCGATCAGGCAGTGACCCTCGCCGACGTGCAGGCGGCCCGGGCCCTGCTCGCCGGCGTGGCGCGTACCACCCCGCTCGAGGGTTCACGGGCGCTCAGTGACCGGGTGGGGGGTCCGGTCTGGCTCAAGTGCGAGAACCTGCAGCGGACCGGGTCGTTCAAGATCCGGGGTGCCTACGTACGGATCGCCCGGTTGAGCGCCGCCGAACGGGCCCGCGGCGTCGTCGCGGCCAGCGCCGGCAACCACGCGCAGGGCGTTGCGCTGGCCGCATCACTGCTGGGCATCGCCAGCACCGTGTTCATGCCCGAGGCCGCGCCGTTGCCCAAGGTCGCCGCCACCACGGCGTACGGCGCGACGGTGCGCCTGCACGGGGCGACCCTGGACGACGCGCTGCTCGCGGCCAGGGAGTTCGAGCAGCGGACCGGCGCGGTGCTCATCCATCCGTTCGACCACGCCGATGTCATCGCGGGCCAGGGAACCGTCGGACTCGAGCTGGTCGAACAATGCCCCGACGTGCGCACCGTGGTGGTCTGCACCGGCGGGGGCGGGCTGGTCGCCGGCATCGCGGTGGCGGTCAAGGCCCTGCGGCCGGACATCACCGTCGTGGCCGCACAGGCCAGCGGCGCCGCAGCGTTCCCCGGTTCGATCGCGGCCGGCCGGCCGGTCCCGCTGGCCGCGATGGCCACCCTCGCGGACGGCATCGCGGTGGGCTGCCCCGGCGAGGTGACCTTCGCCCTCGTCCGCGACCTCGTCGACCGGGTGGTCACCGTCGATGAGGACGCGCTGGCGCGCGCCCAACTGCTCTGCCTCGAACGGGCCAAGCTGGTCGTCGAACCGGCCGGCGCCGCGGCGCTCGCCGCGGTCATGGACGATCCGCACGGCTTCGAGCCGCCGGTCGTCATCGTGCTGTCGGGCGGCAACATCGACCCGCTGCTGCTCAGCAAGGTCGTCCGGCACGGGCTGATCGCGGCCGGTCGGTTCCTGTCGCTGCGGGTCCGGATCCCCGACCGGCCGGGAGAGCTCGCCCGCCTGCTCGGGGTGCTCGCGACCAGCGGGGCCAACGTGCTCGACGTGGAGCATCAGCGCACCGGGCGGGGCCTGCACCTGGACGAGGTCGAGGTCGAGCTGCAACTCGAGACCCGCGGCGGCGAGCACAGCGCGGCTGTGCTGGCCGAGCTGTCCGGCGCGGCGTACGTCGTCTCGCCGTCCTGACCCAGTCACCGCCCACCCACCAGTGATCCACGGAAGCTGGGGCACCACTGTGACCTTGTGAGGCGTGCCCAACCTTCCGTGGATCATCGACGAACGGAGCGTTACAGGTTGCCGCGGCGTTCCTGCTCGCGTTCGATCGCCTCGAACAGCGCCTTGAAGTTGCCCTTGCCGAAGCCGAGCGAGCCGTGCCGTTCGATCAGCTCGAAGAACACCGTCGGCCGGTCCTGCACCGGCTTGGTGAAAATCTGCAGCAGGTAACCGTCCTCGTCGCGGTCCGCCAGGATCCCCAGCTCGCGCAGGGTGTCGAGCGGCACCCGGGTGTCACCGACCCAGCCGCCGAGCTCGTCGTAGTACGACGGCGGGGTGGACAGGAACTCGACGCCCCTGGCGCGCATCTCGGTGACGGCGCGAACGATGTCGCCGGTCGCCAGCGC
>JBKJOO010000224.1:0-9067 GCA_046595615.1 Mycobacteriales bacterium | reverse complement strand
CAGCGGCAACCGGCTCGAGGACCTCCGTGCGGGCCACGGGGCGACCGGCGAGTCGACGGCGGAAGGCAAGCGCTTCCACGCCGACTGGGCGCTGTGGAAGCGGGCGGCTGCCGGCCGAGCGATGACGTGGGACTCCCCCTGGGGTCCGGGCTTCCCGGGCTGGCACGTCGAGTGCTCGGCGATGTCGCTGGCGCTGGTCGGCCCCGTCATCGACGTGCACACCGGCGGGATCGACCTGCGCTTCCCGCACCACGAGGACGAGCGGGCGCAGAGCGACAGCGCGGTCGGCCACGAGGTGGTGCGGCACTGGGTGCACGGCGAGCACCTGCTGTTCGAGGGCCGCAAGATGGCCAAGTCGACCGGCAACGTGGTGCTGGTGTCCGACGTGTGCGACCGCGGCTACGACCCGCTGGCGCTGCGGCTGGCGTTCCTGTCCTCGCGCTACCGCCAGCAGGCCAACCTGTCCTGGGACACCATCGCGGCGGCCGACAAGACGTTGACCCGCTGGCGGTCGGCCGTCGCGGCGTGGGCGGAGTCACCGTCCGCCGCGCTGGCGCAGGGCTGGGCCGATGAGGTGCTCGCCGCCTTCGACGACGACCTCGACACACCACGGGCCCTGCAGGTGCTGCGGCGGCTCGAGAAGGCCGACGACGTGCCGGCCGGCGCGAAGTTCGAAACGTTCGCGTGGGCCGACCGGCTGCTCGGGCTCGACCTGGCTCGCACCGTCGGCCAGGCCGCCCCAGTGCTGACGCTCCCCGCCGGCGCTGCGGCGCTGCTCGAGGAACGGGCGGCCGCCCGGGCCGGCAAGGACTTCGCGGCCTCCGACCGGCTCCGTGACGCCCTCGCCGAGCTCAGCGTCGTGGTCCAGGACACCAAAGACGGCCAGGGCTGGACCCTCGCCTGACCGTGCCCGACCCCCGCCCCGCCCGCCTGGCCCCGCCCCTTCCGTGATCATCAGGCGGTTGCTGTTGGACACGCCCCGCGAGTTGCGCACCGATGTCCTGATGATCATGGCGGGACGACGCGCCGGCAGCGAGGTGGGCCCGGCGTCCAGAGTCCGGTGACCCACGGAAGGTTGGGCACCCGGACCAAGATCACAGCCGGGCCCCGGCTTTCGTGGATCACCGGGAGGGGCGACGGCCCCCCGCGGAATGCCCGTGTGGCGCAGCGACCACAACAGCAGGGAAGCAAAGCTGTTCCTGCCGCGCGCCACGCTCATATGCCAGTTCAGGCTCCTCGATCGGTGCCCCTTTGCTGCTGTTGTGGTCGCGATCTGGGCAGCAGTGGCACGCCTCAGCCGGAGCGGGAGGCACCACGGGCGGGACGTACGACGGGGCGGGCGGAAGGACGCCCAGCTCGTGCTGGATCGGGCCGCGAACCGCCCGGCGCGTCGCGGCCTGATCCAGCACGAGGGGGCCGGGGCGGGACGCCAGGAGGTCAGGGCTGGAAGGCCCGGTACCGCCCCTCGAAATAGAGCAGCGGACCGGCCGACGGGTCGGGGACGCCGAGGCCGATGACCTCGCCGAGGACGACGGTGTGGTCACCGGCGTCGGTCGTCGAGACGGTCCGGCATTCGATCGAGGCGACCGCGCCGGACAGCACGACCGCGCCGGTTGCCGGGCCGTGCGCGTGCGGGTGCTCGTCGAACTGGCCGTCGAAGCTGCGCCCGCGCAGGGCGAAGTGCCGCGACGCCTGCTCCTGGCACTCCGACAGCACCGACACCGCCCACGAGCCCGCCCCGAGCACGGCGTCGTGGAAGCGGGCGATCTTCTCGGCGCAGAACAGCACCAGCAGCGGTTCGAGGGACACCGACGTGAAGGAACTGCAGGTCATCGCGTGATGCTCGCCGTCGAGGGTCGTCGTGACGACGACCACACCGGTCGCGAAGCGACCCACGACCCTGCGGTACTCGTGCGGATCGATCACCCGGGCGAGACTACCCAGCGCCCGACAGCCTGGCGTTGTCGATCACAATGGCTGCCGGGCCCTCGATCAGCTTGAGGGTCGACAACGCCGTCTCCCCGAACGCGTGCTTGATCGCGCTCGACAACGCGAGCACCCCGACCACCGACCCGCCGTGCCCGCGCAGCGGCATCGACAGGAAGGTCACCATCGGGTCGTCGAGCTCGTCAGGGTCTTGGACCAGGTGGCCACCGGCCTGGGCGAGCCGCACGTCGAGGGCGCCGGCCGACAGCACCTGTCCGCCGTACGACGACAGACCATCGACGGCCGCGGCCATGAACTGGGCGTAGTGGGCGGCGGAGGTCGGCTTGCCCACGGCCACATAGGCGGCGCCCTCGGCCCCGAGCGTGACCGCAGCCAGGTCGTAGGCCACGAACCGCTGCAGCACGCCGAGCAGGGCGGCGACCGACGCCTCCAGGCCGCTGGCGGTTGCCGCGATGGCCATCACCGACTGGGCGACGGAACTCTCGAACAGCTTGCGGTCGAGCAGGTCGCAGACCCGGCTGAGGACATCCTCCTCGGAGACCTCCAGCGGGTCGGCGGCTAGCCGGTCCCGGCCGCCACGGGCGGCGCTCGCGGCGAGCAGCACCTCCTCGATGGTGCCGGCCAACTCAGGCGCCTCGAAGTCCTTGGTGAGGTAGCGGTCGACACCGGCCTGCCCAGCCCAATAGCGGTCCGAGGCCGCGTCGAGGCTGGTCAGCATGACGACCGGGATATCCGCGGTCTGCCAGTCGTCTTTGAGCAGCCGGGCGGCGATGAAGCCGGACACCCGCGGCATCTGCACGTCGAGCACGACCGCGTCGGGCTGGTGCAGCAGCACGGCCTGCACGGCGCCGATGCCGTCCTCGGCGGCGACGACCTCGTGGCCCTCCTTGGTCAACACGCTGGTGACGATCCTGCGCAGGGTCGGACTGTCGTCAGCGATCACGATGCGTGCCATCAGCGGCCAACCAGCCTTTGCACTGTCGAGACCAGCTGTTCCTGGTCGAAGTCGTGTTTGAGCAGGTAGGCAGACGCTCCCGCGTCCATCCCGGCCTGCCGGGCGTGCTCCTCGCCGCGCGAGGTCATGATGACCACCGGGACGTTCTCCCATCCTTTCGTACGACGGACCAGGCGGGTCAGCTCGAAGCCGTCCATGCCGGGCATCTCCACATCCGACAGCACCAGGTCGGCCGGTTCGTCGCGCAACCGGCTGGCCCCGTCGAGCCCGTCGACCGCTGTCTCGACCTGGTAGCCCGCACCCTCCAGGATGACCCGCTCCAGCTCCCGGACGCCGATGGAGTCCTCGACGACGAGCACCTTCGGCCGGTTGGCACCGGAGACCGGCCGGGACGGCTCCGGTTGCGCAGCCATCGTCGGGGCGCCGACGGCGCGGTCGGCGAGCTCGCGCAGGTCGAGCAGACACACCACGCTGCCGTCCCCGTCGATCGTCGCCCCGGCGATGGCCGGGACCCGCCCGAGGAACGAGCCGAGATCCTTCACGACCAGCTCGGACTCCCCCTCGAGCCGGTCGACGGCCCACGCCACCTGGGTCCCGCCGTTGCGGACGACCAACGCCGCCCGCGGGACCTCACCGGAGCGGCGGGGCAGCCCCAGCGCGGCCCCCAGGTCGAGCAGCGGGATCGAGACCCCGTGCCGGACCACGACGGGGGCACCGGCGAGGGTGTGCACATCGGCGCCTTTGAGGCTGAGCGATTCGACGACGCCGGGCACCGGTACGGCGTACCGCTCGTCGCCGATCCGGGCGACCAGGCAGCGCAGCACCCCCAGGGTGATCGGCAGGGTGAGGACGAACGTCGTGCCGACGGCTGCCTCGGTGCGCACCTCGACGGCGCCCCCGAGCTCCTCGACGGCCTCGCGGACGACGTCGAGTCCGACCCCCCGACCGGAGGTCTCGGTGACGATCTGACTGGTCGAGAACGCCGGCGCGAACAGCACCGACAGCAACGCCGGCCCGGTCAGGACCGTGTCGACCGGCAGCAGCCCGAGGCTCACCGCCTTGGTCCGTACGGCGTCCTCGTCGACCCCGGCTCCGTCGTCGCCGACCTCCAGCACAACGGTGCCCCCGGCGCTGCGTGCGCTGACCCGCAGCGTCGCCTGGCCGGGCTTGCCGGCGGCAACCCGGACGGCGGTGGGCTCGCAGCCGTGGTCGACGGCGTTGATGACCAGGTGCTTGAGGGCATCGGCGATCCCGTCGAGCACCTGCTTGTCGAGCTCGACGTCCTCGCCCGACATGCTGAGCAGGACGTCCTTGCCGGTGGCCTGGGCGACGTCGCGGACGATGCGGGGCAGGGCGGCGAAGACCCGCCGAACCGGCACCATCGCCAGGCCCATTGCACCGTCACGGACGAGCGCCATGCCACCGTGATGACCCTCGACGAGCTCGCGCAAGCCCCGGACCGTGCCGGCCAGCTCGTCGGAGGCGCCGATCAGCCGGTGCAGGGCGAGGGCGACATCCGGCGGGAGCTGGGTGCCGCAGCGCGCCGTCGCCTGGCGCAGGGTGGAGGTCCAGCGGGACTGCTCGGCGGTCAGGGTGAGCAGCAGCCCGGTGGTCTGCTCGATCCGGCGGGCCCCGAGATCGGCCTCGCCGACGGTGTCCAGCAGGTCGTAGACCTTCGAGGCTGCCACCCGGACCGTGTCGCTGGGAGGAGCCGCCGCCGGGGGCCGGGCGAGCTCGACCTCGAGCGCAGTCGGGTGCGTCGGGAGGCTGGGCGCGGGCAATGAGCTGGTCGGGACGACGGCGTCGCCACCCTCGACGGCATTGCGGAGGGCATCGACGAGCGGCTGCAGCGCGGCGTCATCGAGCGCGTCCGGCCCGGGCAACGCGCGGGCGATCCCGTCGCACGCGGCCAGCAGCAGATCGACAAGGTCCCGGCGTACACCGAAGCGGCCGTCCCGGAGCGCGCCGAGCAGGTCCTCCAGGTTGTGCGCGACGCGCAGCACCCCCTCGAGCCCGAGCATCCGGGCCGAGCCCTTGACGGTGTGCGCGTCCCGGAACAGGGCGGTGATGACCTGCCGTGGGTGTGCGTGGGTCTCGAGCGCCAGCAACCCGGCCTGCAGCGAGGCGAGCCGCTCCTCGACTTCCGCCCGGAAGGTCGCGAGCAGCTCGGGATCATCACCCCAGGCCGGCATGTCTTGGTGGTCGGCGGGTGCGGCCCAGGTCTGTAGCCGGTCGGTCAGGAGACCTTGAACTGCGAGATCGACGAACGCAGCTCGGCTGCCAGCACATTGAGCTGACCCGCCGCCGCGGCTGCCTGGCGCGAGCCGACGGCGTACTGCCGGGAAACATCGGACACCTGCGTCATCGCCGCGACGACCTGGTCGGAGGCGGACCGCTGCTGCTGCGTGGCGATCGAGATCTCCTTGGCCGCGGTGGTCGTTTCGTCGACCATGCCGCTGATCCGCTCGAGGGCGTCGACGACGCCGCGGGCCAGCTGGGTGCCGGACCGGACCTCTTTGGCCCCCTCCTCGGAGGCGATGATCGTCGAGTTGGTCTCGGCCTGGATCTCGCCGACGATTGCCTGGATCTGCCCGGTCGACTCCTGCGCGCGTTCGGCGAGCTTGCGCACCTCCGAGGCGACAACGGCGAAGCCCCGACCGTGCTCGCCGGCCCGGGCCGCTTCGATCGCTGCGTTGAGGGCCAGCAGATTGGTCTGGTCGGCGAGATCGTCGATGACATCCAGGATGCGGCCGATCTCGTGGCTTTTCTCCCCTAGCGACAATGCCCGCGCCGCGATCGAGTCGACCCGCTCGGCGATGGTGTCCATCGAGTCGACCGACGCGCTGACTGCGGCGCGCCCCTGCTCGGCATACCGCAGGGTCTCGGCGGCATAGCGCGCGACGGCCTCGGAGGTCTCGGCGATCTGCGCAGCGGTAGCCGCGAGTTCCTCGATGGTCGAGGTGGTCTCGGACACCGCGGAAGATTGCTGGGTGGCCGAGGCGGCATGCTCCTCGGCTGTCGCGAGCAACTCGCCCGCCGACGCGGCGATCTGCTCACCGCCACTGCGGATCTGGCCGACCAGCCCGCGCAGGTTGGAGATCGTGTTGCTGAACGACGACGACAGCCCGGTCAGTTGTGCGTGGTCGGACCCACCGACCTCGACGTCGAGGTCGCCATTGGCAGCCCGCTCGAGATAGCGGGTGAGTTCTGCGACGCGCGCCTCCAGCGCCGTCCGCTCGACCCGCGCCGCCCGGCGCAGCTCACGGACCGCCGAGGACAGGGCGCTGGTGAACCAGGCCATCAGCGGAAAGCTCACGCCGACGAGGAGTAGCACGCCGACCGAATTGCGGTCCAGGGTGTGTGAGAGCGCCGAGGCGAGGACGACGCCGCCGCCCGCCACGACCCCGAACAAGGTGGACTGCCAGACGTTCATCGACATCGCCGCGAACAGCACCGCGCCGAAGTAGCAGACCCAGAACGGTCCACGGACCCCCCCGGTCACCGTGACATCGGCGGTGATCCAGACCAAGTCGGCGGCCAGCAGGGCGAGCCGGACACCGGCGATGTGAGCGATGATCGAAGGTGTCCGCCGGGCGGTCATCGGCAGCAGCGTCAGCAGCACCGCGACGACGACGCCGAGGCCGGTCCAGGCCAACAACGCCAGCAGGTGGACGTGTACGCCAGGCGGCGCTCCCACCGTATCCAGGACGGTCGCCGCGGCCAGCCCGACGAGCAGGCTGATCCACGTCATCACAGCTGCGGCTCGCGCAAGCCGGATCGAGAAGTCCACGCGGTCCCTCCTCAGGGTCGTGCAGCAGTCGTCGGTGCATCGACGCCACGCCTGTAGGCCAAATGGCCGGTGGGTCGTACGCCGCCGGGCGCGTCAGGACGCTCGGCGGACCCGCGGCAGCGCATCGGCGAGGCGTAGCAGGGCCGCGAGGTCCAGGACGCCACAGGGCCCGTCGGCGTCGGTGAGCTGTCCGGAGAGCAGGCCACCGATCCGCTCGGCCAGCCGCGCCGGCGTCGGTTCGATGTCTTCCGGTTCGAGCCGCCGGGTCCCCTCGACCGCCTCGGTGAGCAGCCCCACCACGACGCCGTCGTGCCGCAGGACCACGAGCCGGCCACGGCGATCCAGCGCCGTCGCGGTGCCGTCGAGCAGCGGCCGCACGTCGAGCACCGCGAGCACCCGGCCGCGCCAGTTGGCGACACCGGCCACCCAGCCGGGCAGTCCCGGCACCCGGGTCAGGGCCGGCGGCCGTCCCACCTCGGCGACGGCGTCCATCGCCACGGTGTAGCGGCAACCACCGAGCCGCACCACGACGACCTCGATCGGCTCCATGCCTGGCTATCGGCCGGTCCGCGCCCCGGGTGTAGGTCCGAGCCCGAGCGCTGCGGTCGCTGCGATGATCCCGAACACCAGGAACGCGTAGCCCATCCCCGAGGCCCGGATCACCGTGTCGCCACCGGGGCTCTGGGTCCCGAAGGTGAAGGCGATCAACAACCACACCAGCCCGGGCACCAGACCGCCGAGCCGACGACCGACGATGCGGGTACCGGCCAGCGCCAGCCCGACGTTGCCGACGACGGCGATGACGACGCTGAGCGGCACCGGGATGCCGCCGACCCGCAGCGGCACGAGGAACGCCCCCCAGACGGCGAACAGCACAGCCAGGACGAGCACCATCGTGTACGCCGCGACGGTGTAGGCCAGCCCGGGACGCCCCGCGCCCGGTGGCTGGGACAGGCTGCTGTCGAGGCCCGGTCCCACCCGACCAGCCTCCCACGTCAGGGGCGGGGCGCGTCCACCGACTCGCGCAGGTCCACCACGGCCGGCTGGCTGGCCGCCTCGAGGACATCGGTGATCTGCCGGCCGACCAGCTCGTCCCGCTCCAGCAGGGCGTCGCGGAGCGCCTCGACAAGATGTAGGTGCTGCTCCAGCAAGGCCTTGGCGGTGGCCTTGTGCCGACGTAGCAGAGCCTCCACGGCGTCCCGACCGCGGTCGTCGGCCAGCACCCGCCCGACGATGTTCGTGTCGGAGAAAGCGCTGTTCTGCACCGCCGCGTAGGACACCAGGCTGTCATCCATTCCGTGCGCCCCGACCATCTCGGCGGCGCAGTTGGTGGCGTAGAGCAGGTCGCCGCCGGGGCCGGTCGAGACGTCACCGAAGAACAACTCTTCGGCGCACTGGCCGCCGAAGGCGATCTGCACGAGCGCCTCGAGCTCTGACTTCGACCGGGTGTAGACGTCGTCCCGGTCGCCGTGGGCGAGCAGCCCGAGCGAACCCTTGCGCTTGATGATGGTCAGCACCTCGAGCCGGCGCTGCGGCGCAGCGAGCCAGGCGAGCGTCGCGTGGCCAGCCTCGTGGGTGGCGATGAGCCGGCGTTCGTGGTCGGTGTAGGCGACGGGCTGACCGGTGCCGACTTCCTCAGTGAGCCGGGCGTGCTCGACATCAGCCCAGGTCATCGCATCGGTCCCGCGCCGTACCGCGCTGACCAGCGCCTCGTCGAGCAGGTGCTCGATCATGACCGGGGTGTAGCCCATCGTGATGGCCGCCAGCGCGTCGCGTCGCTCGGCGTCGTCGAGCTCGGCCGTGTGCGCCTTGCTGGCCAAGAAATGGTCGACGAGCGCGCGCCGGCCGGACTTGGCCGGCAGCTCGAACGACACCTGCCGGTCGAACCGGCCGGGCCGCAGCAGTGCCGGGTCGAGCGCGCCGGCCCGATTGGTGGCGGCGATGAGCAGGACGTTCGGCGGCACCGCGACCGGGCGCTTTCGTTGACGGTCGACCGACAGCAGCAGGTTGACCCGGTCGACGCACCAACCCCGCAGTCGCTGGCCGCCGGTCAGGGCGTCGAAGGACTGCATCTGCACCAGCAGCTCGTTGATCAGCGCGCCGTTGTCACCGCCGGCCGCGAAGCCGTTGGTGATCGTCCCGGCGCCCGCCGCGAAGCTCGAGGGCAGCATGGCGGTGCCCGAGCAGCCCGACGCCAGCAGCGGGGTCGCCGCGGCCGTCACCCCGCCCCGGGCGAGGGCGATGACGTCGATCTCCTCGATGAAGCCGATCGCCCCACCCTCCTTGCGGGCGGCCTTGCGCAGCGCCTTGAAGTAGTTGCGGATCTTCTTGGCGCTCTGGCCCTGCCAGACCGTCTGGAACGACGTGCCGCTGAC
>JBKJOO010000035.1:0-4684 GCA_046595615.1 Mycobacteriales bacterium | reverse complement strand
CGCCCGAAGCCCCCGAGTAATCGGTTCGATCAGTTGGCCGATGAAACTCGACCCAGCAGCGGCCGAGGTCGATGGAACTGACGACCTCCGAGCGATCGCAGCCGTGTCCGAAGCGGTGCGCGCAGACGAGGCACGGCTTCGTGGGGCCGTCGAGGTCGCGCCGTCAGGGTGTGTTCGTCGTGCTGTGCCGGACGACGAGGTCGAAGCGTTCGGTCACCTCTCGTGAGGCACCGTCGCCGCCGCCGTCGAGACGATCCGCAAGCAGAGTGATTGCGGTTTTCGCTATGCCCGCCTTGTCCGGGCGGATCGTCGTCAGGCCGGGGGCGCTGTAGCTGCTCTCCTCGACGTCGTCAAAGCCCACCACAGCAACGTCCTCGGGCACCCGGACACCCTTGTCGCGCAACGTCCGCAAGGCGCCGATCGCCAGCATGTCGTTGAAGCAGAACACTGCGTCGGGGGGCTGGGCCAGCTCGAGCAGCTCGCGCATGGCGGCTGCCCCGTCGGTCCGGTGGTAGCTCGCCGAGGGCATGACGAGCGCAGGATCGAGGGAGAGGCCAGCACTGCTGAGCGCTGCCGCGTATCCGCGCAGCCGCAGCCGGGCCGTCTCACCACGACGGTGCCGCTGCTCGCCGATGGCGGCGATGCGGGTGCGGCCAAGTCCGGCCAGATGAGCAACGGCGGCCTCGGCTGCTGCCACGTTGTCGATACCGACGAGGTCCATCGTGCCGTTGTGCAGCCGTTCACCGAGCAGGACCATCGGCGTCGTGTCCGCTCGCATGGCAAGCTCTGCCGGACCCGACGCCAGGGGGCTGAAGATGACGCCGTCGATGAGGTGCGCCCGAATCCCGTCCATCACGAGCTTCTCGCGCTCGGGCCGGCCGTCGGTCTGGTCGATCAGCACGTTCCAGCCGCGGGACTCTGCGGCATACATGATGTGGCGTGCCAGCTCGGCGAAGTACGGCGAGTCGAGCTCCGGGACGGCCAGGGCGATGAGTCCGGATCGTCCGCCCCGAAGGCTGCGGGCGGACAGGTTCGGACGGTAGCCGAGCTGGTCCAGCGCGCTCTGCACCCGCTCGCGGGTCACCGCCGAGACGTGCGTGTATTGGTTCACGACGTTGGAAACGGTCTTGACCGAGACCCCCGCCAGCTCGGCGACGTCTCGCAAGCTGACTCTGCTCTCGTTCGGCCGCATGGCGCGAGGCTAACGCGCCCGCCGGCCCGCCGTGGACGCGGTCCCGCGTTCTCGACCGCCATTTACATCGTTGTAAATTTCCTGTAGAACTGAGGCCAACCACTGCAGAGAGGACTGAACCGTGAGCAATGCTGTACCCGGCCTGGGATCTGCCGCCTTCTCGCTCGACCCGTCCTTCGTCATCGGACAGGTCGACCGACGGCTCTTCGGCTCGTTCGTCGAGCACATGGGGCGCTGTGTCTACACGGGGATCTACGAGCCCGAGCACCCGTCCGCCGACGCCGCCGGATTCCGGCGGGACGTCCTGGACCTGACCCGCGAGCTCGGTGTCAGCCTCGTGCGCTACCCCGGCGGCAACTTCGTGTCCAGCTACCGCTGGGAGGACGGTGTCGGGCCCAGCGCCGACCGGCCGACCCGCCTGGACCTGGCGTGGAGGGGCATCGAGCCCAACGAGGTCGGCCTGAACGAGTTCATGGGGTGGGCACGGGACGCGGCCGTCGAGCCGATGATGGCGGTGAACCTCGGCACCCGCGGCGTCCAGGAGGCCGTCGACCTGATCGAGTACTGCAACCACCCGTCGGGCACCTACCTTTCGGACCTACGCCGCGAGCATGGCGCCAAGGAACCGCACAACATCAAGCTCTGGTGCCTCGGCAACGAGCTCGACGGGCCGTGGCAGATGGGCCAGAAGACGCCGTTCGAATACGGCCGCCTGGCCAACGAGACCGCCAAGGCGATGCGAATGGTCGACCCCGGCATCGAGCTGGTGGCCGTCGGCAGCTCGAACAGCAGCATGGAGACGTTCGGCACGTGGGAGGCGCAGGTCCTCGAGCAGACGTACGACAACGTCGACTACATCTCGCTGCACGACTACTACGAGGAGACCTCCGGCGACCTCGCCAGCTTTCTGGCGTCCTCGGTGGACATGGATCGGTTCATCGGTGCCGTCGTGGCCACCGCCGACCATGTGGGCGCGAGGCTTCGGAGCAAGAAGAAGCTCAAGCTGTCCTTCGACGAGTGGAATGTCTGGTACCAAAAGCGATTCGTCGGTCAACAGAACCTGGAGTGGACCTTCGCCCGGGAGCTGATCGAGGACGAGTTCAGCGTCGCCGACGCCGTTGTGGTCGGCAGCCTGCTGATCACCTTGCTGCGCCATGCCGATCGCGTGGGGGTCGCCTGCCAGGCCCAGCTCGTCAACATCATCGCGCCGATCCGCACCGAGCCCGGCGGACCATCCTGGCGCCAGACCATCTTCCACCCGTTCGCCATCACGGCCCGGATGGCCCACGGGCAAGTGCTTCGGGTCGCGCCCTCGGGTCCTTCGATCCACACCGAGGCGTACGGCGACGTGCCCGCCCTGGACGCGACAGCGACCTACGACGCGGACACCGGTGAGGTCGTCATCCTCGCCGTGAACAGGTCGCAGACCGGTGCCCTCCCCCTAGAGATCGACCTGCGCGGTATTGCCGACCGACACGGTGACCTGCGCGTCGTCGAACACGTCGTGCTGGCCGACGCCGATGTCTATGCGACAAATACCCGCGAGCATCCCGATCGCGTGGCACCCCGGGCGGGACAGGACTCGACGTCCGACGGGCGGCGTTTGCGCGCCCTGCTCCCTCCCGTGTCCTGGACCGCGATCCGTCTCCAGCCCGCCACCGGTGCCACTACTGCAACTACCACCACTACCGCCACGACCGAAAGTGGCCTCCGTGCGACGTCGTAGCACCGCTGTCGCCCTCGCCGGCCTCCTCTGCGCCGGCCTCGCGATGCAGGTCTTCCCGGCCCGGGCGGCCGGTCCCGCTACCGCGTCCCCTGCCGTGCCGGCATACACGAACGCGGTGAGCAAGGACTTCGCCGATACGTTCGCCGACCCCTCGTTGTTGCGGGGCAAGGACGGGTGGTGGTACTCCTACGGCACGTCGGACCCGCTGCGTGAGGGCGAGGGAGCGGCTCATCGCATCCCGATCGCGCGATCCCGCGACCTCGTCACCTGGGCCCACATGGGCGACGCCTTCACCGCAGCGACGATGCCGGCCTGGGCAGCGTCGAACGCGAACCTCTGGGCGCCGGACATCCGGTTCGTCGACGGCCAGTACCGCATGTACTACGTGGTCACCGAGACAACGGTCACCCCTGAGCCCAACGACAACGCGATCGGGCTGGCCACAGCTCCGACGCCCGTCGGGCCGTGGACCGACAGCGGCGCTCCCGTTGTGGGACCACGCCGCGGCGGCCAGGTCGGCGACGGCAACTTCACCTGGACCTTCGACCCCTCGGTGGTCACCGACGTGGATGGCAGCCAGTGGCTGTTCTACGGCTCGTACTACGGCGGGATCCACGTCACCCGGCTGAGCGTCGACGGGCGGTACGCCACCGGGACGCCCACGATGGTCGCGATCGACAACAAGTTCGAGGGCGCCTACCCGGTGCACCGCGACGGCTACTGGTATCTCTTCGCCTCGACGGCCAACTGCTGCGCCGGCCCCGCTACCGGCTACAGCGTCCAGGTCGGCCGCTCCAGGAACCTTCAGGGACCGTATGTCGACCGCGAGGGCGTCGCGCTCACCGCCTCCCGGGCGGGTGGTACTCCCGTGCTCGTGCAGAACGGCAACCGATGGGTGGGGGCCGGGCACAACGCGGTGGTCACCGACCTCGCCGGACAGGACTGGATGGCCTACCACGCCATCGACCCGGCCGACCCCTACCTCGACGGAACCGACGGGATCAACCGGCGCCCGATGCTGTTGGACCGGCTCGACTGGATCGACGGCTGGCCGAGCGTCCGGGCGGGCGAGGGACCGAGCGACGGCCCGACACCGGCGCCGGTGACCGACGGTCGGTACGTCACGGACTTCACGGCCGGTATACCGCCTGCGTTCCAGGGCGGCGCTGCCTGGACCCTGGACTCCGACCCGCAGTCCGGGACGCTCGCCCGGTCGACCGGGGCCGGATCACTCACCGCGCCCTTCCCCGCCGAGCGCATCCGGGTCGAGGCCGACCTGAGGTCCGACGGGGCGACATACGGCCTCACTCGGACCAGTGCCAGGGGTGACGCCGTGAGCGTCGTGATCGACGTCGGCGCCGCCACCGTGCTGCTGAGCGAGACCCTGCGCGGCCGGGTGGTCGGCTCCGTTCAGACGCCACTGCCCGCCGGATTCGCCCCCGGCCAATGGCACTCGGTGTCGCTCCAGGTGGCCGGGGGCGCCGCGCACGCCAAGCTCAGCCACGCCCGGCTCGGCGACCCGCTGGTTGACCTCACTCTTTCGCTGCGCAAACCGGCCGATCCTGCCGGCAGCGCCTTGAGCGGCGGGGCGTCCGCGCGAGCCGGTGGCGTGGGAGTCGACAACCTGAGCGTCCTGGCGGCGACCAAACCGGTGACGCGGCTCGTGCCCGACGAGGTCCCCAGCGTGCTCGACCGCACCGGCAGTGACGAGTTCAACAGCCCAACCCTGGCCAGCGGCTGGTCATGGATCCGACCGGACAAGGCCG
>JBKJOO010000440.1:0-7360 GCA_046595615.1 Mycobacteriales bacterium | reverse complement strand
TCGGCACCGGCTATTCCTCGCTGCGCTACCTGCGGCGGTTCGACACGAACACCGTCAAGGTCGACCGGGAGTTCGTCCAGGGCGTGGCGGACGAGCCGCGGACCAGGGCCCTGGTGGCCAGTGTGCTGGCAATGGCCACCGCCCTGGACCTGTACACGGTCGCCGAGGGGGTGGAGACCCTCGAGCAACTCCGGGTGTTGCGCGGCCAGGGCTGGCAGTACGCCCAAGGCCACCTGTTCGACCGGCCGCTCGAGACCGAGGCGTTCGGCCGGCTGCTGCTCGCTGGCCACGTCTACCCCCTCGGTGAGATCCCGGCGCCCCGCGTCCCACTGCAGGTGGCCCGGCCCTACGTCGCCGACCCGGCAGCGGGCCTGCCCGCAGGCATCGGGCTGCCGGTCGTCCCGGCGCTGCGGCAGCGCCGGGTCTGACCCGCCTGCGGTAGGCGTGGCCGTAGGCTGCAGCGCGTCACACCGGACCCAGGGGGAGCGCATGACGGAGCAGACCAGTCGGCAGCCGGCCGCATCGGCCGCCGGCCGAGACGTGGTCACACTGCGCCTGCCCGCCGTCGCCGCCTACCTGTCGGTGCTCCGGACGGCCACCGCGAGCCTCGCCTCGCGGCTGGACTTCACCATCGACGACATCGAGGACCTGCGGATCGCCGTCGACGAGGCCTGCGCGATGCTGCTGTCCCAGGCCGTCGCCGGTGCCGACCTCGAGTGCTCCTTCGAGCTCTCCGACGACGTGATCGCGGTGTCCGTCAGCGTGCTCACCCTCGACGGTGCGCAGCCCTCCCGGGACACCTTCGCCTGGACGGTGCTCACCGCGCTGGCCGGTGAGGTGGACAGCGCCGTCGACAGTGACCTGCGCGTCACCATCTCCTTACGCAAGAAGCGCGGCGAGACCGAGCTCGCGCCCGAAACGCCCGCCCCGTGACCGAGCAGAGCGCCGAGCCGGCCACCGAACCGGTCGACCCCGACATCGTGGCCGCGACCGCGGAGGTCGCGACCGGCGCCGCCGAACCGACGGCTCGCAGCGAGCGGATCGCCGCCGACCGGGCGCGGGCCCGGGCGATGTTCATTGAGCTCGCCGCGATGGGCCCTGACGGGCCGCGCCGGGCCCGGCTGCGTGACGAACTCGTCGAGATCCACCTCCCCCTGGTGGAGTACCTCGCCCGCCGCTTCAGGAACCGGGGCGAGCCGCTGGACGACCTCGTCCAGGTTGCAACGATCGGCTTGATCAAGAGCGTCGACCGCTTCGACCTCGAGCGGGCCGTCGAGTTCTCGACGTACGCGACCCCGACCATCGTGGGTGAGATCAAGCGGCACTTTCGCGACAAAGGCTGGGCGATCCGGGTCCCCCGCCGCCTGCAGGAGCTCAAGCTCAGCCTGACCAAGGCCACCAGCGAGCTGTCCCAGAAAAACGGCCGCTCGCCGACCGTCGCCGAACTGGCCAAGCACCTCGGGCTCACCGAGGAGGAGATCCTCGAGGGGCTCGAATCGGCCAACGCCTACTCGGCGGTCTCCCTCGATGCCCCCGACGGTGGCGACGACGACTCCCCCGCGGTGGCCGACTCGCTCGGCGTGATGGACGACGCGCTGGAGGGCGTGGAGTACCGCGAGTCGCTCAAGCCGCTGCTGGACAAGCTGGCCCCCCGCGAGAAGCGGATCCTGCTGTTGCGATTCTTCGGTGGGATGACGCAGTCGCAGATCGCCGGTGAGCTCGGGATCAGCCAGATGCACGTGTCACGGCTGCTGGCGCGCACCCTTGCCCAGCTCCGGGAGGGCCTGCTCGCCGAGGACTAGATCATCAGGACTCGCGGAGTCGCTCGCGGGCCTCGGGGGTCGCGAAGAGCCAGAGCAACGTCAGGGCCGGCAGGAGTACGACGACGGCGGCGAGGTACAGGTGGCCCTGCAGCAGGCCGAGCCCGACAGGCAGGGCGATGACGTTCACGACCACCGAGGGGGTGCGGGGCCAGGTCCGGCCCGAGGCGGTGGCGCGGGCGAGCAGCACGACGACAATTCCCAGCACCACCAGCAAGGCCGCAGCCAACTCGGCGCCGAGCCGGTTCTCCGGCCGGCCGAGGCCACTGACGACGCCGTAGACCACGCCCAGCACGAACAGGGCCGCCCCCTCAACGCCGAGCAACCCGGCGATGCGACGTACGACACCAACCGCCTCCACACCGGGCACGCTAGTGCGCCACTACAGTCCGAGCATGCGGGCACTGCTGGTCGTCAATCCCAAGGCGACGGCAACCAGCGTCCGGGCGCGCGACGTCCTGGCGCACGCGCTGGCCAGTGAGACCAAGCTCGACGTGGTCGAGACGGACTGCCGGGGACACGCGACCGAGCTCGCCCACCAGGCTGCCGTCGACGGCCTCGATGTCGTGGTCGCGCTCGGCGGCGACGGCACCGTCAACGAGGTCGTCAACGGCCTGCTGCGCGATGGCCCACGCGCCGGGTTGCCGGCACTCGCCGTCGTACCCGCCGGCAGCACCAACGTATTTGCTCGTGCGCTCGGGATGCCCAACGCGCCGGTCGAGGCCACCAGCGTGCTGCTGGACGCCCTGCGCGCCGACCGGCGGCGGACCATCGGCCTGGGTCGCGCCGGGGACCGGTGGTTCACCTTCTGCGCCGGCCTCGGCATCGACGCCGGCGCCGTGCGCAGGATGGAGCGGCACCGCGCAAACGGTCGCCCGGCCACCCACGCCCGCTACGTGCGGGCCGCCTTGCAGGAGCTCTACACCGGCCCGTCACATCGCGAGCGGGTGCTCACGGTCGAGGTCGACGGTGAGCCGGCCGAGACGGTCGCGCTCGCCCTCGTGGGCAACACCGCGCCGTGGACCTACCTCGGCGAGCGCCCGGTCAACGCGTTCCCCGGCGCGTCGTTCGAGTTGGGCCTGGATGTCTTCGGGCTGCGTCGGCTGGGCACCGTGAGCACGCTGCGGCACCTGGCCCAGATGCTCTCGGGCCGGGCCCGGGTCCGCGGGCGCAACGTGCTCGCCCGGCACGATCTTCCGGCACTGACGATCACCGCGGACCGGCCGCTGCCTTTCCAGGTGGACGGCGATGATCTCGGGGACCGTCGGCAGGTGGTCTTCCGGGCCGTACCCGCTGCGCTGGACGTCCTGGTCTGAACCCGTTCGGTGACTCAGGTGTGATCTGCATCATGCCGGGCACTACCACATACTCCGGACGTGACGAACCAGACACGCACCGGCGGGGACATGGTGGCGTGAACGCTTGCCAGCGCCCACCGCCGATGCGAACCTAGAGCCAGATTCGGCCGTCGCAGCCAGTGGCCGGATGCAGTGCCCCACGCGCACAGCGGTGCGTGGGGAAGCGCGGACCGCCCTAGGCGGCGGAGCCCGCGGAGCTAGAGGAGTTGGACCGCATGGACTGGCGCCACCGCGCGCTCTGCCGCGAGCAGGACCCTGAACTGTTCTTCCCGATCGGTACGACGGGTCCGGCCGCCCAACAGGTGGACGAAGCAAAGGCCGTCTGCCGGCGCTGCCCGGTCGTCGACGACTGCCTCACCTGGGCCCTCGAGACCGGTCAGGACGCCGGCGTCTGGGGGGGCACCAGCGAAGACGAACGCCGGGCCCTGAAGCGTCGCGGCGCCCGCACCCGCGCTCGGACGGCCTAACCGCTCACGGCGCCTCCGGCCACGGTTCCAGGGGCACTTGCAGCACCGCTCGCGTCCCGCAGCGCTCGCCCGGCTCGAGCGCGAGCGTGCCCTGCAACTCGCCGGCGACCAAGGTCCGGACGATCTGCAGGCCCAACCGGGTCGAGGTCGCCAGGTCGAAGTCGGGTGGCAACCCGAGACCGTCGTCGACCACCCCGACGACGAGCGCGTCCGGGCCGCGGGCCACCTCGACCACGATGCGACCCGTACCAGCCGGGAAGGCATGTTCGACCGCGTTCTGGACGAGCTCGGTCAGCACCATCGCCAGCGGCGTGGCGACCTCGGCGGCCAGCACCCCGAAGCTGCCGAATCGCACCACCTGCACCTGCGACTCGGCCGTCGCGACCTCGGCGCACATGGCCAACACCCGGTCGGCCACCCCGTCGAACGCAACCCGCTCGTCCAGTGCCAACGACAGCGTCTCGTGCACCAGCGCGATCGACGCCACCCGCCGCACCGACTCCTCCAGCGCCGCGCGCGCCGCCGGATCGACCATCCGTCTGGCCTGCAGCCGCAACAACGCCGCGACCGTCTGCAAGTTGTTCTTCACCCGATGGTGGATCTCACGGATCGTCGCATCCTTGCCCATGATCTGGCGGTCCCGTCGGCGGACCTCGGTGACGTCGCGCAGCAGCACCAGTGCCCCCCTCGGCTCACCGGCCGGCAGCAGCGGCAGCGCCCGCAGCAGGACGACGGCCCCCTGCGCCTCCACCTCGCTGTCCCGCGGTTCCCGGAAGCGCAGCACAGCGGCCAGGGCCGCCGATCCACGCGGCTCGTCCAGCACACCTGGCGCGGCGGTGAGTCTGGCGATGGTGTGCCCGAGATGGGCGCCGACCAGATCGCCGGTCACCCCGAGCCGCCGGTAGGCGGACAGGGCGTTGGGTGAGGCGTACACCACGTGTCCGGTCCGATCGAGCCGAAGCAGGCCGTCACCGACCCGCGGGTGGTGCTCGGGGTCGGGGTCCTGGCCCGGGAACGGGAACGTCCCCTCCGCCACCATCTGCAGCAACTCGCCGGCGCTGGTCAGATAGGTTAGCTCCAGCTGGCTGGGCATCCGCGGCGCCGCGAGGCTCGTGTCCCGACTGACGACGGCGATGATCCGATCGCCGCGCCGGACCGGCACCGCCTCGTGGCGCACCTTGACCGTGCCACGCCATTCGGGTTCACCGTCGCGCACGATGCGGCCGGTGGTCCGGGCCCGTTCCATTCGGCGCGCGTCGTCCACCTCATCGCCGACGACGTCGTCCGGGTAGGTCGTCGGACCGGTTGTCGGCCGCATGTGCGCCACGGCCACCCAGCTCGCCCGGCGGGTCTGCACCCAGAGCACGAGATCGGCGAAGGACAGGTCGGCGACCAGCTGCCACGTCGCGACGAGCTGCTGCAGGTGGTCCAGGTCGGCCTGCGGCATGTCGGTGCGTCCGCGCACCAGATCTGCCAGCGTCGACACGGGGTCACCCTAGGCTGGCGCGGTGGGTGATCCGCTGGACTGGCTGGCCGACGCCGCGGCCCGGCGTACGGCCCTGGGCCTGGTGCGAACGCTGCGCGCCCGGGGGCCGGGCGACGACGGGGTGCTCGACCTCGCCTCCAACGACTACCTCGGGCTGTCCAGGCACCCGGCCGTCGTCGAGGCGGCCGTCGCCGCAGCCCGGGCCTACGGCGCAGGCTCGACCGGGTCGAGGCTGGTCACCGGCAGCACCGCCCTGCACGACGAGCTCGAGCAGGCCGTGGCCGCGCGCACCGGGATGGCATCCGCGCTGGTCTTCTCCAGCGGTTACCTGGCCAATCTCGGAGCGGTCGCGGCGCTCACCCGACCCGGCGACCTGGTGGTGTCCGACCAGGGCAACCACGCGTCGCTGGTGGACGCCTGCCGGCTCTCCCGGGCCGAGGTCGTCGTCGTGGCGCACGCCGACCCGGCAGCGGTCGAGCGGGCGCTCGTGCCCGGCCGGCGGGCGATGGTCGTCACCGACGCGGTGTTCTCCGTGGACGGCGAGCTGGCCCCGCTGGCCGAGCTGCACGCGGTCGTACGCCGGGCCGGGGCGCTGTTGCTCGTCGACGAGGCGCACGCCCTGGGGGTGCTCGGCCCCCAAGGCGGTGGCGCCTGCGCGGCCGCGGGGCTGACCGGGGAGCCCGACGTCGTGTTGACCGCGACGCTGTCCAAGTCGCTCGGCAGCCAGGGCGGCGTGGTGCTGGGCCCGGCGCCGGTGCGCGGCCAGCTGATCGACACGGCCCGCCCGTTCGTGTTCGACACCGGCCTCGCCCCGGCGTCGTGCGCTGCGGCGCTGGCCGCCTTCGGCCTCGTCGACCAGGCGCGGCTGGCGGCGTTGCGGGCCGCGACGGACGCCCTCGCCGACGCGCTGGAGGTGCCGCGGACCGCCGGCGCCGTCGTCCGGGTGCGGGTCGGCGACGCCGGGCGGGCGCTCGCGGCAGCGCAGGCCTGCCTCGCGGCCGGGGTCCGGGTCGGCTGCTTCCGGCCGCCGTCGGTCCCGGCGGGCGAGGCCTGCCTGCGGCTGACGGCCCGAGCCGACCTCACCGCGGGCGAGCTGGCTCGCGCCCGGGACGTCGTGCGCGCCGCGCTGACCGCCTAGCACCCCGCCGATCATGGAGGTTGTGCTGCACCGCTGAGCGTGCCGCGACCGCACAATGTCCATGATCGGCGAGGTGGGGGCGGGCGGTCTGGGAAGGTGCGGGGCATGACGCTGCTGGTGGTGACCGGGACCGGGACCGGGGTGGGCAAGACCGTCGTGACGGCGGCGCTCGCCGCCCTCACCCTCGCCCGCGGCGCCCGCTGCGCTGTCGTGAAGCCGGCCCAGACCGGCGAGGCAGACGGCGCACTCGGCGACCTCGAGACGGTCCGAGCCCTGTCGGGCTGCACCGATCTGCACGAACTGGTGCGCTATCCCGATGCATTGTCGCCGGCGGCGGCCGCCCGGCGATCGGGCCGGCCCCCGCTGGATCAGGCCGCCGCGCTGGACCTGCTGCTGCGGCTGTCCGACCGTGATCTCGTGCTGATCGAGGGTGCCGGCGGTCTGCTCGTGCGGTACGACGAGGACGGGCTGACCCTCGCCGACCTGGCCCGGGTCGTGCGGGCACCCGTGCTCGTCATCGTGGGAGCCGGGCTCGGCACGCTGAACACGACGGCACTGACCCTCGAGGCGCTGGCCCATCGGGGCCTTGAGTTGGCCGGCGTCGTGATCGGCTCCTGGCCGGCCGAGCCGGGCCTGGCCGAGCGGAGCAACCTTCGTGACCTGACGACCCTCGCGGCCCGCCCCCTGCTCGGGGTGCTGCCCGCAGGTGCCGGCGCGCTGCCGGCGCCGGACTTCCTCGCCGCCGCCAGGGCCGGCCTCGGGCCGCAGCTGGGCGGCACCTTCGACGCCCGCGCCTTCCAGGCCGGGCAGATCGGCTGACCGATGCCAGACCTGGCAGACTGCCCGGCGTGACCGAGCTGCTCATCGACGTGCTGGAAACCGCCCGCGAGCAGGTGCTGGACCGCGGCATCGGGCTCACCGAGGCGCAGGCGCTGGCCTGCCTGCAGCTGTCGGCGGAGCGGTTGCCCGAGCTGCTGCAGCTGGCCCACGAGGTGCGGCTGCGGCACTGCGGGCCCGAGGTCGAGGTCGAGGGGATCATCAGCCTGAAGACCGGTGGCTGCCCCGAGGACTGCGAGCAGAAGTGGCAGTCC
>JBKJOO010000154.1:0-7664 GCA_046595615.1 Mycobacteriales bacterium | reverse complement strand
CGATGTCGAGCTCCTCGCTGCCCTCGAGCATGCACTGCCGGAGGCCCGTTGCGATGATCGCGAAACCGGCCTTGTCCAAGGCGCGGGACACCGCTGCCAGCTGGGTGACGATGTCTTTGCACTCCCGTCCCGCCTCGATCATGCGGATGACGCCGGCGATCTGACCTTCCGCGCGGCGCAGCCGGTTCGTGACCGCCGCGAGCTCAGTGCTGTCGAGTTGCATGTGCCCTCCCAGGGCTCCGGTTGATACTCCCCAGGGTACTTTGCGTAGCCCTGTAGGACCCGTCTGGACGGCCGATCTTCCCTGCCTCTCGAGGACCTTCGACCCTGTCCCCCGCTGAGGCCATCTGCCTACGCTGAGTCGTGGGCAACAGCCCAAGCATCCTTCAGGAGTCTTGATGAGCGGCATCACCGTGAGCCATGTCGCCGGCGACCGTTTCGCCATCAAACTCGGAGAGCACACCTGGCCAGTAAGACCCCTGCGGCCCGCGAACGTGAATGCCACGCCGCAGAAGGTGTTCATGATCCTGCCCGGCGCACCGTCCGACCCGAAAGGACGATCATGAACCCAAACGGCTATGACATGGGAGGGTCGGCAGGCATCTGGCTGTTCGCGACGCTCCTGATGCTCGGGGTCGCGCTCATTGTTGTGCTCGCGATACGCGTACTGGGTGGGGGCATCAGGCCTGACCGAGACGGCCGAGCTCGCCCGGTGGATCGGCAGGCCGGGAGCAGCCGAGCGCGGGAAGTCCTGGCCGAGCGTCATGCGCACGGCGACATTGACACAGAGGAGTACAACCAGCGGGTCACGGTGATGGGCACGGACGCCTGATGCAACCGATCACTCGGCGCCACGCCCTGGAGATGGGTGGATTGGGCATTGCCAGCACAGCAGTAGGGGGTTACGGCCTTCGCGCAAGGCTTGGAGCTCAGTCGAACTTCGCCCCGATGACAGACGCCGTGTTTATCGAGCCGGCAGCGTTGCGCAGCGCCCACGGAGAACTTCACGTCAGGCTCCAGGCGGCCGAGGGACCGGTTCGGATTGCTGGCCGGGCGGCAACGGCGCTGAGTTACAACGGTGGGCTCCCCGGACCCACGTTGCACCTGCAGCCCGGCGATCGGTTGCGGGTGCGGCTGATGAATCGGCTCCAAAGCCCGACCAATCTGCATGTGCACGGCCTGCACGTCTCACCCGAAGGCCACAGTGACAATGTCCTGGTGGCGGTGAATCCAGGGGCGTCGTTCGACTACGACTATCTACTGCCGGGCAATCACCTGCCGGGCGTGTACTGGTACCACCCGCATCACCACGGCACGGTCGCGGACCAGGTCTTCGGCGGTCTGTACGGGGCCATCATCGTCGGTGATCCCAGCCTCACCTTCATTCGGTTCCGAGCAGCCTCGAGCGGGTGCTGGTCATCTCCGACATCTCCCTCGCTGCCGACGGCAGCGTCCGGACTGCCTCGACCATGGACCGGATGCGCGGACGAGAAGGCAACCTGACCCTGGTGAACGGACAGGCACGTCCCGTCATCACCACCCGACCTGGATCACGAGAACGGTGGCGCGTCGTGAACGCCTGTACCAGCCGCTACCTGCGGCTGCGCCTGGACGGACAACGCTTGCAGCTGCTCGGCATCGATTCCGGGCGCCTGGCGCAACCCCGCGACATCGATCAGATCGTTCTCGCACCCGGGAACCGCGCCGACCTCATCGTCACCACGACCTCGGGGACAGCTCTGTTGCGGGCGTTGGGATACGACCGCGGTGCGCCATCGATGGGCGGCATCGGCAGTCGTTCCACCAACACCGCCAGCACTGTGTTCGCGACGCTGCAGGTGTCCGGGGAAGCGGTACCGGTGCTACCACCGATAGCCAGGCAAGCAGCGCCGCGAGACCTGCGCGACACCCCCTCGGCCGGCCGCCGACAACTCACCTTCGCGATGGGCATGGGCGGTGGCATGGGCGGCGGTGGCATGGACTTCACCATCGATGGCAGGGTCTTCGATCCGAGCCGCATCGACCAGGTCGTTCCCGGCGGCGCCGTCGAGGAATGGACCATCGCCAATACAAGCCCGATGGATCACCCTTTTCACCTGCACGTCTGGCCGATGCAACTTGTTGAGGTCGGCGGACAGCCGGTCACCGCGGTGATCTGGCAGGACGTGATCAACGTGCCTGCGCATAGCAACATCACGGTCCGCATCGCCTTTGAGACCTTCACCGGCCGCGCCGTCTATCACTGCCACATCCTCGACCACGAGGACAAGGGCATGATGGGAATCATCGATGTCAGATAGCCGCCCCAGTCACGTGGGCCTGACCACCGGGTGTCGAGACACCGGGGGGATCTCCGACCGCCTGCTGATGTCCGGGCGGCACCGGAGCGAACCGCATCAGGGAGGAATCTCGTCACGACTGAATTGGCTGCGTGCCGGTGTGCTCGGCGCAAACGATGGCATCGTCTCGACGGCCGGTCTCGTCGTTGGCGTCGCGGGAGCCACGGCGTCACGTGGCGCGATCTTCACGGCAGGGATCTCAGGTCTTGTCGCCGGGGCCGTTGCCATGGCCCTCGGTGAGTTCGTGTCGGTGAGCAGCCAGCGTGACACCGAGCGGGCGCTGCTGGACAAAGAGCGCCACGAGCTCGCACAGGACCCAGCCGCCGAGCTCGCCGAACTTGCTGCCATCTACGAGGCCAAGGGCATGTCGGCAGCGACCGCCCGCACTGTCGCTGCCGAACTGACCGAGCATGATGCGTTTGGGGCGCACGTTGAGGCGGAACTCCGCCTCGACCCTGACGCACTGACCAGTCCGCATGCGGCATCGATCGCCTCCGGCATCTCTTTCAGCGCCGGCGCGGCCCTGCCGCTGCTAGCAATCCTGCTCACGCCCGCAGCCGTCCGAGTGCCCGTCACGTTCGTCGTGGTGCTGCTCTCCCTCGCGATGACCGGCGCCCTCAGCGCCACGCTAGGAGGTGCCAGTCCACGACGAGCGGTCATCCGGATCGTCGTGGGGGGCGCGCTGGGAATGTTGATCACCTACCTCGTCGGACGCACATTTGGTGCAGCTGGTGTCTAGTCCGCGCTCGGGTGCACCCTGACTCAGCCTGGATCCACCGCGTCGATTTGCCGATGGTGTCTGACGGGGCTGGATGATCTTGCGGGGGGATGGGCGTGCGGGATCGGCCGGTCTGTCCGGCTCTTCCACTGACATTCTCGGTTGGGGCCTTGCGGCGGTGGTCGGGTTCAGGCTGTGCGGGGTGGTCCGAGGGTGGCGTCGAACAGTTGGGTCCAGGCGGGTTCCCAGCGCCAGCCTTGTGGTTGGAGAAGCACGAGCTTGCGGGCTGAATGCGCCAGCCGGGTCGGGACGTTGATCAGGTGGGCTCGGATCGTACCGGTGGTCGCGCGGGCGTGGAACGTCGAGGCGAGGCAGCCAGCGGCGCGGGTGAGGTTGAACGCGATCGCGGCCAGTACCAGCCAGGCCGCATTGGCCTGGAATGACCCTGACGGCAGATGAGCTAACGGACCCTGCTTGAGGTCGGCGTGGACCTGCTCGATGATCGCGTGACCACGGTGTGCCTTTTCGGCCTGGACCAGGAGCAGGGGGCTGTCGTGAACACTGCGTGGGAGCGGACGGTCGAGAACAACTCCTGCTGCTGCTGGCCGGCTGCCGCGTTGCCTGCCTGCTCCCTGGCCGCCTTGGAGATGGGGCCGGTGCGGTTGAGGCGCTTCACGCGGCGCACGATCAGGCGCGCTTGGATGTGGTCGGCTTTGCGACGGCTGGTGAACGCGTCATAGGCGATCTCGGCGTCGCTGATGAGCCGCTGCTCGTCGTCGTCCCAGATCGCGTTGGGGTAGGTGATGGGCGTCCAGGCGTCGTCGCTGATGGCGCTGATCGCCCTGGTGAGAGCCGGACTCATCCGGGCGGTGATCGAGAACCGGGCTCCTGCGCGGCGGGCCGCACAGATCACATGATGGTTGTAGAAGGCACTGTCAGCGCGCAGGATGACCAATCCGGTGCCATTGGGCCCACCGGCGCCGGCGGCCTTCGCGGCCTTCAACGCATCACCAACGAGCCGGGAAGCCCCACGGGCGGAGTTGGTGCTGCCCTTACGGAGCCGGGTCGCGCAGATCACCGGCGCGGACAGCGGGGTGCTGACTGCCGCGATCAGCGCGTTCAGGCCGTTCACACACGAGTAGCCGTAGCCGGCGCCTTGCTTGGCGTAGCCGTAGGTCGCCTTGACGGTGTCATCAACATCGAAGTAGGCAACCTGATCGGCCCCGGCCAGCAGCGGCGTCCGGGCGGCCAGCTCGGCCAGCATGACCGCGGCGATGCTGTCGAGCTGGTGGACATGACCGAACGAGAAGGTGCGCAGGAACGTCCCCATCGTCGAAGGGGCCCGCACCCCGTCGAAGAGCCGGTTCATCCCGCCGTGCCGCAGCAGGTCCATGTCATCGATGCTGTCCGCCCCGGCGACCATCCCCGCGACCAGCCCCGCGACCTTCAGATGCGCGTTCGCCCCACGCTTGACAGGCAACGTCAGCTTGGCGGCCACCAGCCCAGCCAGGCCGCAGCGGTCGGCCAGCGCGACCACCGGCGCCAGCCCGGCGCACGACACCAAGTTCGGATCATCGAACACCGCCGACATCTCGCTCGGGCTGTGAGACAGTCGCATCCCGCAGGTGCTCCTTCTGTGTGGGTGAAAGCTGCTCTCGACAAGCCTCATTCTCCCTACACAGCAGGGCATCTGCGGGCTACGCCATGCGAAACCGCCCTACTTCTATGGTGGATCCAGGCTCAGCCGGGCTTGAACGCGGTGCCGACCAACGAGGGACAGCTGCAAGCGATGCCGTGCGGTGTCCAGGCGCTCAGTGTTGCCGTCGCCGCAGCGGGAATCGGCCGACGGAGAACAGGAGCGGGTCTGCAAGCCGTGACCTGACCGATGCTCGGGTAGTCAGGGGATATGCGGCGAAGCCGACACCGAGTGCCAAGATGTGGCCGACGTCAGTGAAGGTCCGACTAACGAGCAAGGCTGCCAGCGCGAGACCGACGAGTGCGGCGACCCAGCCCGGCCTCCAGCGCGGCGGCAAGCGGAACGTGAAGATCGCCGCGACAGCAGCGAAACCGTAGCTGACGCCGACGTCGACACTGTCTGCGAGGCGGCTGGGTGCCGAGCTGGAGCGGATCGCGACCCACAAGATCACGACCGTGCCGAGACTGGCAAGGACATGACCTGTCGCGAAGACCGCGACGCATCGGCGGGTGCCCAGCCAACGCTCCGCAGGTGCGAGCACCACCGTGAAGAGCAGCACCCACGCCAAGAACCCATATCCCGGTACCCAGAAGGCACTCCGGACAAGGACTCGAACAGGGTCGATGGAGAGTTGGTGCAGGTTCGTGCTGTGTTCACGAAGCAGGAGGTCGACGAGGCGATCGCTGGAACCCATCAGCACCCACGTGGTGACAGTCAGGATCGCCAGGTACGAGAACGTCGCCGGCGCGGCACGGATGTAGACCCACAACACCGGCCGTACGGCTGCCCATGCGGCCGCTGCTCGCATCGCGGGTGGCCAGCCGCGCCGCACGAGGGCCCCCAGGCCGACCGCGAAGATGGCGGCAACAACGAGGATCATGTCCGAAACTGTCTCTGTCTGCCCCGTGCCCGCAGAGCCACGTGATCGGGGTCGGTGACAGGCACCCGCCGCCCGGCAACGCGCGACGCACTCATATCCGGCGGCTGGGTGCGGGAGTCGTGGACGGTGCAGTGGAACCGGACGTCAGGACGGCATCTCGACACGGAGCCTCCGCCGCGGCTGACGCTGTGCGGGACACCTGACGTTCATGGACCCCAACCGGGTGGTTACCGACCTCGTCGGCGGCCACGAGCCCGAGGTCCCGTGTCGGAACGTCGCACCGGACCTGGCGGTGCCCAGCGTCGGGTGGGACACACGAGGCAAGCCGGGTGACGAACCGCTCGGTGGGTCGCTGCGCGCCATCCCGACCGCCCGCTTGGACCCGCTGGCCGACAGTCAGCGTGCGCGCACCGATGCTGACAGCGAACCGAACGGCCGAGGGGTTCTGCACGGGGACTCCGTTCATCATTTGCGTTCGGCCGATCCGGAACTGCGGGTAGGTCGTGCTGTCCACGATAGAACGCAGCAGCTCCTCGAAGCGGGCCGACCTCGTCCCGATCATCGAGGCGATTGCCACAGCCATCGCCCCTGCTGACGGCCGGGAGGTTGCTGCGGAGCAACAGTGTCGCTGGGCGAGGTCATTGGATCGGTCGACTGGAGGGCTCATCGGAGCATGGCCATGACCTGGGGTGCCGGGAACGGCGATCCGGTGCATGACGATCGGGCGGCCCGCAGTGCAATGCTGCATTGCTGTGGGTCACCCGTGTAGGCCGCCACGCTAAATGAGGATGACGGCGTCACGTCGATGAGGACGATCGATCGATCGACGTTCGGCGGGTCTCGTTGTTAATTCGTCGTCACGGTGGCGACTTCGTTGTCAGGGTGACGGGAACGGACGAGGCGGACTGCCTCAACGACACGATGAGGACGAACTCGCGGGTGTCAGGGCGAGAGGTCACTCGCCGCGCTCGGGGTCGGCCAGTCGCAGTCCGTGGAGCAGTTGGCGGCGGTGGCTTCGGCGACGATTCCGAGGTAGTCGATGCCGGTCACCGACCAACGCGGACGCGAGGGTCGGGTCAGGGTCAGGTGGACTGCGCGGGCCGCGGCGGCGAGGGCGTTGACGGCGCTGGTGAGCGAGGAGCACGGACAACGTGCGGGTTGCGGCCAGCAGGGGTCAGCTTTGCCTGCCGCTCCGGCGACGGTGACTGCTTGGGCGGTGAGGGCGGCTGCGGCGCGACGATGGCGCGGCGCCAGTCCCGCACGGTGGTTGTGGGCGCTCCAGCAGCTGCGGCGGCGCGGGCGTAGCCGGGGCATTGGGCCGCGGCCAGCAGCGCCGCCCCGACGACCTCGGTGCTGTCGCGAGCCGCGGGAGGCACCAGGTGGGGAGCAGGACATGAGTCACCCCGCAGGCCCGGCAGCGGGCCCGGTCCGGGCGCAGCGAGCGCCACTGGCCACCGAGTAGCTGGACTCCTCTGGTCCTGGCTAGTGACCAGATCCACAGGGCTCCAGCGCAGCCCGGCTGAGGGCACAAGAGGGTCCCGGCGGACAGGGCGGCCCGAGCCGCGCCGGAGTCCACCACGGTGATCAAGAACGGCTGCTTTCGTCACGGACACGAGCCTTCCCGATCCTTGGCTGGCCGGTAGGGGTGGACCGGGTTACACCCTGCCTGGCCATCGCAGCCACCCGCGACCCCCTGGCACGTGGGGGATCTGTCGCCCATTGGCGTCACCATGACGAGCACGGGACCTTCGTCACATCGCTGTGTGAGCGGCATCCGAGGTTGCGCAGGCGTTCGTCCTGACGTTCAGGACGCACCCAACTGCGATCCTCAGGTCACCGCGCCAGACCGGCATCTACACGTCCAGTGACGCCGTCGTGCTCATCCACCGTGTCTGCCAACAACCCGCCGCGGCGTCACTCAACCGACGCCCTTTGCAGATGCGACAGCTCCAGTACCCACAGCGCCACAGCTCCGCTGACGGCCGGCAGCACCGTGTTGACGATGCGTGCCACGATCGCACCCGCCAGAGC
>JBKJOO010000174.1:0-7125 GCA_046595615.1 Mycobacteriales bacterium | reverse complement strand
AGCGCGCACGCAGCCGGCGGCGTTCACCGACGTGACCTGCAGCGGCGCAACGACCGCAGACTTCGTTGCCTCGCAGGCAGCCGGGGTTGCGCCGCAGTTGGCCGCGGTCGGCAAGGGCACCCGCCTCGTGACCATGACCATCGGCGGCAACGACGAGGGCGTCTTCGTCAACTCCTTCTTCGGCTGCCTCACCGTCTCCTTGCAGTCCGGTTCGGTGTTTGGCAACCCGTGCCAGAAGACGTACGGCTCGACCTTCACCGACCTGATCACGACCCAGACCTACCCGCACCTGGTCCGGGCGCTGTCCGCCGTGCGCGCCAAAGCGCCGCGCGCGACCGTGGTGATCCTTGGTTACCCGCGGATCCTGCCGGACACCGGCGTGCCGGCGTGCTACCCGTCGATGCCGATCTCGATGGGGGACGTGCCGTGGCTGGTCCACCAGGAGCTGGTGCTGAACGACGCGGTACGGCGGGCCGCGGCCGCAACCGGCGCGCGGTACATCGACACGTTCGCGGCCTCCGCCGGTCACGACGCCTGCCAGTCGGTCGGGACGCGGTGGATGGAGCCCGCGGTCGCCCCGGTCAACGCCTTCCCGGTGCACCCGAACGCGACCGGTGAAGCCGCGATGGCGCAGGACACCCTTGCGCAGCTGGGCCGCTGAGGCTGCGTTGAGCCCCGCCGCTCAGCGGCGGACGGCTGTGGTGTCCCGGTAGTAGGAACGCCAGATCAGCCGGTGGACCGGGATCCAGCGCGGGATCGAACGCACGCCGGGGATGAACGGGACGCAGATCAGGCCGAGGCTGAGGACCGCCATCAGCGCCCAGACGAGGGCGTCGGCGTTGCCGGAGGTGGAGAACGGCTTGACCTGGTACCAGAAGGTGTAGAGCCACAGCCAGGGCTGATGCGGCCCAGAAGATCGGTCCGGTGTCCCTGCAGGTGCCGTCGAGCTCGGTCGCGGCCGTCGCGACGAAGTCGGTTGGCGTCGCGCGGCTCCAGGTCGCCAGCGTCACCTGCCGCTCGTCCGGGGAGGAGAAGCCGGCGACGGCACCGGCCGTTGGACCCGGAAGGTCGTGACGAACGTCCCTGGACCGGACGTCTCCGGCGCTGTGCAAACGGTCCGGGAGCTCCGGGTGGCTATGGTCACAGCGATCCGTGACCCGGGTCACACCGCCCGCGAGGAGACCCCTGTGGCAGCCCGGCAGTCCGCGCTCGACTCGGCGCTGTTCCAGCTCGGCGAGGCAGCCGAGCAGCTTGGCCTGGACGACGGGATGCATCAGTTGCTGGCCACCCCCCGGCGGTCGCTCGAGGTGGCGGTCCCGCTGCGCCGCGACGACGGCTCGCTCGAGGTGCTGCGTGGCTACCGGGTCCAGCACAACCTGTCCCGAGGGCCGGCCAAGGGCGGCGTGCGGTTCCACCCCAGCACCGACCTCGACGAGGTCCGCGCCCTGGCCATGTGGATGACCTGGAAGTGCGCCCTCATCGGCATCCCGTACGGCGGGGCGAAGGGTGGCGTCGCGGTCGACCCGAGGTTGCTCTCTCGCAACGAGCTGGAGCGGGTGACCCGGCGCTACGCCTCGGAGATCATGCCGATCATCGGCCCGGAGAAGGACATCCCGGCTCCGGACGTCGGCACCGATGAGCAGACGATGGCCTGGATGATGGACACCTACTCCACCCACACCGGCTACACCGTCACGGGGGTGGTCACCGGCAAGCCGGTCAGCCTCGGTGGCTCGCAGGGCCGAGGTGGGGCGACCAGTCGCGGGGTCATGTTCTCGGTGTTCTGCGCGCTGGCCGAGGCCGGTGTCGACCACCGCGGGGCCCGGGTCGCGGTGCAGGGGTTCGGCAAGGTCGGCGGTCTCGCGGCGCAGTATCTGCACGACGCGGGCTGCACGGTCGTCGCGGTCAGCGACGTCAAGGGCGGTGTGCACAACCCGCGAGGCCTGGACCCGGCGGCGTTGTCGAGGCACCTGCGCAGCGGCGCGGACAGTGTGGTCGGCTATCCCGGCACGGACGTGATCACCAACGAGGAATTGCTGGAGCTCGACCTCGAGGTACTCGTCCCGGCAGCGCTCGAAGGGGTCCTGCACGACGGCAACGCAGCACAGGTGCGGGCCCGCTTCGTCGTCGAGGGGGCCAACGGCCCGACGACCCCCGACGGCGACGCGATTCTCGCCGATCGCGGGATCACCGTCGTCCCAGACGTGCTCGCGAACGCGGGCGGGGTCGCGGTCTCCTACTTCGAGTGGGTGCAGGACCTGCAGGCCTACTTCTGGTCCGAGGACGAGGTCAACGACCGGCTCAAGATCTTGATGGAGCGGTCGTACGCCGAGGTGTCGGCGCTCGCGGCTGAGCGCGGGATCTCGCTGCGCACAGCCGCCCAGGTCATCGGCGTCGGCCGGGTCGCCGACGCGCATCGCACCCGGGGCCTCTACCCCTAGGTGGTCGGTGGCGGGGGCAGCCGGCCGTCAGTGCGTCGCGTCGTAGGCCCTGGCGGTGCGCTGCAGCTCGACCGGCAGGAAGGCCCCGGCGCGCAGCAGCACCGAGCTCAGGCCACCGGTGCCCGCCGGGTCGGCCGCCTCGCGCGACCAGGCCGCGGCCCGCTGCGCAGCCACCGCCGCCGGCTGTTTGGGCGGCAGCGGCGGCGCGAATCCCAGGTTGACCTGGCCCGGATCGGCGCCCGGCAGCACCACGACGGCGTTGGCGACGCTGCGCTCGAAGCCGTCGGAGGGCCGGTTGACGACCAGGCCGTTGACCCACATCACCGAGCTGCCGCCGCCGTCGAGGTTCATCGCGTTCACGGCGCCGAGCGAGAGCATGAAGGTCGACAGCTCCCGAAGCGTCATGCCGGCGCTGTAGCCGGGCTGCCGGCCGTCGACGACGACCATCAGCAGCGTCCCGTCGGCGGTGACGCCGACCGCGCTGCGCGGCTGGCGCTGGAAGAACGCGCTGCCATCCCCGTCGAGGTCACCGGCCACGGCCGGCGCGCCGTCGACGACGACCTGGGGCGTGCCGCCGACCAGGTCCACCGCGCCCTGGAAGCCGAGCCGGGTGCGCAGCCGTACGTCGGAGCCGGTCGGGAGGCCGCGGACGAGGTCGGCCCCGGGGTCGGTTGGCGCGGCGGCGATCACCTGGCCGGCCGCGCTCGGGGCGGGCGCGTCGCCGGCCGAGCAACCGCTCGAGGTCACCCGCTGGTTGCTCTGGATCGTGCCGTCACTGGCCTGTCCGGAGGCGCTGATCGGTTCGAGAACGGCGAAGCAGCTGTCGAACGGCGGCCGCTCGGTGCTGGCCGTCGTGAAGCCGGCGACGTCCGGGCCGCTCGGGGCCCCGGCGTTCCAGCGGGTGATGACCGGCGTCGGCGGGGGGGTGGTCGGCGGGGGCGTGCTGGGCGGCGGGGTGGTGGGAGCGGGCGTGACTGGGCTGGCGGTCGCCGTCGGTGTCGGGGCGGGCGGCGGGGTCGCGGTCGGCGTCGCCGTGGCGGTGGGGCTCGGCGGCGGGTTCAGGTTCTGGACGCTGATGCTGACGGTCGGGCCGCCCATCGGCGCCCGCAGCCCGTCGCGGGTGAAGCCGACGGCCCGGCCGGGGACCTGCTCGGTCTGGATCAGCCGGCCGTCCGCGGCGAAGGCGTGCACCGGCCGGCCCGATCCGAGGTAGTAGTCGCCGTTGATCGCCGCGACCGCGCCGGCCCGCCGGGCCATCGTGGTCGGCGGTTCGAGGACGCCGAGGCGACCCCCGCCGAGGACGGTGTCGGGGCTGGACACGTCCGCCAGCACGACCCGGGTCACATCCGCGACGAACGGCCCGGACGGGTCGCGCAGGACCTGGTGCGAGACCCCGGCCGCGAGCCCCCGGACCCGGCGTACGACGGGCAGGTCACCGGTCCGGCCGTAGACGGTCCGCTGGGTCGTGCCCGTGCCGCTCCGGAAGTTCCAGATGCCGCTCGCGGCGTGCAGGACCGCGAGGGTGTCGGTGCCGTCGTGGTCCCAGTCGCCCGCGACGGGCAGGTCGCCGGGCACGCCGTAGGCGAACGCGGCCAGGTTGCGGCCGCTCACCTGCTCGAAGAGCCGATTGCCTCGCAGGACGGCGATGTCGGTGCGGCCGTCGCCGTTCCAGTCACCGGCGACCGGCCGGTCACCGCGCGCCCCGAAGTGGATGATCCGGGTGGTCGGGCCGCGGTTGGCGCTCTTGAGGTACCAGGTGCCCCCGCGGAAGATCGCCATCGTGTCGGTGCCGTTGCCGTCCCAGTCGCCGAGCAGCGGGACGTCACCGCGCTGGCCGTACTGCACGCTGTCGACCGCGCCGCCCCGGCTGTTGCGCAGCAACCAGGTGCCGGCGCGCCACAGACTGATCGAGTCGTCCCCGGAGGCGTCGAGGTCACCGGCGACCGGGACGTCACCGGCCAGCCCCTCGGCGTACGTCGTGGAGACGCCCGGGCCGAGGTCGCTGCGCAGGAACCATGACCCGCCGCGGCGCAGCCCGATCCGGTCGTAGCCGAGGGTCGCCGGCGCGGTCGCGGTGAACGACTGCAGGGACGCCCGCGGGGCCGCGGCGCTGGCTGGGCCGGACGAGACCAGTGGGGTCAGGCCGAGCAGCAGGGCCGGGACGGCGATGGCGGGCAGGACAACGCGCAGGGGGCGGGGCACAGGGGGGTCCTTGCGGGGGGAGGGAGGGCGGCCAGCCCCCGCACCATGCCACGGTTCACCCGGTGGCGAGGGTCAAAGGCTCGGTCTGCGGCGGTTGGTGTGCCACGATGGCGCGAGGAACTACAACCATGTTGTTCTCGCCCGCAAGGGCGTGGAGGAGGCCCCATGGACGCCGCGCAGCAGATCGCCACGACCCCGGTCGGGTTCAGTGGGCTGTCCGAGCGCGACCGGGAGGTCCTCGCGTTCGAACGGCAGTGGTGGAAGTACGCCGGAGCCAAGGAGCAGGCCATCCGTGACCTGTTCGACATGAGCGCCACCCGGTATTACCAGGTCCTGAACGCGCTCATCGACTCCCCCGAGGCGCTGGTGGCCGACCCGATGCTCGTCAAGCGCCTGCGTCGGCTGCGCAGCACCCGGCAGCGCACGCGGTCGGCCCGCCGGCTCGGGTTGGACGCCTGACCGGCGACGGGCCGGGCCCGCCCGGGGAGCCGGACTGGAACTTCCCGACCGTCGAGCCGGCCGAGCCGGCGCCGCCGGCGCCCGCCGTCGAGGGACCCAGGCACGCGGCGCGGCGCTCGGCTGGCGGGGCCGTGCTTGGCGGGCGGGTCGGCCCGGGGCGCGCGTTGGTCGGTGCAACCGTCGCCGTCGCCGGCGTGGCGCTCGTCATCGGGGCCCTGCTGCTCATCAACCCCGGCCACGACCCGCAGGTCACGGCGGCGCTCGCGCCGACCGCTTCCACGGGGCCGCCCGGTCCGACCCGACCCGGTACCGCCACTGCGGCCCCCGCCGCCGGGACCAAGACCCCCTCCCCTCGTGCACCGAAGACCAGCCCACCGAAACCTCGGCCCGCAGCCCCGACCAGGAGCACCGGCCGGCCCCTGGCGGCCGCGAAACTGCCGGTCACCGTGCTGAACAACTCCCGGTTCACCGGCCTGGCCCGGCGCGCCGCTGCGCGCTATCGCGCCGGCGGCTGGCTGGTGGCGGTCACCGGCAACTTCACCGGTCGGCTGCGCGCGACGACCGTCTACTTCGCCCCCGGCCAGCAGGGTTCGGCAACCCGGTTCGCCAGGCAGTTTGCAGTGGCCCGCGTGCTGCCGCGATTCCCCGGACTGCCCGGCTCTGGGTTGACCGTCGTGCTCACCCGCGACGCCGTCTGATCGTGTCGCTCCCCGAGCCGTCGACGGCCCGCGGGACCAGCGCGCTCCAGGCCCTGCTCAGCCAGCCGTCGCGGGCCCTGATCGCCCTCGACTACGACGGCACGCTGGCGCCGGTGGTCGACCGGCCCGAGGACGCCGTGCCCGAGCCAGGCGCGCTCGACGCCGTGACCCGGCTGTCCGCCCGGGTCGGGCAGCTGGTGCTCGTGTCCGGCCGGGCGGCCGAGGTGGTGGTCGCCCTGGGTGGGTTCGCCGAGGTGAAGGGACTTGTCGTCCTCGGCCAGTACGGCGCCGAACGCTGGTCCGCCGGGCACCTCACGACCGAGCGGCCGCTGCCGGGTATCGCCCTGGCCCGCGAGCAGCTGCCGCCGCTGCTCGTCGCGGAGGGCGGCGAGCTGGAGGACAAGGGCCTGTCGCTGGTCGTGCACACCCGTCGCGCCAGGGATCCCGGTGGGGCGCTGGTCCGCCTCTACGCGCCCCTCGCCGACCTGGCGGCCACCGCTGGGCTCGAGGTGCACACCGGGCGGCTCGTCCTGGAGCTCCGGCCACCTGGGCACGACAAGGGCCGGGCGCTGCGCCGGTTCCTGCGGGACCGGTCGGCGGTGCTGTTCGCCGGTGATGACAGAGGGGACCTCGCCGCGTTCGACGAGGTAGACCGGCAGCGCGCCGCGGGTGTTCCCGGGCTGCTGGTGTGCAGCGACAGTGACGAGGGACCCGATGAGCTGCGTGCCCGGGCCGATCTCGTCGTCGCCGGCCCCCCCGGGGTCGTGGCGTTGCTGCGATCACTCGCCGAGGCGCTCGACCCCGGCTGATCTGCCGCCGGCCGGTCAGGCCAGGTCGCGACGGGCGGCGTATGACGCGAGGGCGGCCACCTGGGCCGGGTCCAGCGACGGCCGGACGGTGGCGAGCGCCGTCGTGAGGTGTGCGGCGGTGACCGTGGTCGCGGCCATCGACTCGCGCATGGCGGTGAGGGCCGCCTCCCGAACGAGGGCTGCACAGTCGGCGGCCGAGAAGCCGTCGGTGCGTGCGCCGACGGTCGCCAGGTCGACCGACGGGTCGAGCGGCACGTGCTTGCAGGCAGCCTCGAGGATCGCCGTCCGCGCCGCGACGTCCGGGGGCGGGACGAAGACCAGCCGCTCGAGCCGCCCGGGCCGCAGCAGGGCCGGGTCGATCAGGTCGGGCCGGTTGGTGGCGCCGAGGACGACGACGTCGCGCAGCGGGTTGATGCCGTCGAGCTCGGTGAGCAGCGCCGCGACGACGCGGTCGGTGACGCCCGAGTCGAAGCTCTGCCCGCGCCGCGGCGCCAGTGCGTCGATCTCGTCGAGGAA
>JBKJOO010000123.1:0-15671 GCA_046595615.1 Mycobacteriales bacterium | reverse complement strand
GTTGTCGACGAGCACTCGGATGCCGACCAGGTCGTAGATGTCGGCGAAGTCACGGCCGCGCACGATCATCTTCTGGTAGATCGAGTAGTAGTGTTTGGGTCGACCGGTGACGCTGGCCTTGATCTTGGCGGCTTTCAGGTCGGAGTTGACCCTCTCGACGACCTCGGCAAGCTGGGTGTCCCTCGAGGGCGCCCTGCTGGCGACCAGGCGCACGATCTCGTCGTACCTCTTGGGGTAGAGGGTCGCGAAGGCGAGGTCCTCGAGCTCCCACTTGATGGTGTTCATGCCGAGCCGGTGCGCCAGCGGCGCGAAGATCTCGAGCGTGCTCGTGGCGATCCGGGCCTGCTTCTCCTGCTTGAGGTAGCGCAGGGTCCGCATGTTGTGCAGCCGGTCGGCGAGCTTGATGACCAGCACCCTCGGGTCGCGCGCCATGGCGACGACCATCTTGCGAATCGTCTCGGCCTCGGCCGCCTCGCCGTACTTGATCTTGTCGAGCTTCGTCACGCCGTCGACGAGGTGCGCCACGTCCACGCCGAAGTCCGCCGTCAGGTCGGCCAGCTTGATGACGAGGACGCGGGGGTCCTTCGCCATGGCCACGACCATCTTGCGGATGGTCTCGGCCTCGGCCGCCTCGCCGTACTTGATCTTGTCCAGTTTGGTGACGCCGTCCACCAGGTTGGCGACGTCCTCGCCGAACTCAAGGCGCACATCCTTGAGCGTGTACGCCGTGTCCTCGACGGTGTCGTGGAGCAGTGCCGCGACCAGGGTCGTGGTGTCCATGCCGAGCTCGGCCAGGATCGTCGTGACGGCCAGCGGATGGGTGATGTACGGGTCGCCGCTGCGCCGGCGCTGCTCGCCGTGCATCTGCTCGGCGACCTCGTAGGCCCGCTGGACGAGTCGCAGATCTGCCTTGGGATGGCTGGCCCGGATGCTGCGGTTGAGCGGTTCGAGCACCGGCGGGGTGGCGCCGGGCTTGGTCGCGGTGAGCCGGGCCAACCGGGCCCGCACCCGACGCCCGGACGGCGGTCCGCTGCCGCGGTCGGCCTCATCGGTCAGCGGGACGGCGACGGCCTGCTCCGTCTCGGGGAGCTCGCTCGCCACGGCCGGGCCGGCGAGGGGTGCGTCCGGTGCCACGGGCGACTCCTCTGCCAGGTGAGAGGCCAGTCTACGAGGTCAGTAGGTGAGCAGCGCGTGCACGTCACGGCCGGGCAGCGCCGCCCGGCCGTGCAGGAAGGTCAACTCGAGCAACACCGACAGCCCGACGACGGTGCCGCCGGCCGCCTCCACCAGAGCCATGGCGGCGGCGGCGGTCCCGCCGGTGGCGAGCACGTCGTCGACGACCAGCACCCGGTCGCCTGGTGCGAACGCGTCCTGGTGCACCTGCAGCACGTTGCTGCCGTACTCCAGGTCGTAGGACCGCTCATGGACCGCGAGGGGCAACTTGCCGGGCTTGCGGACCGGCACGAAGCCCGCGCCGAAGTGGTAGGCGACCGGCGCGGCGAGCAGGAAGCCGCGGGCCTCGATCCCCACCACCTTCTCGACGGTGCCGCGGCCATGATGCGCGACGATCGCGTCGACCGCACCGGCGAAGGCGATGTGGTCGGCGAGCAACGGGCTGATGTCTTTGAAGACGACGCCCGGCTCAGGGAAGTCCAGGACGTCGCTGATCCTGGAGCGCAGCAGCGCCTCGAGGTCAAGCGGCATCAGCGCTTGCGCTTGCCGGCCGGGCGGCTCGGCCGGGTCCCCTTCTTGCGCGGTGCGGGTCCGGTGGGCCGGCGCACGGACCCGGTCGGTGCAGCGTCCACGGCGAGGTCCCCGGGTGCCGCAGCCTGCATCGCACCGACCGGGGCAGCGGTCCGGCTCGTCGCGGCCCGGCCCGGCCGGCTCCCGGTCCGCCGGGCGATCACCCGGGCGGACAACGCCTTGAACTGCGGCTCGCGCTCCTTGAGGTCGGCCAGCAGCGGCGTGGCCAGGAACAGGCTGGAGTAGGCGCCGGAGGCCAGACCGACGAACAGCGCGAGCGCAAGGTCTTTCAGGGTGCCGGCGCCGAGCAGCAGGGCGCCGACGAACAGCAGTCCGGAGACCGGCAGCAGGGCGATGAGCGAGGTGTTGATCGAACGCATGAATGTCTGGTTGACCGCCAGCTCGGCCGCCTCGCTGTAGGTGGAGGTGCTGCCACCGGCCAGCCCGCGGGTGTTCTCCTCGACCTTGTCGAACACCACGATCGTGTCGTAGAGCGAATACCCCAGCACGGTGAGCAGGGCGATCACCGTCGACGGCGTGACGACAAACCCGAGGATGGAGTAGATCCCGGCCGCCAGAATCAGGTCATGGATCAGCGCGATGATCGCCGCGGCGGCCATCTTCGGCTCGAACCTGATCGAGATGTAGATGATCACAGCGATGAGGAAGGCGAACAGCCCCTGCAGCGCCTTGTTGGTCACCCGTTTGCCCCAGGAGGCGCCGACATTGTCGCTGTTGACGTCGTTGTCGGAGACGTTGTACTGCTTCTCGATCGCGAGCAGGGCGCCCTTGCGCTGGGCGTCGGTGAGCGGTCCGGTCTCCACCCGCAGCGAGGTTTTGCCCTTGGTGTCCCTGGTCGTCTGCACGATCGTGTCGCGCAGGTTCTGCGAGGCGAAGAACGACCGGGCCTGCGCCGTGCTCACGCCGGGCGCCGGGAAGGTGAAGACCTCACCGCCCTTGAACTCCACCCCGAGGTTGAAGCCGCGGAACAGCATGCTGGCCAGGGCGATGACGACGAGCACCAGCGACACGACGTAGAACCGTCTGCGCCGCTGAATCAGCGGGAACGCGGTCTCACCGCGGTAGAGCCGGCGGGCGAGTCCCATGCTCAAGCCTCCAACGGGGTCGGGTCGGTGAGAATCGATCCGGACGGCTGGGCCGTACGCCGGGGCCCGCCGATCGACGGCTCGCCGCCGTCCGGTCCGTGGAACCCGGTGAGCCGGCTCCTGGAGAACCACCGGTAGTGCGACAGCAGCGACAGCAGCGGCCGGGTGAACAGGAACACCACCAGCACGTCGAGCAGCGTCGACAGGCCGAGGGTGAAGGCGAAGCCCCGGACCCCGCCCACCGAGACGAAATACAGGATCACCGCGGCCAGGAACGACACCGTGTCGGCGGACAGGATCGTGCGCCTGGCCCGCACCCAGGCCCGGTCGACCGCCGACCGCGGCGTACGCCCCTCCTTGATCTCGTCCTTGAGGCGCTCGAAGAAGACCACGAAGGAGTCCGCGGTGATGCCGATGGCGACGATGAACCCGGCGATGCCGGCGAGCGACAGGGCGAAGCCGATCTGCTTGCCCAGGATGCACACCATCGCGTAGGTCAGCGCCGCCGAGGTGAGCAGGCTGGCGATCGTGACGAACCCGAGCGCGCGGTAGTACAGCAGGGAGTACAGCACGACGGCGATCAGGCCGAGGCCACCGGCGAGGAGGCCGCTGCGCAGCTGGTCGCCGCCGAGGGTCGGCGAGACGATGTTGGTCTCACCGGCCTGGAAGGTCAGCGGCAGCGCGCCGAACTTCAGCACGTTGGCCAACTCGGTGGCCTCCTTCTGGGTGAAGCCGCCGGTGATCTGCGCGTCGCCGGGAATGACGCTTTGGATCGTCGGGGCGCTGTAGACGACCCCGTCGAGATCGACCGCCACCCGTTTGTTGAGCGTCTTCTCGGTCAGCTTGGTGAATTTGTCCTGGCCCTTGCTGGTGAACTGCACGTTGACCTGGATCTGGATGCCGTTCTGGTCGGTGCCGACATTGGCGCCTTTGACCTCATCCCCCTGCACCGCGGACTTGTCCAGGTGATACTTCTCGGTGCCTGCGCGATTGCAGGCGACGATCGGTTCGTTCGGGTCGTCGAGCCCACCGCCCTGGCGGGCCGTTTTGTTGTTGCAGTCGAGGGCGGCGAACGCCTGCGGGGTGTAGGTGTCGCCGCTGTGCACGGTGAGGGCGTCAGCGGCACTGGTCTGCGACGGCGTTGGCGTTGGCGTTGGGGAGGTTGCCGATGTCGGGGTCGGCTTCGAGGTCGGCTTCGGGGTCGCTGCCGCGAGCAGGCCCGCCGTCAGTGGCCGCTTTCGCGGGGTGGCGCTGGGCTTCACCGCACCCGCTTTCGGCGCGAGTGCGGGCGAGGGTGTGGCCGACGGCGTCCCGGACGGCAGCGGCGTCTGCCGTGGCCCGACCGGCACCGCCTCGAGCACTTCACGAAAGCGCAGGGCTGCGGTCTTGGTGACCTTGTCGATGCTCTGCCGGTTGCCGCCGGGCACGCTCACGACGATCTGGTCGCCCTCGGTCACCACCTCGGCCTCGGACACGCCTGCGCCGTTGACCCGCAGGCTGATGATGTTGACCGCGGTGTCGAGTTGGGTCTGGCTGGGCTTCTTGCCCTTCAAACCCTGCGGCGTGAGGATCACGCTGGCGCCACCACGCAGGTCGAGCCCGAGCTTTGGTTTCAGCGCCGCGCCGCCCTTGCCGGCGAAGACGACCACCGCATACAGCACGACCAGCAGGGCGAGCAGGAAGCCCAGATAGCGGCCGACCCTGAGCTGGCCTCGGGTCGTTTGGCCGGGACGTGCCACGGGAGGGGGTCTCCTGTCTCGGGTCGGCGCCGCGGTGCTGGCGGGCCAGGACGTGCGATGTGGAGCGGTGCGGCCTCAGCGGGTGTTCCGCTGGTGCGCACTCGCAGGATCGGGGCGAGTCTACGCAGCGCAGCACTGGGAGAACGGCCACTTGGACCAGCGCGTTCCGCGTCGCCGAAGGGGTACGACGCGCCGCGGTAACTGTCGGCGGGACGCCGGACCCGGTCCGGGGCACCGGTTCAGCCGGCGGCGTCGCCGAGATCGAGCGGCAGCACATCGACCGGACCGGGCGGACGCAGGCCCAGATGCCGCCAGGCGGCGGGGGTGGCGACCCGGCCGCGGGGGGTGCGCAGGACCAGGCCGGTGCGGACCAGGAACGGCTCGGCGACCTCCTCGACCGTCTCGGCCTCTTCACTCACCGCCACCGCGAGGGTGGACAGACCGACGGGCCCGCCACCGAATCGACGTACGAGCGCGTCGAGCACGGCCCGGTCGAGGCGGTCCAGGCCGAGCTCGTCGACGTCGTAGACGGCGAGCGCGTCGCGGGCCACGGCGCGGGTGACCCGGCCGTCGGCGCGCACCTCGGCGTAGTCACGGACCCGGCGCAGCAGCCGGTTGGCGACCCGGGGCGTGCCGCGGGACCGGCCGGCGACCTCGGTCGCGGCGTCGGCGTCAAGCGGGACCTCGAGCAGGCCGGCCGAACGGAGCAGGACGCGCTCGAGCTCCTCGGGCGTGTAGGGCTCCATGTGGGCGGTGAAACCGAACCGGTCGCGCAGCGGCCCGGTGAGCAGGCCCGAGCGGGTGGTCGCGCCCACCAGCGTGAAGGGCGCCACCTCGAGCGGGATCGCGGTCGCCCCAGGCCCCTTGCCGACGATGACGTCGACCCTAAAGTCCTCCATCGCGACGTAGAGCAACTCCTCGGCCGGCCGGGCGATCCGGTGGATCTCGTCGATGAACAGCACCTCGCCCTCGGTCAGCGAAGACACCAGGGCAGCGAGGTCGCCGGCCCGCTCCAGCGCCGGGCCGCTGGTGATGCGGATCCCGGTGCCCAGCTCGGCGGCGATGATCATGGCCAAGGAGGTCTTGCCGAGCCCGGGCGCGCCGGACAACAAGACATGGTCCGGCGGCCGGCCGCGGCGCAGGGCACTTTCGAGCACCAGCGAGAGCTGCTCGCGGACCCGCTCCTGTCCGACGAATTCCTCGAGCCGCCGGGGGCGCAGCGCCGCCTCGACGTAGCGGTCGTCGTCCTGCGCCTCCGGCCGCAGGACGCCCGCTGGGTTGGCGGCCGAAGCGTCGGCGGCCGGGCTGTCGGCGGCCGGCTGGCGCAGCCCGGCTGAGCGGCGGGCCAACTCGGCCGCCTCGCGCCGGGCCAGCTCGTCGCCGCTCACCGGGGCCCGCCCGTCGCCGCTCACCGGGCCCGCCCGAGCAGTGCGAGCCCCTCGCGCAGCAGCGCCGGCACGTCGGCGTCGGTGGCCGCGGGGTGCGCCTCGGCCAGCCGAACGACCGCCTCGTCGGCCTGCGGACCCGAGAAGCCGAGCCCGACGAGCGCCTGCGACAGCGTGTCGCGCCAGGACGCCTGCGCCGTCGAGACGACCGCGGCGCCTGGGACGGCGAGCACCTTGTCCTTGAGCTCGAGGACCAGCCGCTGCGCCCCCTTGCGGCCGATGCCCGGCACGAGGCAGAGCGCGACGAGGTCCTCGGCGAGCAGGGCCCGGCGTACGGCATCGGGGGTGTGCGTGGTCAAGACCGCCTGGGCGAGCTTGGGCCCGACCCCGCTCGAGCTCTGCAGCAGCTCGAACAGCTCCCGTTCGTCGTCGTCGGCGAACCCGTACAGGGTGAGGCTGTCCTCGCGGACGACCAGCGAGGTCGCCAGGGTGCAGTCCTCGCCGACCCGCAGCCGAGCCCGGGTCCCGGGTGTCGTCTGGACCGCGAGGCCGATCCCGCCGACCCGGACCACGACCCCGTCCCGGCTCAGGGCCGACACCGTGCCGCTGACGCTGGCGATCACCGGCTGGTCACGGCATGTCGGGTCGCCGTGGCCAGCCGGGACAGCCCGGGCGCCCGCCAGGCGTGGCAGATCGCCAGGGCGAGCGCATCGGCCGCGTCGGCCGGCTTCGGCACGTCGGTCAGCCGCAGGATCCGCACGACCATCGCCCCGACCTGGTCCTTGTCGGCACGCCCGGACCCGGTGACGGCGGCCTTCACCTCCGACGGGGTGTGCAACGCGACCGGGATGCCGCGGCGGGCAGCGCAGACGACGGCGACGGCACCGGCCTGCGCCGTACCCATCACGGTGCGGACGTTGGCCTGTGCGAAGACCCGCTCGACCGCCACAGCGTCCGGCCGGTGCAGGTCGAGCCAGGCCTCGAAGGCCTGTTCGAGGGCAACCAGCCGGGCGCCCAGGTCGTCCGAGGCCGGGGTCCGGACCACGCCGACCGCCACGAGCGCGGCCCGGCCAGGCACGCCGTCGACGACGCCGAGCCCGCACCGGGTCAGCCCCGGATCGACGCCCAGCACCCGCACCGCTGCCCCTTTGGGAGAACACGTGTTCGAGCCGACAGCGTACGACGTCTCCGGCCGCGAGCCCATCACGCCGCGCCGGGCGCCCGCCGCCGACGTACGCCGTACGTCGTGCCGCAATGCTCCCCGCTCCGCCCTCCAGTGTGGCGATCTTGACGTTGTGGTCGGCTCGAACGGCGTATCGCCGACACTTTCGTCAAGATCGCCACGGGGCACGGGCCACGGGGGACGGGGGTCAGACGGACTCGAGCACCTCGTCGGAGACGTCGAAGTTGGCATAGACGTTCTGGACGTCGTCGAGGTCCTCGAGCGCGTCGATGAGCTTGAGCACCTTGCGGGCGACGTCATCCTCGAGCGGCATGCTCATCCCGGCGACCCAGGCGATGTCGGCGGTGTCGACCGTCAGGCCGGCCGCCGTACAGGCCAATCGCACCGCGTGGGTGTCAGTGGCGTCGCACACCACCTCGAAGGCCTCGTCCACCTCGTTGACCTCCTCCGCGCCGGCGTCCAGCACCGCGAGCAGGACGTCGTCCTCGGTGAGCCCGTCGGTCTTGGTCAGCGCGACGATGCCCTTGCGGTGGAACAGATACGACACCGAGCCCGGGTCGGCCGGGTTGCCGCCGTTGCGAGTGATCGCCGTCCGCACCTCGGCGTTGGCGCGGTTGCGGTTGTCGGTGAGGCACTCCACCAAGATCGCCACACCGCCCTGGCCGTAGGCCTCGTAGACGACCTCCTCGTACGCCGCGGCGTCACCGAGCTCGCCGCTGCCGCGCTTGATGGCCCGCTCGATGTTGTCGTTGGGGACCGACAGGCGTTTGGCCCCGGTGATCGCGTCCGCGAGCGTCGGGTTGCCGGACGGGTCACCGCCGCCGACCCGGGCCGCCACCTCGATGGTCTTGATCAGCTTGGCGAACAACTTGCCCCGCTTGGCGTCGACGACCGCCTTCTTGTGCTTGGTCGTGGCCCACTTGGAATGCCCGCTCACGGTGCTCCCTTCGTCGTCGCGGTCATGGTAGGCCTGACCATCTCGATGAACAGCGCGTGCAGCCGCGGGTCGCCGGTCAGCTCGGGATGGAACGACGTGGCCAGCAGCCGCCCCTGCCGGACCGCGACCGGGTGGTCGTCGACGCTCGCGAGCACCTCGACGCCGGCCCCGACGCGCTCGACCCACGGTGCGCGGATGAAGACCCCGTGCACCTGACCGAGCCCGACGACGTCGAGGTCGGCCTCGAAGGAGTCGACCTGCCGGCCGAAGGCGTTGCGCCGAACCGTGATGTCGAGGCCGCCGAGCAGCGGCTGGCCGGGTCGACCGCCGCGCAGCTCGTCGGCGAGCAGCACCATGCCGGCGCAGGTGCCGTACGCCGGAAGACCGCCTTGCAGCCGGGCCCGCAGCGGCGCCAGCAGGTCGAACACCGTGAGCAGCCGGCCCATCGTGGTCGACTCCCCACCGGGCAGGACAATGCCGTCGAGCCGGTCGAGCTCGTCGGGACGGCGTACCTCGACCGGCGTCGCTCCCCCGAGGTGCAGCGCCGCGACGTGCTCGCGCACGTCCCCCTGCAGCGCCAGCACACCGATACGCGGTGCCAGCGGCTCGGGCATCAGCTGCCGGCCCGACTCACCAACCGCGCTGCGCGAGCAGGTCGCCGGCGCCGAGGCTGTCGACCGCGATGCCGACCATCGCTTCGCCGAGGCCACGGCTGACCTTGGCGATGCGGTCGGCGTCGGTGAAGAACGCGGTCGCCTCGACGCAGGCCCTGGCCCGCTGCTCAGGGTCGCCGGACTTGAAGATGCCCGAGCCGATGAAGACCCCGTCAGCGCCGAGCTGCATCATCATCGCGGCGTCGGCAGGCGTCGCGACCCCGCCGGCGGTGAACAGCACGACCGGCAGCCGGCCCAGCTCGGCGGTGAGGCGCACCAGCTCGATCGGGGCCTGCAACTCCTTGGCCGCGCCGTACAACTCGCTCGCGTCCATGACGGTGAGCCGCTTGATCTGGCCGAGGATGGTCCGGATGTGGGTGGTGGCCTGGGAGACGTCGCCGGTGCCGGCCTCGCCCTTGGAGCGGATCATCGCCGCGCCCTCGGAGATCCGCCGCAACGCCTCACCGAGATTGGTCGCGCCGCAGACGAACGGCACCGTGAAGGCGTGCTTGTCGATGTGGTGGGCGTAGTCAGCGGGCGTGAGCACCTCGGACTCGTCGATGTAGTCGACCCCGATGGCCTGCAGCACCTGGGCCTCGACGAAGTGCCCGATCCGGGCCTTGGCCATCACCGGGATCGTGACCTCGGCCTGGATCCCGTCGATCATGTCGGGGTCGCTCATCCGGGCCACCCCGCCGTCGCGGCGGATGTCGGCCGGGACCCGCTCGAGCGCCATCACGGCCACCGCGCCAGCGTCCTCGGCGATCCTGGCCTGCTGCGCGTCGACGACGTCCATGATGACGCCGCCCTTGAGTTGCTCAGCCATCCCGCGCTTGATCAGCGGGGTACCGGTGGTCTGTGCGGAGGTCTCGGACATGACCTCATCCTAGATCAGTTGAACGCCAGTGGCCTGCCGGCCGGGAGCAGCAGGACCCAGGTCCGGCCGGGCCGCATCGGCACCTCCCGGCGCCCTGTCGTGACGAGGCGGGTGCGCCCGAAACCCTGGCGCAGCCAGCGTGACTCGACCCGCATCCCGTCGCGCAGCACGACCGCCCGGCCGGCGCCGGTGGTCACGGTGTACGGCGTGCCGTTGCCCAGGACGTCGACGTACCTGCTGTTTCGTTCGGTGACGAACTGCACCACGATGTTGTTCGGGGCGACGCCCTGCATGCGGCGCCCGTCCTGGTAGATCGCGTAGGTGTGGGACCGCCCGTCGTACACCACCCGCACGGTGCTGCCCGCGGCGTAGCTCGCCGTGGCCGCGGCGGTGGCCGGGCCCTTCAACGGCGCGGCGGCGAAGCGCAGGCCGATGTCACGCGGCGCGCTCGCCCGTGGCCGGGCGGCGGCCAAGGCCGCCGGGGAGCTGAAGAAGTTGTTGGCGTCGGCCCGGTGCTCGCCGATCCGGTAGGCCCCCGGCAGCACGTCGTACGACGCGTCGAGCACCCAGCCGGACCGCTCGGCCCGATGGAAGGTCGCCTTCACGCCGCGGTTGCCGCCGGAGAAGCCGACCGCGACCTGGCCGAACTCGCGGAGCAGGTCGATGTCACTCTCGCGGACCGACCGGATCGGACCGACCTCACCGCGGCTCTGGTCGTCGAAGATGGCCAGCAACCTGGTCGAGCCGCCCTCCATGAGCTCCTGGTAGACCACCGCGGCCCGGTCCAGACCCCGCTGGTAGGGCCGGGCCAGCCCTTCGTTGTCGACCTTGATCGCCACCACTGGGCCGGTCCGCCTGGGGCGCAGGCCGGTCAGCGGGTCGACCCCGGCCAGCGGGTCGCGGGGGGCCGAGGGTGGTGTGCTAGCCGGCTTCGTCGGCGCAGCCGTGCTGGGGATGGGCGTGCCGGTCGGGCCGGAGACCGTCCTGGTGGCGGTCGAGGAGCATCCGGCCAGGGCGGCGGCGAGCAGCAGGACAGGGATCAGGGGCCGGTTCACCCCCGCACCGTACGTCGGGACGGCGCTCAGCCCCTGGGCGGCAGTGCCGTGTCGTCGATGTCGAAGTAGGTCGGCATCGCCCGGCGACCGGCCAGTCGCAGGGCCCGGGGCAGCCGCCGCCGGCGCAACCCGCGGGTGTCGGTGACTGCCGTGTTGTGGAACGACCGGGCTAGGCCGACCCGGGTCGAGGCGGTCTCCAGCTCGGTCAGCGAGGTGTCGTCCGGGACCAGCGCGGCCGCGGCCTTGAGCGCGCGGGACAGGTCGTTCTCGACCGCCTCGCGACCGTCCGGCCCGGCGTCCAGCGACGCAGCGGCCGCGGCCTCCAACGCGTCAGCCGCCGTGCCCGCCGGCAGCTGGCTACGCAGGGCCCGGGCGGCCGCGGCCCGGCGTACGAGCTGGGCGTCGAGCGCGGCCCACGCGGCGTCGACGCGGGCATGCATCCGGTCGAGCCGGCCGGCGGTCCAGGTGACGTAGGAGGCGAGCAGCACCACGATCGCGACGACCGCGACGACGAGCGTCACGCCGGCAGGTCGGTCACGGCGCGACGCGCTCGCGGACCACGGCCAGCCAGCGGCGCAGGGTCTCCGAGACGCGCCCGGGGTCGTCGTCCTGGCCCTCGTCAACCACGTCGGGTTCGTCAGCGAGCTCGTCCAGACCGACGGCGCCCCGGCGCGGCGCGACCGTTTCGTAGACCTCGACGATCTGCCGGGTCACGGTCGACCAGTCGTACGCCGTGACCGCCGCCCGGCCCCGCTCGGCCAGCTCGGCCCGGCGGGCCGGGTCGCCGAGCAGGCCGGCGAGCGCCGTCGCGAGCGCCTCGGCATCGCCGACCGGCACGAGCACCCCCGCGCGGCCGTCCTCGAGCACCCGCCGGAACGCCTCCAGGTCGGCGGCGACCACCGGCGTGCCGGTGGCCATCGCCTCGATGAGCACGATCCCGAAGCTCTCGCCGTAGGTGTTGGGGGCGCAGTAGACCTGGCCGCTGGCGTAGACCCGCGGCTTGTCGGCGTCGCTGACGAGGCCGAGCAGTTCGACGTGCCGGCGCAGGGCCGGCGGCACGGGCACCTCACCCGGATCGCCCGGCCCGGCGACAAGCAGCCGGACCCGCGGCACCAGCGCGACCAGGCGCGGGAGGGCCGCGAGCAGCACCGCGAGGCCCTTGCGCTCCTCGTCGATCCGGCCGAGGAAGACGACGGTCGGCCGGTCCGGCTGGTCGGGCAACGGCTCGGCACCCTCGAATCGGGCGATCGACACGCCGTTGGGGATGAGCACGGCGTCGGCGCCGAGGTGCTCGACGACCACCCGACGGGCCGCCGGCGACACGGCGATCCGGCCGGTGATTTTCTCCAGGCCCGGCTGCAGGGTGGTGCCGAAGACCTGCAGGGCGCGGCTGCGGGCGGTCGCGGTGTGGAAGGTCGCCACCATCGGCCCGCGGGCGGCGAAGCAGGCCAGCATCGACAGCGACGGCACGGTCGGCTCGTGCAGGTGCAGCACGTCGAACCGGCCGCGGCGCAGCCACCGCCGGGTGCGGGTGAGCGACACCGGCCCGAACGCCAGGCGGGCCACCGACCCGTTGTAGGGCACCGGGACGGCCCGGCCGGCCGGCACGACATAGCCTGGCAGGTCGGCAGTGTCGACGTCGTCGACCGGCGTCAACACCGACACCTCGTGCCCCAGCGCCAACAGGGAGTCGGCGAGGTCGCGCACGTGCGCCTGCACCCCGCCCGGGACGTCCCAGGTGTAGGGACACACGATGCCGACCCTCACACGCGGGCCAGTTTGCGCGGGTCGCCGTCGCGCAGGTCGTCGAGCCAGAGGGTCTGCAGCATGTGCCAGTCGGCCGGCCGGTCGGCGATGCCGGCGGCGAACGCATCGGCCATCGCCTGCGTCATCGACCCGACGTCGGTGTGCGGGACGTAGGGATGGAACCGGACCCGCCAGCCACCCGGGGTGAAGGTGAGCGTCACCGGCAGCAGCCGGGCGCCGGTCCGCAGCGCGAGCGAGGCCGGGCCCGCCGGCATCCGGGTCGGCGCGCCGAAGAAGCTCACGTCGACCCCGCGCGGGGTCAGGTCACGGTCGCCGAGCAGGCACAGCGTGCGGCCCGCCTCGAGGCGTTCGACCAGGACGTCGTACGGCGGGCGAGGGCCACCGGTCAGCGGCAGCACCTCCATCCCGAGCGACTCCCGGAACGCGACGAACCGCTCGTAGACCGCCTCGGGCTTGAGCCGCTCCGCAACCGTCGTGAAGGGCACCCCAGTCGCGCTGCACCAGGCTCCTGCGGCATCCCAGTTGCCGGTGTGCGGCAACGCCATGATCGTGCCGGTGGGCGCGGCGACGGCGTCGCGCAGCAGGTGCTCGTCGACGACCTCGGTGCCCGCGATGAGCCGGTCCGCGCTCATCACCGGCAGCCGGAACGCCTCGCACCAGTAGCGGGCGTAGGACCGCAGCGCCTCGCGGGTGAGGTCCTGCCCCGGGGCGACCCGCTGCAGGTTGGCCCGCAGCCGGTCGACGCCCTTGCCGCCACGAACGGCCGCGAGGTCCGCGGCGGCCCGGAACACCGCCTGCGCCACCGGCTCGGGCAACGCCCGGACGAACGCCCACCCCCCGGCGTACGACGCGTCGGTGAGCAGGTCGGCGACCCGGCGGACCGGCTTCACGGCTGCGCGAGGGCGGCCTGGCGGTGCACCTCGACGAGGCGCTGCACGACCGTGACCGCCGACGCGGCGGCGAGCAGGACCAGCGCCGCGCCGAGCACCCAGGTCGGGGCGCCGAGCCCGACGAGCAGGGTGCCGAGCAGGACCACGATCAGCCGCTCGGCCCGCTCGGCGATGCCGACGTTGCAGGTCATCCCGAGCCCCTCCGCCCGGGCCTTGGCGTAGCTGGTGACGGCGCCGGCCACCAGACAGAACAGCGCGACCGCCTCGAGGGTCCGGTCGTCACCCACCCCGGAGTACCACAGCACGAGGCCGCCGAAGATCGCACTGTCGGCGAGGCGGTCCATCGTGGAGTCGAGGAAGGCGCCGAAACGGCTGCTCGTGCCGCGGGAACGGGCCATGGCGCCGTCCAGCAGGTCGGTGAGGACGAACACGAAGACCAGCGCCGTGCCGGTGAAGAAGTGGCCGGTGGAGAAAAAGACCAGCGCGCTCGTCACCGCCCCGACGGTGCCAAAGATCGTGACGACGTCCGGCGCGACACCGGCGCGCAGCAGCGCCCGGGCGAGCGGGTCGACCACCCGGCCCACCTGGGGACGCACGCGCAGGTTCAGCACAGGCAGGGGTCCAGACGTCTCGGCGGAACGCAGAGGATAGCGGCGGCGGGCTCGCAGGCTTGTCCCGGTGAGCGCCGGCGCGAGAGGCTGTGGGCCGTCCCCCAGCAGGAGGTTGACGTGGCCCGCACCGTGGCACCGAACGCACGGCCCGCCCCGGCGCCGCGCTCCCCCGAGCTGGTGCGCAACGTCGCGCTCGTCGGCCACGCCGGCGCCGGCAAGACGACCCTCGTGGAGGCGCTGCTCGCCCGCACCGGCACGGTGCCGCGGGCCGGCCTGGTCGAGGACGGCACGACGGTCTGCGACAGCGACCCGATCGAGGTCCGCCAACAGCACTCGGTCTCGCTGGCACTCGCCCCGATCGAGTACGCCGGGATCAAGGTCAACCTGCTGGACACCCCCGGCGGCGCCGACTTCGTCGGCGAGTTGCGGGCCGCCCTGCGCGCCGCCGACGCCGCCCTGTTCGTCGTGTCGGCGACCGCGGGGGTCGACGCGGTCACCGTCCAGCTGTGGGAGGAGTGCGCCGCGGTCGGGCTGCCCCGGGCCATCGTGATCACCCAGCTCGACAAGCCGCGGGCCGACTTCGACGAGGCGGTGGCGGTCTGCCAGCGGGTGCTCGGCGACGGGGTGCACCCGCTCTACCTGCCGATGCACGCCGACGACGAGTCGGTCGCCGGCCTCATTGGCCTCCTCTCCCAGCGGGTCTACGACCGCAGCTCCGGTGAGCGGGTCGAGCGCGACCCCGATCCGCAGCATCTGCCGCTCATCGACACGCTGCGCGCCGACCTCATCGAGGCGATCATCGCCGAGAGTGAGGACGAGACGCTGATGGACCGCTATCTCGCCGGCGAGCCGATCGACCCCAAGGTGCTCGTCGCCGACCTCGAGACGGCCGTCGCGCGCGGTCATTTCCATCCGGTCCTCGCCGCTGCCCCGCGCACGCTGCTCGGCACCGACGAGTTGCTCGAACTGCTCACCCAGGCCTTCCCTTCGCCGCTGGAGCACCCCTGCCCGGTCGTGACGACCCCGGACGGCGGTCCGGCGGCGCCAATCACCTGCGACCCCGAAGGCCCGCTGGTCGCCGAAGTGGTCCGCACCACGACCGACCCCTATCTCGGCCGGGTCTCGCTCGTCCGGGTGTTCTCCGGGACGCTGCGCCCCGACGCCGTCGTCCACGTGTCGGGCCACGGGCTCGCGCCACGCGGGCACGCCGATCACGATGTGGACGAGCGGGTCGGCCCGCTGTCAGGACCGCTCGGCGCGATGCTGCGACCGGTCGCCTCCTGCCCCGCCGGCGACATCTGCGCGGTGGCCCGCCTCGCCTCGGCCGAGACCGGTGACACCGTCTCAGACCCCGGCGACCCGCTGCTCGTCCAGCCGTGGGACCTCCCGGCGCCGCAGTTGCCCGTCGCGGTGGAGGCGGCCTCGCGGGCTGACGAGGACAAGCTCGGCACGGCGCTGGCCCGGCTGGTCGCCGAGGACCTCACCGTCCGGCTCGACCGGGACACCCAGACCGGCCAACAGGTCCTGTGGTGCATCGGCCCGGCCCACGCCGACGTCCTCGTCGACCGGCTGCAGACCCGGCACGGCGTCGCCGTCACACGGCCACCGGTCGCCGTGGCCCTGCGCGAGACGATCGCCGGGCCGGTGACCGCCACCGGCCGCCTGGTCAAACAGTCCGGGGGCCACCTCGAGCACCACCACGGCGTACTGCCCGTGTCCCCCGGA
>JBKJOO010000324.1:0-2816 GCA_046595615.1 Mycobacteriales bacterium | reverse complement strand
TGTTCGTCCACTTCACCCACCAGCACCTGCCTGGCGTCGTCATCGGGTACGCCAACCCACAGGTCGTTCTCATCGCCCAGCCGGTCTGCGGCTGCGATGCGTGTGACGACGGTAGTGACGTGCTGATCGATGCGATCGACGAAGCATTTGAGTCTGTCATCCTTGGTGAGGTGTTGATCGAACACGACGAGCACCGCACCCGGGTTGTCACCAGGAACAGTACGTCCACATCCACCAGCGATAGCAGCGATCCCACCTGGGTGGCCGGCCGATGGAGTGGCGCGGCCTGGCTCGATTGACTCGTTCTGGACTCACCGGCGCGAGAAGATCGAGGCGGCGGCCAGGTCCGCCTGTTGATCTTGGGCAGCACAACCACGGCCACGTGCCGCGCCACCCTTGTCAGGGCGCTTGGAGGTCGAAGAACAGGAAGCAGATGAACGCGCGACCATCCGCATTGGGCAGCAGCTCCGCTGGTGTGCCCGCCACCGGCGGCGGCTCGGTGACCTTGTTGATCGAGAACCCGGCTTCGATGATCGTGTTGATGATGACTTGCAGAGGCCGGTGCCAGTAGGTCATCCAGATGGTCTGGTCCCCGTAGTCGTAGTCCTCCGAGTACTGGGTGAGGGCGAAGTAGTCGGCCTCGGGGTACACGACCGCGTAGACCGTGGGGTGGATGATCGAGATAGTGAGGCGACCCCCTGGTTTGAGCACGCGCCGCAGCTCGGCCAGTGTGGAGGCCCAGTCCTGCACGTAGTGCAGGGCCAGTGATGAGACGACGAGGTCGAACGTGTCGTCGCCATAGGGCAGGGGCGCACCGAGGTCGGCAACCCGCACGTCCGCGTCCCCGCCCAACCGCGTTCGAGCAAGCTCAACCATGGCGGGGCTCAGGTCGAAGCCGGCGACGACCGCATCCCTGCCTCGCAGCGCTTCCATCAGGGGACCTGACCCGCAGCCGCCGTCAAGGACCTTCAGGCCGGCGACGTCGCCGGCGAGACGCATCATCTCGGGACGCTCGTAGAAGGCGTTGAAGAGGCTGTTCTCGTTCCGGGCCGAGTAAGCGGCCGCGAAGCTGTCGCAGTCAGACAGGAGGCACCGAAGCAGTGGACTTGATCACCGAATCGGACATAACAGGTGTCTACCGGGCCACATGCGTGCGGCAACCTGCCACGCGGTCCCCGAGACGAGCTCGTAACCGCGATCCGCGAGGTGTCAATCCACCGCGAGCTGGGGCGCGGTGCCGCGTTCTCCGTGGACTGGGCAGCCGCGGTCAGGCGGGGACCGTGACTCGGGCGCGGCGGTAGAGCCGAATCGCGGTGTATGTGTGGACTGCGAGGTATCCCACCGCAGCAAGGATCAATAGCCAGGTGGGCGCCCCGCTACCTGTGCTTGTGCAGACCTGTGCGCTGGACGGGGCCTCAGGGCCGGTAGTCGTCCCGGTGCAGGTGGTGCTTGTGGCGGTCATGGGTGCAACTAGCCCGACGATCACCACTGTCGGCATCCCCAGGAGGGTGTAGACGACCGAAGCCAGGGCTTTGTCGGACCTGCGCCAGCGTGTCGACATGAATACGAGGATCAGCCCGGCGATGAGCAGCAAGCCGGCGACCGGCACGGCGATCGCGATGAGAACCGACAGGACGAGCATGGCCAGGGCGGCCATCTCGCGACGGTTGCCGTGATTGGGAGCCGGCGAACCTCCAGATGCGAGAGCGCAGCCGGCGGCCTCGTTCACGAGATCGGTTGGTGTGCCGATCCGGTCGACCGCGTTGCGCACGTCGGACTCGGTCGCATCGGTGGCGATGCTCTCGCGCAGGTGGTCGCGCAGGTCGGCAACCAACTCGCTGGCCCGGTCGGCTGGAAGGCGTACGGCGGCCTCATTCTGCAGGCGGGCGAGGAAATCCGTGACGAGGGGGTGCTGCCGGTCGGTCATCATGACGCGCCCTTCCCATTGAGGATGAGGTTGACGGAGGTGCTGAACTGCTCCCAGGCTTCCCGGAACGCCTCCACGGCGTCGGCCCCGGCCTGAGTCAGGGAGTAGTAGCGGCGTGGAGGCCCGAAGTCGGACTCGCGCCAGGTGGTGTTGACCAAGGCGTCCTTGCGCAGTCGTGAGAGCAGGGGGTACATGGTGCCCTCACTCGCGAGCAGACCGGCCGTCGACAACTGCGTGACGAGGTCGTAGCCATATCGCTCGCCATCAGCCAGTAGCGCCAGCACGCAGTGCTCCAGCACGCCCCGACGGAGCTGGGTAAGAGCGGTCGACTCCACTGTCATGTAGTGCAAGGTAGCGTTCGGTACCCTGTGGCGCAAGGTATGTTTGAGGACCAACCAGATCCGAACGAAGGATGCAGTGACGGCGGGTGAGGTGTTGATCGAACACGACGATCACCGCAAGCGGGTTGTTACCAGGAACAGTGAGTCCACATCAACCAGCGACAGCAGCGGTCCGACCTGGGTGGCCGGCTGATGGAGTGGCGCGGCGTGGCTCCATTGACTCGATGCGGCGACGCTCCCTCGTTGGCGTGACGGCGAACGGGCCTTCCTTCGCGCCGGTGCACCGACTGCCTGGGGTGCGATAGGTAGCGCGGGAGTGGTCCGCCTAGCGACGTGGGCTGAAGGTGCATCACTCCACCGCACATAGGCGCAGCGCTCCCCTACGTCAACGTGGCGGCACCTGGAGCGGGCGTGGGACCGGGCGCTCCTCAGCACCGGGGCGAGGCCGCTGACCGGCCGCGGCAATGGTGTTGACGGGCCCGTCCGCGTGATCGTCGACGACGCCAAGCTCCTCCGCTTCGTGCGCTACTCCCTCGGCGGTGAGGGTC
>JBKJOO010000456.1:0-4248 GCA_046595615.1 Mycobacteriales bacterium | reverse complement strand
GTAACAGCAGGTGCTCTCCTGCAGCGCCGACCGCATCGTGCACCTCTCCCGCGGTGGTGACGCAGAGCGCGTTGCGGTCGCGCAGCAGCACGTGGCAGCCGACCGACTGCGCGGACGTCACCGGGCCCGGTACGGCCATCAGCTGACGCCCCAGATCGGCGGCCCACCCGGCGGTGGACAGCGACCCGCTCCGGCGGGCCGCCTCGACCACGACGGTGCCGACCGTGAGGGCCGCGATGAGGCGGTTCCGGACGAGGAACCGCAACCGGGTGGGTGCGCTGCCAGGCGGCAACTCGCTGACCAGCAGGCCCTGCTCTGCGATCCGGCCAAGGAGGCGGTCGTGCCCACGGGGGTAGGCGACGTCCACACCGCAGGCCAGCACCGCCACGGTGCCCCCGGCCGCGCCGGTCAAGGCTCCACGGTGGGCAGCGCCGTCGATGCCGTACGCACCCCCACTGACCACCGACCAACCCGCCTCGACCACGCCGAGGGCGAGCTCCCCGGCCACCTGCTCGCCGTACGCCGTCGCTGCCCGCGCGCCGACGATGGCGACGGAACGCTCCAGGTCGACCAGGGACCCCGGCCCGCGCACGAACAACGCCCGCGGCGGGGCCGCTCGCTGACCGTCCCAGTCGAGTCGGTGCGAGGGCCACTCGTCGTCGCCCGGCAGGACCAGGCGGGCACCGCAGCATTGCATCCGACGCCAGTCCTCGAGGGGGTCGTGGCCGGCGGCGCGGCCGCGGGCACCCAGCTCGGCAGCGGGTCCGAGCTCGGGGACGGGAGCCGAGCGGACCAGTCGCTGCCACAGCTCCTGCGGGCCGTGCGCCTGTACCGCGTGCTGGGCAGAAAGGTCCCCCGGCTCCAGCACCCGGGCCAGCGCCACGTTGGCCAACTGCTCACCCGTCGGCGTCATGCGGCGAGCCCGTGGTGGAGCAGGGACCGGAAGCCCAACGCGTGGCCGACGTGCTCCCGGCCCGGACGACCGGCGTCGGCGAGGTCGCTCAACGTCCAAGCCAGCCGCAGGACCCGGCCGAAGCCGCGCGCCGTCAGCTGACCGGTGTCCAACGCCCGCTCGGCGTCGCAGGTCACGCTGCGGGGCAGCGGCCAACGCCGGCGCAGCTCGACTGGCGGCACCTGGCCGTTGATGCGCCAAGGGGTGCCCTGCAGCCTTTCGGCGGCGCGCTGGCGGGCGTGCAGGACACGGGCGGCGATGTCTGCGCTGGGCTCGCCGCAGCCACCCTCGGCCATGATCTCTGCCCGGGTGATGGGTGGGGTGTCGACGTGGAGATCGATCCGGTCCAGCAGCGGGCCGGACAGCCGGGTGAGGTATCGCCGGCGGGCGTCCGGCCGGCAGATGCAGTCACGCGGATCCTTGCCGCACGGGCACGGGTTGGCCGCGAGCAACAGCGTGAACCGGGCCGGGTAGACCGCGGTGCCCCCGACCCGGGTGATGCTCAACCGGCCGGACTCGAGCGGTTGCCGCAGCGCATCCAGGACCCCGGACGCGAACTCCGGCGCCTCGTCCAGAAACAGGACCCCGTGATGGGCCAGCGAGGCGGCCCCCGGCCGGGCCACCCCGCTCCCCCCGCCGACGATCGAGGCGACGGTCGAGGTGTGGTGCGGGTCCTGGTACGGCGGGATGCGGACCAGGGGCTCGCCCACTGGCAACGTGCCGGCGACCGAGTGCACGGCGGTGACCTCAAGGGCTGCCTCGAGCTCCAGTGGCGGAAGCAGGCCCGGCATGCGCTCGGCCACCATGGTCTTGCCCGAGCCCGGCGGGCCGAGCAGGAAGGCATGGTGTCCGCCGGCAGCTGCCACCTCCATCGCCGTCCGACCCCGGACCTGCCCGGCGACGTCGAGCATGTCCAGCGCCAAGGCCGGCGACGCCGACGTCGCGGGGAGTGCCGGGCAAGCTTCCTCGAACGGCTCACCCCGCAGCAGGGCGACGAGACCGCGCAGGGTGGCGACGCCGTCTGCCTGCACCCCCGGTAGGAGCCGAGCCTCGGCGAGGTTGCCCATCGGCACGATCACCCGCTCGAAGCTGGCTCGCACGGCGGTCAGCACCGCCGGCAGCACGCCGCGGACCGACCGCACGCGCCCGTCGAGACCGAGCTCACCGATGAGCACCCGGCCGATGAGCGCGGCCGCAGGCACGGCGCCGTCCGCCGCAAGGATCGCGGCCGCGAGCGCCAGGTCGAAACCGCTGCCCCGCTTGGGCAGCGAGGCGGGCGACAGACCGAGGGTGATGCGCTTCTGCGGCCAGGCATGGCCGGAGTTGACGACGGCTGCGCGAACCCGGTCGCGGGCTTCACCGAGCGCCGCGTCGGGCAGGCCGGTCACGGTCAGGCCCGGCAACCCCTGGGCGAGATCGGCCTCGACCTCGACGACATGCCCGTCGACGCCGATGAGACTCACTGACCAACTCCTGGCAAGGCCCATCAGAACGCCCCGCGCAGATGGTGGACAACCGGCGCGCGGCCGGCTTGGCGAACGATCGAGACGACGTCGAAGCGCAGGTCGTGGGCGCCGGGCGGGCGGTGCTCCACCAGCCAGGCACATGCCAGGTGTCGGATCCGACGGGCCTTGGCCTGGCCGACCGCCTCGGCCGGCATCCCGAAGCCGATGCCGCTGCGCGCTTTGACCTCCACGAAGACCAGCGCGGACCCCTCTCGTGCCACGACGTCGAGCTCACCAGCCCGGCAGCGCCAGTTTCTGGCCAGGATCTCGAGCCCGGCCGCCTGGAGATGTTGGACAGCAAGGTCCTCGCCGTATCTCCCGAGCGCGGCCGCCCGAGACGCCACTTCGTTGGCACCTGACCCACCACGGCGTGCCGCTGCGTCGTCGTCCGTCTGCACCTCGACCACCTCCGGCCGTGACGGTGCCGCCCAGCAGGACGTCAGGACGAGGCCGGACTCGATCTGTGGACAGCCAGAAGTTGTCCACAGATCCAGCGGCTCACTCCTGCGGCGTCCGTACGCCCTGCACGCTGGAGGCCGTCTCGCTGGTGCCCTCCGCGGCGTCCTGTGAGGCGACCGGGACGCCGCGGGCGTCACCCGCGGACGTGAAGGAGGTCGAGGTGTCCTCAGCCGGGCTCATCCGGGCGGCGGAAACGTCGTGGTCAGTGCCGATGGGTTCCGCTGGCACGCCCTGCGAGCCAGGGGCCCGCTGCGCAGTGCCGTCCTCGACCACCACCTCGACGTACGACGAACCGTGGTCGGGTCGTCGGCCACCCGCTGGGTGGGACGGCGCCTGCGGGTCGGCGGCCCCGATGCGCAGCTCGTCGGGATCCAGGCCACCCACCGGGCCGGACGCGCCATCGGGTGCGGTGTGCCCGGGCGTCGGCGGCACCGGCTCGACCTTGGTCTGGTTGGCCGCCGGGGCGCCGCCGGCGGTTCGGTCGGTGAGCCCGACGGTGCCGTCGCCCTCCTCGGCTGGGGTGGAGCCGGCACCGGGCTGCTCACCGGTGGGCACGTCGTGGCCTGGCACGGGAGATGTCATGCGGCCCGTCCTACCCGCCGAAGGTCCCACGACTCCCTGGGAGCTCGAGCTCGGGCTTGTCCAGCTTCTCGACGTTGACGTCCTTGAAGGTCAGGACGCGGACCGTCTTGACGAAGCGCGCCGGCCGGTACATGTCCCACACCCAGGCGTCGGTGAGGGTGAGCTCGAACCACACCTCACCGTCGGCGGTCCGCGGCTGCACATCCACGGCATTGGCGAGGTAGAAGCGCCGCTCGGTCTCGACGACCCATTCGAACTGCCGGACGATGTCGCGGTACTCCCGATAGAGCTGCAACTCCATCTCGGTCTCGTACTTCTCGAGTTCTTCCGCACTCATGCCGACACCGCGCTCATGCGAGCGCATCCTGCCGCAGCGACCGGCGCACGTTCACATAGGACAGCCGGTGCTCGCTGCAGGGACCGTGCTCGGCCAGCGCCGCCATGTGCTCCGGGGTGCTGTAGCCCTTGTGCCGGGCGAAGTCGTAGGCCGGCCAGCGGTCATGGAGCTCGGTCATTAGGCGGTCCCGGGTGACCTTGGCGATGACCGACGCCGCCGCCACACAGGCCGCGACCCGGTCGCCCTTCCACATCGCGAGGGTCGGCGCCGGCATGCCTGCGATCGCAAAGCCATCGGTCAGCACGTACGACGGGCAGAGGTCGAGCCGTGCGATCGCCTGGCGCATGGCGCGGACGTTCATCACGTGCAGGCCCAGCCGGTCGACCTCGCCCGGCTCGACGACGACGACCGAC
>JBKJOO010000400.1:0-3072 GCA_046595615.1 Mycobacteriales bacterium | reverse complement strand
GCAAAACCATCAGTCAGGATGTACGACGGGCAGGGGTCGAGCCGGAGGACCGACTGTCGCATGGCGCGGACGTTCATCACGTGCAGGCCCAGCCGGTCGACCTCGCCCGGCTCGACGACGACGACCGACCAGGCAACGGCCCGGCTGACCACCGCGTCGTACGCCCGCTCGCGGGCCCGCTCGGTGAGCAGCTTGCTGTCGGCGAGACCGGGCACCTCCCCGCGCGCCCCGGCGGGCAGGACGACGGCGGCGACGACGAGCGGTCCGGCGCAGGCCCCCCGGCCGGCCTCGTCGGCGCCCGCGACGTGCGGGAAGCCGTGTCGCTGCAGGACACGTTCGAAGGCCCACAGACCATGCTCGGCGCGTACGACGGGGCGGGGGGCAAGCAGCACGTCAGGCCACCCGGTCCAGCAGCTCGGCCAGCCCATCGGGGTAGACCGCGTCGCCGGTGCTCGCCAGCTCGGCCCGGGTCCACCACCGGTGCTCGACGACGCTGCGCAGCTCGAGCTCGCTGAACCCGGCGGTGTCGACCTCGTGGGCCTGAACGCGGAGCAGGAAGAACTCCTCGTCCTGGGCGTAGCGGGTGCCGTCGAAGTCGAACTCGATGGCCCGGAGCAGGACCGGGTGACCGAGCTCGGTCGCGGTCACCCGCAGCCCGGTCTCCTCGTAGAGCTCCCGGGCGGCCCCTTCGGCCCGGCTCTCTCCGGGCTCGAGGCCGCCACCCGGGGTGAACCACCAGGTGCCCCGCTCGGGGGCGGCGGGGTCGCCACCGCGGAACAGCAGCAGCCGACCGGCCGCGTCGAGCAGCAGGACACGCGCGGCGGTGCGGGCGACGGGGTTCGGCATGACCTGGCCAGCCTACGGGCCGCAGGAGCCGCGCCGACGCCGGCGGAGCCCGACGATCGGCAGCGCGCCGGCCAGCCCGAGGCCCAGTGGGGCGCCCTGCAGCAAGCCGCCGGAGAGCGCCGAGGAGAAGGTGTGCGGCACGCCGAGGACGGTGAAGCGATCGACCGGCCAGACCACGACGAACGCACGGCCGACGACCCGACCGACCGGGATGGTCCCCGAATGCCCATCGTCGAGATGGGCCCGGGAGTCGCCCGATTTGCCGCGGTGGTCACCCATCACCCAGAGCCGGCTCTTGGGCACGAGGACCCCGGGTGTACCGGGCGGGCAGGCGACCTGGGTCCGCCCGGCCGCGCAGAAATATTTCAGCGGGTCGACGTCGGCGCCGGCCTCGAACAGGTATGGCTCGACCAGCTCGACCGGCGTGCCACCCGCGGCCTGGACCACGACCCGGCCACCCGCACTGCAGCACATCACCCGGTCGCCGGGCAGCCCGATGACCCGCTTGATGAAGTCCTTCTCGCCGGCAGACCCGAGACCAACCGCGCCAGCCGCCGACCGCAGCACCCGGCTGATTCCGTGCGCCGCTGGAGCCACCCGGCCGTCCGGCACCCAGTCGTCGATGCCGTTAAAGACGACCACCTCACCTCGATGGACGCCGCGGAACTCGTACACCAGCTTGTTCACCAGGACCCGGTCGCCCACCTCGAGCGTGTGCCGCATCGACACGGACGGGATGAAGAACGCCTGCACCAGCAGGGCCTTGATCAGCAGGGCCAGCACCAGCGCCAGCATGATCAGCAGCGGCAGCTCGCGGCGGACGGATCGGCGCGGTGCCGGATCATCGTGGCCGGCGACGTCCCCGTCCGGGACGGCGGCTGCTGCGGTCGAGGTCACAGCGCCGTCAACGAAGCGCGCAGGCGCGACGTGCCGGCGTGGTCCCGCGCGCCGCTCGCCTCAGCCGGCCGGCGTACGCCCGCTGGACATCGCAGGCCCCGCGGTCAGCGGCGGTCAGGCGTTCGCACGCGGAGCCGCGGTCGCCGGCTTGACGTCCCGCTTCTCCTTGATCTTGGCCTTCTTGCCGCGCAACTCGCGCAGGTAGTACAGCTTGGCCCGGCGTACGTCACCGCGGGTGACGACCTTGATCGCCTCGATAACCGGCGTGTGGACCGGGAAGGTGCGCTCGACCCCAACCCCGAAGCTGACCTTGCGGACCGTGAACGTCTCGCGAACCCCGCCACCCTGCCGGCGGATGACGACGCCTTGGAACTGCTGCACGCGGGAGCGGTTGCCCTCGACGACCCGGACACCCACGCTGACGGTGTCGCCCGGCCGGAAGTCGGGCACGTCGCTGCGCAGCGAGGCGTTGTCGAGCTCGTCCAGGGTGTGCATGGCGGGATCGCTTCCTTCGTGCAGAGGCACGCACCAGCGGCGCGCGCAGAGAGGGAGTGCCGGCGACCGGGCGCCTGCAGCAGCCCTCTACTGTGCCACACCGGACGCGGACGGGTCGAACCCCGCCTCGACCAACACCGCTCGGTCGTGCTCGTCGAACGGTCCGTCGAGCAGGTCCGGCCGGAGCCGGGCGGTGCGGCGCAGCGCCTCGTCCCGTCGGTAGCGGGCGATCGCCGCGTGATCGCCGGACAGCAGGATTGGCGGCACGTCCAAGCCGCACCAGCTGGCCGGCCGGGTGAAAGCCGGGCCCTCGAGCAGGCCGGCCGAGAAGGAGTCGTCCTGGTGCGACGCGGCGTTGCCGAGCACGCCGGGCAGCAGCCGTGCGACCGCCTCGACGACGACGAGCACGGCGACCTCACCCCCGGCCAGCACGTAGTCCCCGAGCGAGAGCTCGTCGACCACCATCGAGGTGCGGGCGTGCTCGACGACCCGGCCGTCGATGCCTTCGTAGCGTCCGCAGGCGAAGACGATCCACGGCTCGGCCGCGAGCTCGACCGCCAGCGCCTGGGTGAACGGCCGCCCCGCGGGAGTCGGGACGACGAGCCGGGGTCGGGCAGCCGGACCGCCGAGCTCGACGACCCGGGCGAGCGCGCGCCCCCACGGCTCGGCCTTCATCACCATGCCCGGGCCCCCGCCGAACGGGCTGTCGTCGACGGTGCGGTGGATGTCGCCGGTCTGGTCGCGAAGGTCGTGGACGCGCACCTCGAGCAGCCCGCGCTCCTGCGCCTTGCCCAGCAGCGAGATGTCGAGCGCCCGCAGGTAGTCCGGGAAGAT
>JBKJOO010000223.1:0-2662 GCA_046595615.1 Mycobacteriales bacterium | reverse complement strand
TACCTGGTGTTCCTGGAGGCACGCGGGATCGGCTGCCTGCGCGACGCCGACGGGGCCAGCGTTCTGGGGTTCCTGGAGTCACTGTCGGGCAAGTGGGCCAGGTCGTCGTTGTTTTGGGTGGTGTCGAACTTCCGCCCGTTCTTGAAGTACACCGGCCGCACCGATCTGGTGGATGCGGCAGGGTTGGCTGGGATCAAGCGTTCCCACGCGATCGTGCCGATGGTGTCCGACCACGATCAGGGACTTGTCCTGCAGGCGTGCACGTCGGGGGCGGTTAGCGCCCGAGACGCGGCGATCACGCTGCTGGCACTGACCACAGGTCTACGGGCGTGCGACACCGTCAACCTGCGCCTGGGCGACATTGACTGGCGAGAACGGACCGCCAGCATCGTGCAGCAGAAGACCCGCAACCCGTTGACCGTGCCGCTGACCGATCTGCTGGTCGCCAAGCTCGCCGAGTACGTCCTTGAGCACAGGCCCTCCTCCGGCGACGATCACGTGTTCCTCCGCGTGAAGGCTCCGCACCGTGGGCTGGCCGACCACGCCACGATTCACCGGGTGATCTCGGGTGTGTTCGGCAATGCCGGTGCCACCGACGTGAACGCCGGCACCCGGCTGCTGCGGCACAACGCTGCGTCGCGGCTGCTGCGCGCGGCGGTCCCGCTCCCGACGATCTCGGCTGTGCTGGGCCATGCCAGTCCGGACTCGACGGACGTGTACTTGAGCGTCGACACCGACCGGCTGCTCGAGTGCGTACTGGACGTCCCTGGCACGAACGCGACGCGGGCATGAACGCCCCCGGTTTCACCAGCGCGTTCGCGTCCGAGCTCGATGCCTACCTGACGTTCAAGGAGAAGATGGGCTGCTACGGCAACAGCCGGGTCTGGTATCTGAGGCAGTTCGACGCCTACTGCACCGCGCACGGCCGGACCGTGTTCGACCGCGAAACGGTCGAAGGCTGGGTCACTGAGCGGCTGGACCAGTCGGGCGGCTACCGGTCGTGGATGTCCTACATCCGGGACCTTGGCCGGTGGCTGCGGGTCCATGGGGACGCTGACGCCTACGTCCTGTCGGAGCGGTGGAAGGCCCAGTTCGTGCCTGCCCACCCCTACCTGCTCAGCAGCGGTGAGATCGACGCCTTCTTCAGCTCCGCCGCAACACTGAAGGCTGCCTCCCCGTGGCGGTGGCAGACCGTCGCGTTCTTCACACTGATGCACTCGTGCGGGCTGCGGACCGGTGAAGCCCGGCTGCTGCTGCCCGAGCACGTGCATCTGGCGGACGGAGACATCGACATCGTGCACGCCAAGGGCAACCGCTCTCGCAGGCTGCCGCTGACCGCCGAGGTCATCGAGGTCCTGGCCGCCTGCGACTGGGTATCGGCCAGCGAGTTCGGAGCGTCGCGGCGGACGTTCTTCGTCTCCGGGACCGGCAACCAGGTCACCGCTGCGACTGTCGGAACGGTCTTCAACAGGGTCTGGGACCAGGCGGGGCTTCCACGAGCGGTGGGAGGACAGCGGCCACGGCCGTATGACTTCCGGCACCACTTCGCCTACGCCAACGTCCAGCGATGGGCACGGCAGGGCAAGGACGCCAGCGCGATGCTGCCCTACCTGGCCCGCTACATGGGGCACGCGAGCATCGACTCGACCTACTACTACATCCACACCTCGCCGGACTTCCTGCGCGACTACGACCACCTCATGGCCAACAGCCGGTCGCCGCTGCCGGAGGTCGGGTTCGCATGAAACGCGACCCCAAGACTGGTGCCCCCGACTTCTACGCCTTCGCCAGGGGCTACCTGCACAGGTTCCTGCCCACGGTGGCGCGGCGCTCCCCGAAGACGATCGAGGCCTACCGGATCAGCCTGGAATGCTTGCTGGACTACCTGGCCGAGCAGCACAAGATCGAACGCGCCTACGTCAACTTCGACCACTTCGACCGGGACCATCTCAAAGGCTGGCTGGCCTGGATGATCGACCAGCGGCACTACGCGGCCAACACCGTCGCGCTGCGGCTGAGCACCGTCAAAGCTTTCCTGACCTACTGCGCCGCCGAGGAACTCACCCTCGTGACGCTCAGTCCGGATCGCCAGATCCACCCGCCCCGTCGTCACGTAACGGTCGAAAACGGTGACCATCCGGCGGTAGTCAAACCTGCGCTGCGCACTGAACCTGCCAGTGCGAGGGCTGACCGTCATCGTCGCGAAGCCGGCGCCCAGCGGGACCGTGTAACTGCTGCAGCTGTCGCCGGCGAAGCCAGCCAACGCCTTGACCGTCTTCTCGTACTGGCCAATCGTCGACTCCCTGTAGCCCGCAGCACGCAGCTCCGCGACCACCACCGACCAAATCCCGCTGACCGTCGTGTCCATGACCATCTCCCGTTCGCAGGGCACCTCCCTGCCAGAGAACGGACGCAACCATCAGCACATCGTTAAGCCGAGGAATCCGTCAGGAACCCCCGCCCACACAGGTCAAGACGCGAAGTCTCGGCTTAACGCGAACCTGGCCGTAATCCGAGTTAAGCGGAACTCCGCTTAACACCGACCGCGGCACGCAATACACCTCCGTGCAGCTACGCGACTATCTCGCTGCACACAACATGCGTTCGTCGATGGGCCGGACCGGCATCTGCTGGGACAATGCCCTGGCCGAATCGTTCTTCG
>JBKJOO010000120.1:0-10526 GCA_046595615.1 Mycobacteriales bacterium | reverse complement strand
TCCAGCTGATGGCGCTGCGCAAGGGCCGCCTGGAGCAGATGGTCGACCACGGCACCGGCTGGACCCGGCTGGAATACATCGTCCCAGCCCGCGGGCTGATCGGCTTCCGCACCGAGTTCCTCACCGAGACCCGCGGCACCGGGCTGCTGCACCACGTCCACGAGCGCTACGAGGAGTGGCACGGCGACATCCGCACCCGTCCGTCAGGCTCGCTCGTCGCCGACCGTGCCGGACCCACCACCGGCTTCGCCCTGGCGAACCTGCAGGAGCGCGGCACCTTGTTCGTGCCGCCGGGGACCGAGGTCTACCAGGGCATGGTGGTGGGCGAGAACTCCCGCGCCGACGACATGGATGTCAACGCCACCAAGGAGAAGAAGCTCACCAACATGCGGCAGAGCTCGTCCGACGTGCTCGTCCCGCTCATTCCGCACCGCCAGCTCAGCCTCGAGCAGGCGCTTGAGTTCTGCCGCGAGGACGAGTGCGTCGAGGTCACCCCCGCAACCGTGCGGATCCGCAAGGTCATCCTCGACCAGGGTGAGCGAGCCAAGGCCGGCCGCAGCAAGGCAAAGGCCGCGCTGGTCTAGCCATGACCGACGACGGCGGCATTCCTGCGGTCGGCCGGCTGCTCGTTGCCTCGCCGATGCTCAGCGAGGGGCCGTTCCGCCGGACCGTGATCCTGCTCCTGCAGCACGCCGAGCCCGACGGCGCGCTCGGGGTGGTGCTCAACCGGCCCACCGGCGCCGAGCTGGCCGAGGTGCTGCCCGGCTGGGAGCGTCGGGCCTGCGCGCCCGCACTGATCTTCGAAGGCGGCCCCGTCCAGCAGACGGCAGCCATCTGTCTGGGTCGGCTTCGACCGGGCGCAACACCTTCCCCGGCGTACGCCGTCCTGGGGCCGGGCCTTGCGACCGTCGACCTCGACAGCGAACCGGGGGACGCCGTCGAGGCGGTGCGGGTGTTCGCGGGGTACGCCGGCTGGTCGGCTGGGCAGCTGGAGGGCGAGGTGACCGAGGGCGCGTGGTGGGTGCTCGATGCGCTGCCCGGGGATGCCTTCACGGGTACGCCGAAGTTGTTGTGGCGACAGGTGCTGCGCCGACAGGAGATGCCGCTCGCGATGGTCGCGAGCTATCCCGATGACCCCTCCCTCAACTGAAGCCAGCCGAGCAGTTCGTCGCGCACGTCGGTGATCCCCTTGTAGGCAACCGATGCCGGTGACATCGAGCTGACCGCGGCCGCGAGGACCGCCCGCTGGTGTCGGTCGAGCGCGTCGAGCGGGACCAGGTAAGGCCGGATGACGAATAGCGCCCGATCACCGAGCGGCAGGGTGGTCTGCCGTTCGACCCGGAGCCACCACTGCGACGCGGGCACCTTGCCGTCGTACGCCGCGTCGGGCGCTGACGGGTCCCGGTCGAGGCGGCCCGACGGGTCGAGCCCCCAGACATGCTGCAGGTAGGGGCCTTTGGTGAGCAGGGCCTCGGACAGGGCGGGTGTCGCGCGCTGGAGCCGGGCACCGTCGGCGACCGGCCGGTGCAACTCGGCGAGCGACGCCCCGGCCCGCTCCCGCGGCGGCCAGCCGCTCGGGAAGGCCACCGCCAGCAGCTCGGCGACAACCTCGGACGGTCCGCTCCGGCGCAACACGACGAGGTCCTCGCTGCAGGCCAGCAGCCAGCCGACGACGAGCAGGTCGAGTCCGGTTCGGCCGAGCACGGCGTCCTGTGCACCGGCCACCCGGCAGGACGCCGTACGCCGGGCCTGGAGGTGGGCCAGGTCGACCTCGACGCCGAGGTGGGGGAGCGCGACGACATCGCCGGACCGGGGGACCGGCAGCAGCGACCACGCCTGTCGCAGGGCCTCGGCGAGCCCCGGCCGGACTGGTCCGTCGAAGACGAGGACGCCGCCGGCATCGGTGTGCAGCCGCTCGAGCCGGCGGGCCGCGGCAGCCGGCCAGGCGTCGTCCAGGACGACGTGGCCAGCGGCCCCGAGCGGGCGTGGTGCCGGTACGACGCGATAGGGCGCCTCGATCGGGAAGGGCGCCTCGACCGGGTTCACCGCAGCCGCCGCCTCACCGGCTCACCCTGCCATGCCGGACCAGCTGGTCCTAGGCTCGCGGCATGCCGGATGCCACCCTGCCCCTGCCCCCCGAGTCGCTCGCGGTCGACGTCGACCAGGCAGTCCTCGACGAAGCCGCAACCGCCGTGGATGGGGCGGCCGAGCACATCGACATCACGCCGCTGGACCGTCCGCGCCGGCTGTTGCTCGTCCACGCACATCCCGACGACGAGACGATCGGCACCGGGGCGACGATGGCGCGCTACGCCGCCGAGGGAGCGCTCGTCACCTTGGTCACCTGCACCCTCGGCGAGGAGGGGGAGATCCTGGTGCCGGAGCTGGAGCATCTGGCGAGTGACAAGGACGACGGGCTCGGCCAGCATCGGATCGGCGAGTTGGCCGCGGCCTGCGAGGCGTTACGGGTGACCGACCACCGCTTCCTCGGCGGGCCCGGCCGATGGCGCGACAGCGGGATGATCGGGACCCCGCAGAACGACCGACCTGACGTCTTCTGGCAGGCCGACTTCACCGAAGCGGTCCGGGAACTCGTCGGCACGCTGCGCGAGGTCCGGCCGCAGGTGGTGGTGACCTACGACGAGCGGGGCGGCTACGGCCACCCGGACCACATCCAGGCGCACCGGGTGGCCACCGCTGCGTTCGACGCCGCTGGCGATCCGACGTACGCGCCTGAGCTGGGGGAGACCTGGCGGGCCAGCAAGCTCTACCACTCGGCGTTCCCCAAGAGCGTCCTGCAGGCCGGCATCGACCAGCTCAAGGCCAGCGGGCAGACCAACTTCTTCGGGGCGGACTCGGCCGACGACCTGCCCTTCGGCATCCCCGACGAGGCCGTCACGACCGAGATCGACGCGCGCGACCACCTCGACGCCAAAGTCGCAGCAATGCGTGCACACAAGACCCAGATCGCGGTCGACGGACCGTTTTTCGCGCTGTCCAACAACGTCGGTCAGCGGGCTATGGGGGTGGAGTACTACGTGCTCGCGCACGGCGAGTCCGGTCCGGCCGATGGTCCCCAGGGGCGTGAGCAGGACCTGTTCTCAGGCGTCGACTGAACGCCTGATGGATATCGAGCGGGACGACCTTTCCCGGGACGCTGTACGCGGACTGCTCGCCGAGCACTTGGCCGACATGCACGCGACGTCGGTGCGAGAAAGTGTGCACGCGCTCGATCTCACCGGCCTGACCGATCCAGCCGTCACAGTGTGGACGCTTTGGCACGATCAGGCCGTGCTGGGCTGCGCGGCGCTGAAGGAGCTCTCGACCGTCGATGGGGAGATCAAGTCGATGCGGACGTCGACCGCCGCGCGCGGCCGAGGCGTGGCCACGCGCCTGCTGACGCATCTGATCGACGAAGCGCGTCGGCGCGGTTACCAACGACTGAGCTTGGAGACCGGCTCACAGGACTTCTTCGCCCCTGCCCGACGGCTGTACCGGCGCCATGGATTCGTTGCCTGCCCGCCGTTCGGCAACTATGTCGCGGACCCGAACAGCACGTACCTGACCCTGCCCCTGTGACTGTTGTTCCGACGCGCCTCGAGGTTCCGGACGGCGACCCGCCCGGACGCTGACGCCCCGCTGGCGCTCGGGAGCGCCACGCCCGGGGGGTTGTGCAGAGCCCCGTGCGGCGGTGTGATCACGGCAGTCATCGACCACCTGGAGGTCTGTCGTGTCCGACCACACCTATCGCGTCACCGAAATCGTGGGCAGCTCACCGGAGAGCCTGCAGCAGGCCATCCGCAACGGTGTCACGCGGGCCAGCCAGACCCTGCGCAACCTGGAATGGTTCGAGGTGACCGAGATCCGAGGGCATATCGAGGACGGCGCCGTCGCGCAGTTCCAGGTCGGCCTCAAGGTCGGGTTCCGCCTGGAGGATGCCGACGAGTAGCCCGACCGTGAGACGTTCAGGGCCCGGCGGGCCACCGCGAGGTCGCAGCCGTCAGCGGCGGACTCTTGGACCAGTCGTGACCCTCTTTTGGGAGGACGTTCTTCCGCGCGAAGGAGCGCTCGCGCGCTTGAGGATGTCGATCTGCACCGCCTGCACTCGGTTCTCGCGGCGCAACCGGACGAGCTCCTGCGGTCCTCGGTCGACAGGCATTCCTAGATAGCGCGATCCGAAGTCCGACCTTGTCCTCACGCCGAGACGACCATTCACCTGCTGTCCATGCGGTGGACAGCGCCGGTGGAACAGGGACGCCCCTTTCGGCTGCTCGGGTCCCGGCAGGGTCCGCGAGTAGTCAGTTGGGGTGGTTTCTGTCGGTTGGCCTTGCGTGCCGGGGTTGAGCCGTCGAGGCCTTGGGAGAATCCCCCGCTTCGCAAGGACGCTCCCGTGATGGCTCAGACGCCTGCTCCGGCTATGCCCGTGACCGACGGTGATGTCGCGCGCTCCCGTCACCCGCGGTCTATCGGGTGGATCGGCAACACGGCGCTGGCCCTCGGGGGGAGCAACCAGAGCCTGTTCCTGCTGGGGGCCCTGCTGCTCGCCCAGGGCACTGCGGCGGTCCCACTGCTTGCCGTCGGGCTTGTCCTGTCGTGGATGGCTGTCCCCGGCTGGACTGAGTTGATCATGATGTGGCCGGATCGGGTCGGGGGGATCGCAGCGACGTGCTCGGAGGCTTTTCGCCCGTACAGCCCGGTCTTGGCGAACCTCACCGGCACCTGTTACTGGTGGGGCTGGGTCCCTACCTGCGGGCTAACGGCGATCTTGTCGGCGTCGGTGATCCAGCAGTGGTACTTGCCGATGGTGAGCGTGAAGCTGCTCGCTTCGGGCATCGTCATCGTCTTCACGATCATCAACCTGTGCGGTGTGAAGTGGGTCGCCCGCTTCGCTGTCTCCATCGCCTCGATGTCAGCCGTACTGGCGCTGCTGTCGGCGCTCGTCCCGGTCTTCTCCGGCGGCGTCGATTGGCACCGGGCCAGCAGTTTTCACCTCACCCTGCCGTTCCACGGCACGTTCGGCGTCCTGACCAGCGCGATGGCCGGGCTGTACCTGATCGGCTTCGCCGCTCCGGCGTTCGAGGCGGCGACCTGTCATGTGGGGGAGACCCGCAACCACGAGAAAGAGGTGCCCCGGGCGATCTTCGCCTCGGCCGGGATCGCGTCGCTCTACTTCGTCATTTTGCCGGTCGTGTGGCTCGGCGCCCTCGGGCCGCAGGCCCTCACTGGTGACCTGGCTGGCGTCCTAGGCCCCACCTTCGCTCCGCTGCTCGGCGTTGGGGCGAAGGCCGCGGCGCTGTGGTTCCTGGTCTTCAACATGTTCCACGGCACGCTGCAACCTCTGGCCGGCGCGTCCCGTACCTTGTCGCAGCTGTCGGAGGACGGGTTGTTGCCGCGAGCCTGGGCCCGGCGCAACCGTTACGACTGTCCGTGGGTCGCGACCCTGCTGACCGCCGGGATGTCGCTGGCGCTCCTGGTGTCCGGCGACCCGCCTGCGGTCATCGCCGCAGCGAACCTCACCTACCTGATCGCCATCTGCTTGCCGAGCGTCGCCGTGTGGCTGCTTCGTCGGCACGCTCCGGAGATGCCACGGCCGTGGCGCGCTCCCCGCTACACGATCGGCCTCGGCCTGGTCGCCGCCGCGGCGTGGGCGGTGTCGACGCTCCTGGGCTTCCAGCAGTTCGGCCTGAAGTACGTCCTGCTCGGCCTCGCCCTGGCCTACTCGGGGTCGCTGGCCTACTCCTGGCGGACCTGGCAGGACCGCCGCACCTCCGGCGCCCCGAAGGTCAAGCGTTCCCTGGGCATGAAACTCACCGGCTCGATGGTGCTGGTGATGGTGCTCGACGGCGCCGGCTACCTGCTCGCGGTGACCAAGGTCGACAACGGGCAGGCCGCGCTCGTTGCGCTGCTGCAGGACATCTTCGTCGCCGTCGCCCTGCTCACCATCGCCGTAGGGCTTGTACTGCCCGGGATGATCTCGCACGCCGTCGTGCAGGTGAACGACGCCGCGCAGCGCCTCCAACAAGGCACCCTGGCCGAACTCACCCGGGCGATGCAGGCCCTCGGGCGGGGAGACCTGGCTGCCGCCCGCGCCCACCCGCAGCTGTTCAAGGTCGACGTCCGCACCCAGGACGAGGTCGCGGCGATGGCCGTGAGCTTCAACGCGATGCAGGACGAGGTCGTCGCGGCCGCGATGTCGCTCGACGGCGCCAGAGAGCAACTGCAAGCGGGCCGGGAGCGCCTGGAGTACCTCGCCGGCCACGACCCGCTGACCGGTCTGTCGAACCGGCGCCGGTTCGACGAGGTCCTCGACCGGCGGGTCCAGTCAGCCAAGCCGCGCGGGGCGATGAGCGCACTGACGATGTTCGACCTCGACAACTTCAAGATGATCAACGACAGCCGCGGGCACCTCGTCGGCGACGAGGTCCTCAAGCTGGTCGCAGACGTCCTTCGGGCCGAGCTCCCCACCTCCGCCGTCATTGCTCGGCTGGGTGGCGACGAGTTCGCGTTCCTACTCGACTGCGTCGACCCGGACGAAGCCGCCAGGGTGACCCGCGGGGTGCTCACTGCGCTGCACGAGCACAGCGCCGCCACCGACCAGGGCCGGCGCGTGAAGGTCGCGGCGAGCGCCGGCATCGCACTGTTCGATGGCAGCCAGCGCGTCACGTCGGGCCAGCTGATGATGGACGTCGACGTCGCGATGTACGAGGCGAAGGAGGCCGGCGGCAACCGGCTGGTCGTCGCCGCCGCCGACGGCGCCGCCCGGCAGTCGGTCACGACCCGGCAGGAGTGGCTCGACACGCTGCGGGCCGCCCTCGACGGCGACGGGTTCGAGCTCTACGCACAGCCCATCCAGAGCCTGGCGGACGGCACGATCACCACCCACGAACTGCTGCTGCGCCTCATCGCCGCGGACGGCACCCCGATCGCGCCGGGAGAGTTCCTCATACTGGCCGAGCGACACGGACTGATCCGCGAGATCGACCAGTGGGTCGTCACCCACGCCTTCGCCCAGCTGCGGCACCGGCTCGTCACCGAACCGGCCACCCGCGTCGAGGTCAACCTGTCGGGCCTGTCGATCGGTGACTCCCAGCTCGAGGCCCTGATCGGAGTTGAGATGGCGCGTGGCGACATCCCCTCCGGCGCGATGGTCTTCGAGATCACCGAGACCGCCGCGATCGTCGACCTCGAGGCCGCCGCGGGGTTCGCCGACCGCATCGCCGCTCTCGGCTGCACCTGGGCCCTGGACGACTTCGGAGCCGGGTTCAGTTCCTTCCTCTACCTCAAGACCCTGCCGTTCACCTACGTGAAGATCGACGGGTCGTTCGTCCGGCACCTGGTCACCAGCGCCCAGGACCGGCAAGTCGTGCGCGCCATGGTCCAGATCGCCGAGGGCATGGGGCTGACGACCATCGCGGAGTTCGTCGAGGACGCCGCGATCCTCAGCGTCCTGCAGGAACTCGGCGTCGACTACGCACAGGGATACTTCATCGGCCGCCCCGCGCCCCTGGCCGGCCGGCCTGCGCCGCTGCCCCTCACAGTCGCCTCCGGCGTCATCGCCGCGCCCACTCGGGCGCTCACGCCGCTGGAACGGGAGGCCGCCGAGGCCGGTGCGCAGGACGTCCTGGTCTTCCGGCGCGTGACCGCAGGGCACCTCCTGCACGTCGGCGGCACCGGACGCGGAGCAGGCTGGGCCGGCAACATCGAGCTGTACGCCGACGCGCTCTCCAGGTGGCCGCGCTCGCTCCGCGACCCAGTCGTGCGCTGGTCGGGAGCGGAACCGGTGCACGTGCTCGGGCCCTACTACGCCCGCTCCGCCGCTCTGCTCGGGATCAGCCGGGACTTGTTCGTCCTGGTCGGCAGCACCGACGGGGTGCTCACCGACGACGACGACACCCTGCGCGACCTCGCCCGCCGCGCAGGCCGACAGATTGCGGTCGTCAGCCCCGCCAAGGCCCTCGCCGACGAGATGGAGATCCTGCAGGCGATGCAGGACGTCATGCAGGCACCCGCCGGGACCCTCACGCAGACCCTGCACCGCATCGTGCGCTCCGCCGCCGCCAGCCTGTCCTGCGAGCAGGCCGTCCTGTGGCTGCCTGGGCAGCTCGCGGCACTGCCCGCGCTCACGTCCGCCGCGGGACTCGTCGACTGGGCGGTCAGCTGGGACGGACAGTTGGCGTGCGAGCAGAACAGCCGCCGCAACTCCCTGCCGGCGCCGCTCAGTGCCGACGACGGGATCACCAGCCACCTCGTGGTGCCACTCGGCGCCCCCGCCCAGGGGGTCCTGGTCCTGGCCCACACCGCCCAGGCGCCGCGCGGCTTCACCACCTTGTGCCAGCGGGTCGCGCAGGCCATCGCGCAGACAGCTGGACCGATCATCGACGCCGCCCAGAACCGCACCAACCTGCAGGTGCTTGTCGGGGGCGCCGAGCAGGCAGCGCGCCGGGACGCCCTCACCGCCCTGGCCAATCGTGGTGCGTGGGACGAGGCCCTGCACGCCGCCGTCCGCGCGTCACAGTGGATCAGCCTGGCGATCATCGACCTGAACGACCTGAAGCTCATCAACGACAGCGCTGGGCACCAGGTGGGCGACGACTACCTGCGCGAGGCCGCCCGGCTTCTGCTTGCCGTCGCCCGCCCTGGCGACGTCGTAGCCCGAATCGGTGGGGACGAGTTCGGCATCCTGCGCTGCTCCGTCCAGCCCAACGACCAGGGACGCTTCGGCAGCGCGGTCCGTGCCGCCTTCCCGCCAGACGGGCTCGTCACGGCCGCCATCGGAATCGCCCAGTGCCGCCCCGGTGACGACTTGGAGCAGGCCGTACGGCGAGCAGACGTGGCGATGTACCTCGAAAAGTCCCTCGTTACCCCGCGAACCCCCCAGGACCTCGGCGCCTACGCGCAGACAGCCACCTAAGTCCGAACTGGCGACCTGGCAGTCTCCGGCGCCAGCTCGCCCTGTTGGAGAACGATCCGGACGGCGCGCCAGGGCGCCCGGTCGCGGACCCAGGGAGACGGACGCCACTGCTGCATCCGGAGTGGTCCCGGCACGGCGATCGTTGAGGCAGGTATGGACACACACACGGCGCCGAGGACCGACCCGGTGGCTCGCCAGTTGCGAGCGATGCGAGACCGGTACAGCTACGCCGTCAACGCCGCGGTCTCGCAAGGTCAGCATGAGCGGGCGGCGGAATTGGCGAACGCCTATCCCGATGAGGCGCTCCTGGTGTTGACGGCGCACCTGGGCCCGTTGAGCGCAGTCGGTCGGCGCCCGCTGACGCGCTCGGGAGGTCGGCGTGCCCGGGCCGCCGCCGGGCTCGCCCGGACCCGGTGGGCCTGGTCCGGGGTGGCTGAAGGCCAGTAGCCGATCGTTGCGGGACGTCGTCGGGACTGGCGGGCGCACCCGTGGAGCATCCTTGATAGGCCGATCGGGTGGTGTTGCCCGGTCGGCTGGTCACGTTGCGTGACGAAGCCCAGACTGGGGACATGCCCAGGGGGCGACGCTCGCCCCTTTGCGTTCCGAGGAGCGAACCGTGCCAGACACGCCCAGCAACGCCTTCGAGTCCCTGCTCGAAACCGCCGACGGCGGGCTGCTCTCGATGCGGGACGCCGACGTGGGTCGCACCCGTGAGCAACGGCGAAGGGCCCGCTGGGTCAAGCTGACCGTCGTCGTGCTGTCGGTGGCCGCGGTCCTGTCCTGGCGGGCCTCGACCTGGGACCGCACCGACGACTTTGTCCCGCTGCCGCACGTCGACCCGTTCCTGCTGGTTGTCTTCGGCTTCTTCGCCCTGATGATCGGCATGCTGGTCGGGCAGCAGTTGCTGACCGGCCGCTCGCCGCACGTCGTCTACCGGGCCGACCAGATCTCCACCCGGCTGGCCGATGTCGTCGGCATCGACGCCGTCAAGGACGACGTGGTGCGCTCACTCAACCTGTTCCTGGCCCACCAGACCTTCACCAGCCAGATGGGCGGTACGCCGCGCCGGGGTCTGCTGTTCGAAGGCGCGCCCGGCACCGGCAAGACCCACCTGGCCCGGGCCATGGCGCGCGAGGCGGGCGTCCCGTTCCTGTTCGTGAGCGCGACCAGCTTCCAGTCCATGTGGTTCGGGGCGTCCGCGAAGAAGATCCGCTCGTACTTCAAGGCGCTGCGCAAGGCCGCCCGCAAGGAGGGCGGTGCGATCGGCTTCATCGAGGAGATCGATGCGATCGCGATGTCCCGCGGTGGGGTGGCCGCGGGCATGACGTCGGCGTTCTCGCCGCTGGTCTCCGGCTGCCAGGGCACCGCGTGCCTGCCGGCGTCGTACGCGATGGTCGCCTCGCCCGCGACGGTCCAGAGCGCCTTCGTGTCCGAGGGCACCGGCGGGGTCGTCAACGAACTGCTCGTGCAGCTGCAGTCCTTCGACGACCCGACCGGCGGTCAGCGGCTGCGGGGCTGGTTCGTCGACCGCATCAACCTGCTGCTGGCGCCGCAGCACCAGCTCAAGCGTCCGGACGTCGTCCCGACCAACATCCTGCTCATCGCCGCGACCAAC